>JBCDKL010000059.1:0-13671 GCA_038746695.1 Pseudomonadota bacterium | reverse complement strand
GCGGCGCGCGATCCGGCAAATCCGCCCGCGCTTTGTCACTCGCGCCGCCACCACATATCTTCATTGCGACCGGCGAAGCCTTGGACGATGAAATGGCCGACCGGATCGCACATCACAAAGCCGAGCGCGGCCCGAGCTGGGGCCTGATCGAAGCCCCGCTCGACCTGCCAGGCGCCATCGCAAAGGCAGCCAGCCCCGAGACCCATGTGGTGATCGACTGCTTGACCCTTTGGCTATCGAATCTGATGCATCACGACACCGAGGTTGCGCCCGCCACCGAAGCGCTCCTACAATCGATTGCCAGCGCCCCTGGCCATATCCTCCTCGTCTCCAACGAACTCGGCCTTGGTCTCAGCCCGATGGAGCCGCTATCCCGCCGCTTCCGCGACGCCCAAGGCCGGCTCAACCAATCCGTCGCAGCCAAGGCTGACCGGGTGGAATTTATCGCCGCGGGCCTGCCACTTATCCTCAAAGACGGCCCAGTATGACAGCGCCGCAGACATCCGCGCGCGACCGGGCACCCTCCCCTTGGGGAGGGCTGGGGAGGGGGACGAGCGGCTCCGGAGGAGACGCGCGACAAAAGGGATGTGAGCGCGCATGCGCGCACGCAGTCTACTTCGGCCATCCCGAAGAGCCGCCTCAATGACCCGCGCATTGATGCTCCAAGGCACCGGTTCGAATGTTGGGAAATCCATGTTGACCGCAGGGCTCTGCCGCGCTTTCACCCGGCGAGGCCTGACGATCCGCCCCTTCAAACCGCAGAACATGTCGAACAACGCTGCCGTTACCGCCGATGGTGGTGAGATAGGCCGCGCCCAAGCGCTCCAGGCCAGGGCCTGCGGAGCTGAGACCAGCGTCCATATGAACCCCGTCCTGCTCAAACCCGAAACCGAACGGGGCGCGCAGGTGATCCTCCAGGGACAACGCCTGACCCATGCCACCGCGCGCGATTATAAAGGGCTCAAACCGACCCTGCTCGCGGGCGTTCTCGATAGTTATCGCCGGATCGCAAACCAGGCCGATCTCGTGTTGATCGAAGGCGCGGGCTCGCCTGCCGAGGTCAATCTTCGCCCGGGCGACATCGCCAATATGGGCTTTGCCGAGGCCACCGATGCACCGGTCTGCCTCATCGGAGATATCGACCGCGGCGGCGTGATCGCCCAGATCGTCGGCACACAAGCCGTCTTGCCGCCCGAAGACCAGGACCGGATCAAGGGCTTCCTGATCAACAGATTCCGCGGAGATCCCAGCCTGTTCGACGATGGCTATGCAATGATCGCCGAACATACCGGCTGGCCAGGCTTCGGCGTGCTCCCTTGGTTCGCCGAAGCACACCGTTTGCCCGCCGAAGATGCCGCCGATCTCCGCCCCCCGCCGGACCGTGAGGGGGCTGGGATCACCGTCGCGATTCCCCGGCTTTCTCGCATCGCAAATTTCGACGATTTCGACCCGCTGATCCTCGAGCCAGGGCTCAAGATCGAAATGGTCTCACCGGGCTACCCCCTCCCATTGGCCGATCTGGTGATCCTGCCGGGCTCGAAATCCACGCGCGGCGATCTTGCGTTCCTGCGCGATCAAGGCTGGGATATCGACCTTGCCGCCCATCACCGCCGCGGCGGCCGTATTCTTGGCATCTGCGGCGGCTATCAGATGCTGGGCCAGACCATCTCGGATCCCGAGGGTATCGAGGGCCCGCCTGGCATCTCGCCCGGGCTCGCCCTGCTCGATGTCGAGACGGTGATGCATCCGAAAAAACACCTGACAAGGGTCACAGGTACCGATCGGCAGGGCACGCCCGTCTCCGGCTATGAGATCCATATCGGCGAGACCACGGGCCCTGATTGCACCCGCGCGCCGTTCCAGATCGAGGGCCGCCCAGAAGGTGCCACCAGTATGGATGGCCGTGTGACCGGAGCCTATCTCCACGGTCTTTTCACCTCGGATGCCTACCGCCAGGCATTCCTAGAGACCCTCGGCGCCCCGCCTTCCGGTCTTGCCTATGAGGACGAAGTCGAGGGCACGCTGGATCTGCTGGCCGATCACCTCGAGAGCCATCTCGATCTAGATGGTCTGTTGCGCCTCGCCGCGCCGATACGGGATCTTTCAGCTTAGAAAGCAAGGTCCACCAAAAAATACTTTTCGCAATGGGCAGGTAAACTCATGGATCCCATGCGCAAAATCCCTTGCTCTTCACACTGCCTCATCCGCAGCCGTAATGAAGATCGCAGCATTCTCGGCCAGTGATGGACCGAGATAGCCGCCCTCCTGCACCAGCACAGTCGGCAGAGCCATCGCCATCAGTCGGCGCGCGGCCTCGGCAAAGCCCGCGCTGGAGAGGCGGACTTCGGACAAAGGATCGTCTTCGGCCATGTCGAACCCGAGCGAGACCACCAGCGCCTCGGCCCCGAAAGCCTCAGCCTGGTCGATCATCCCGGAGAGTTCGGCGAGGATCGTCGCATCCTCTGCCTCGGCGTCCAGGCAGATGTTCAGATGACAGCCCTGGCCCTCGCCTTCCCCGGTCTCGTCGGCATAGCCCGCGAAAAAGGGCGGATAGGCCGCCGGGTCGCGATGGATCGAGCCGACAAAGACATCACCTCGGGCGTAGAAGATATCCTGGGTTCCCTGGCCCGCATGAGTGTCGATATCTAGGATCGCCACTCTGCCGAAACGTCGCCTCAGATGCTGAGCCGCGATGGCTGCGTTGTTGAAGAAACAGAAACCGTTCGAGGCATCGCGATACGCATGATGGCCTGGGGGACGGCACAGGCTGTAGATGCATTGCGTGCCCGCCATCACCCTCTCGGCCCCCTCGATAGCGGTCTGAGCGGACCAGTACGCGGCATCCCACGAGCCCTCAGTCACGGGGCAAGCGGTGTCGGTCGCGTAGTATCCGAGCTTGCCGACAATCCCCAAAGGCGGGCGGGAGAGCCTGCGCGAAGTGTGATAGTTAGGCACGGCAGGACCCGGCGCGGAGATCGCCGCCTCCCACTCCGCCCGCGCAGTTTGGTGAAAAGCAACATAGGCAGGATCGTGCACTGCCTCGATCGGGGCCGCTCCGTGATCGCTTGGTGCAGTCAAGGCATGCCCCTCGGCTAGCAGGCGGTCGCGGATCTGAACTGCCCGCTCGGGCTGTTCGGGATGGTCGATGAAAATCCCTTGGCGGAAATAGGTCTCCGGCCGGTGACGCAATTGACGTTCGTCGAAGATCATCAGCATAGCAGCGGCCTTTTGCGGTGGGGAACCTACCCGAATGGGTCGGGGCGATGATTGCCCCGCCGCGACAGGATCGCAAGGGGGTGAACGCAATCCTCAGGTGTAGGGCCGGTCGTGGAAATCGCGGGAACCACTTGCAGGTTTATCTTGGCCAGTGCGCCAGGGATCTGGGCGACACTCGAGGGACTTTGAGAAAGCTCTTGCGATGCCCGCGCCGGGCGCTTATTTCGCTTTGCAGCATTTCCCGAGCAACTCGTGGGAATAGCCAAAATCCCAGCTTCCAACTGTTGAAAAATTGGGTGACCTTGGGCCGAGAGGATGCCAATTATGACCGCCATGACAAAGACCGCTGCTCCCAAACCCGCCAAAGCGCTGCCCGATGCTCAGACCGTGACCGAGGTCCAGCACTATACTGACCGTCTGTTCCGATTCCGGGTCAACCGGCCGCAGAGCCTGCGCTTCCGCTCGGGCGAGTTCGTGATGATCGGCCTGATGGGCGAGCCGGACGCCAAGGGCAAGCAGAAGCCATTGCTGCGTGCCTATTCAATTGCGTCCCCAAGCTGGGACGAGGAGCTGGAATTCTACTCGATCAAGGTCCCGGACGGACCGCTTACGTCGCGACTGCAGAACATCCAGAAAGGCGATGAGGTCATTCTGCGCCCGAAGCCGGTGGGCACTCTGGTGCTGGACGCGCTGTTACCCGGCAAACGGCTGTGGATGATCGCGACCGGGACGGGGATCGCACCCTTCGCCTCGCTGATGCGCGATCCTGAGACTTACGAGCGCTTCGATGAGGTGATCCTGACCCATACCTGCCGGCAAGTGGCCGAGTTGGCATATGGAGAGGAGCTGGAATCGGCGCTTATGGAAGATCCTCTGGTCGGTGAAGTGGCGCAGGGAAAATTCCGACGCTATGCCACTGTGACGCAAGAGGCGTATCCGCGAACCGGGCGGATCACCACGCTGATTGAGAACGGTGAGCTCTTCCAGGATCTCGGCGTACCGGCATTCGATCCTACGGTGGACCGGGCGATGATCTGCGGCTCGATGGGCCTGAACATGGATATGAAGGCACTGCTCGAGGCTGCTGGGCTGACCGAGGGCGCCAATTCGAAACCCGCCGAATACGTGGTCGAGCGGGCCTTCGTCGATTGACGAAGAAACGGTTGAACTTCGGCAGGTGGTTTTGGGGATCACCTGAGCGAGTCGATGCTCAGTGATCCCGCTTCCTTCTATTCCGGCATTATCAGAGACTGATGCACCAGTTCTGTTGACGCAGTTGGATTACCGAGCAGAAGGTCTCGATCGGATGCGGGCCTCATCTTGGGGAAAGCAATATCTGGTTGAGCGCCGTTATCCCGACTTGATCGGCATGGCTGGGGCCGCTGTTCATGAAACCGACAGAACGGCACCGGAAATCAAAATTTAGTAGCTGCGGGAGATATGGGCGAGCGGCCGGCTCGACCTGCGTTCTGTCGAGCACCAGAACTCAGAGTTCTCCCCGGTCCTAAGACTGAACTTCACCCCGCAGCCTCAAAGCCAGGCTCTTGAACCAAACGGCGTTCGCCCTGACGGGCTCACATTTCTTGTGTTGCGCGTCGCCTCCGGCGCCGCTCGTGGCGCTTAGCGGCTCGGTCACGCAGTCACGCGAATGGTCTCTCGAAGGCGAACCAGCAGGCCGGGCGCCCCCTCCCCTTTTTTGAGGAGGACCGGGGAGGGGGGCACACGGCTCCGGAGGAGACGTGCATGAAAGGAGTGTGAGCGCGCATGCGCGAACGCCGTTTGACTCGGCTTTGGTCAAGACCGCGCTTTGGCGCCGTCGAGAGGGGGGAAACGGGTCTTTGCGGCGGCTTCGGTCCAGTCCATATGGTTGCGCACATATTCCTGGGACGCATCCCGCGGTGGCGTGTAATCCCAAGAGGTGAGCAGCCCGGCCTCCATTGCCGCATGGACGGCGCGGCGTTGGTGTTGAGTGGCGATCACATGGTGGCGGATCGCCTCGGAGTTCCAACGCTCTGCGACCTCAACCGCAAAAGCCTGCGCGCGGCTCACTTTGGTCTCGGCAAGGTTCCTGCGTTCACCCGGGTCCTCAGCCAGATTGTAAAGCTGTGGCGGGTCGATATCGCAATGTATGTATTTCCAAACCCCGCGGCGGATCATGAAAATCGGGTGGGACGCGCATTCGGCGCAATATTCGACCACGGCCTCGTCGGGATCGCCCTCGGCCTCACCCCGCGCCAATGGGAGCAGTGAGCGGCCATCGATCGGCATGCCGAGCGTACCCTGCCATCCCGCAGCGTCGAGGAAAGTTGGCAAAAGATCCACCAGAGAGCAAGCCTGAGCCACACGGCCCTCGACCACACCGGGCCCAGCCATGATCAGGGGGACCCTGGCAGAGTGCTCGAACATTGCCATTTTATACCAGAGGCCGCGCTCGCCCAGCATGTCTCCATGATCGGCCGTGACGATCACCAGGGTGTTGTCGATCTGACCGCTCTCCTCCAGCGCCTGGAGGATCACCCCGACCTTGCTGTCGAAATAGGAGGTGTTGGCATAATAAGCATGGCGGGCATTGCGGACCTGATCTTCGGTGACGGCGACCTTGTCGGCCTCGATCCCCTTCATCAGCCGGGCGGTATGGGGATCCATGGGAGCGTCGGCGTCTGGCATATCAATTTCTGCCGGATCGTAGAGATCCCACCATTCCGGTCGGGCCACGTAAGGATCATGCGGATGGATGAAGCTGGCAACCAGGCAGAAGGGGCCGACCCCCTCCATCGCGTATTCGAAGATCCGGCGGCGTGCCAGGAAGGCGGTCTCCTCGTCATATTCGATCTGGAAGGTGGTGGCGGCGACCCCGGCTTCGCGGACGCTGTCCATGTTGTGGTACCATTTGTCGATACGCTCATCCGGCAGTTCCCAATCCGGGGTCCAGGCGTGATCAGAGGGATAAATATCGGTGGTCAGCCGCTCCTCGAAACCGTGGAGCTGGTCGGGGCCGACGAAATGCATCTTGCCGGAGAGGCAGGTGCGATATCCCGCTTGCCTTAGATAATGGGCGAAGGTGGGGACGCTGGCGGGGAACTCGGCAGCGTTGTCATAGGCGGCGATCCTGGTGACGAGTTGCCCGCTCATAAACGAAAATCGCGATGGCGCGCAAAGAGGTGCGTTGCAATAGGCCGCGTCGAAGCGGGCGCCGCGGGCTGCCAGCGCCTCCATATGCGGGGTCTTGACCAGAGGATGGCCGTAGGCGCCGGTGAAATGCGGCGCGAGTTGGTCGGCCATGATCAGGACAATGTTCGGGCGGGTCATGCGGGGCTCCTCTGGGATCGTACCTGCCATGCTGACCGGATGGCGGAGTAAGGCGCGTCTGATTGCGACATTTGGGAAGGCAGATGGATGCCGGATCGGTCATGGCCCGATCTCCCGCCTTGGACACTCGGCCGCCAAGGCCCCAGAGGCCGCGCCTTCGCGCGATCTCGCCTCCGACCCGCGACCGGCCGCATATGGGCGGATGAGACTTCGGGCTGTCCGACCCGTGGCGCCCCATTTCGTCAGAAACGCTCCGCCCGCAACACTTCGCAGTCGCTGACAGTGATGATGCCGATATGGCGCTCGACCACGGTATAGGCCGCCTCGATCAGCGGCTCCAAGCGTTCCGGGCGGATCACGCAGGTGACTTGCACCAGGCCTCCGGCGCGACCGACCATACCCTCGCTGGACCAGGGTCCAGAGCGGCCGGTGCCGCCCAGCACTGGCAGGATCGAATAGCCGGTCACCCCTGCGCCCTCCAACGCCTCGGTCAACCGGCGTTGCATCGGGCTTTCGATGATGATCGCGACCCTCTTGGCTGGATGCATCTTCATGGCGCGCCTCCGGTCAGGGCGGTGGCCGCCAGCAGGTAAAGCGGCAAACCCACAGTCAGGTTAAAGGGGAACGTGATGGCGAGCGAAAGGGTCAGGTAGATCCCCGGATCCGCTTCGGGCACCGCCACCCGCATTGCCGCGGGCACCGCGATATAGCTCGCCGAGGCCGAAAGCACCGCCAGGAGGAAAATGCCGCCGGGCGAGAGGCCGATCAAAAGCCCCGTTGCTGTGCCGATAGCAGCGCCGATCAGCGGCATCAGCAGCCCGAACAGGAACAATCCGCCGGTTAAAACCCCACGGCTTTGCCGTATCCCGCGCCCGGCGATCAGACCCATATCCAGCAAGAACAGGCAAAGCGCCCCTTTGAACGGATCGGTGATGAAGGGCGCAATCTCGGCCAAGCCATCCTCACCCGTTATCATGCCGATCAGAAAGGCACCGACCAGAAGGACGATCGAGCCGTTGAGCAGGATCTCGCGCCAGAGCCCCGCATCCATCCGCGGCTCCTCACCTTTGCTGCCCGCCGAGATCAGCCAGAGCGCCGAGAGGATCGCCGGCGCCTCCATCGCTGCCGCCACGGCAACCATATAGCCCTCGGCCTCGATCCCTTGGCTGGCGAGCACCGAAGTTCCCGCCACGAAAGTGACGATCGAGATCGAGCCGTAATGCGCAGCAGCCGCTGCCGCATCGGTCCGGTTCAGCGCTGTCATCGCGCGCAATAATGCAAATGCCAGGAAGGGGAGCGCCGCCGACAGTATGATCCCCGCCAGCAGCGCCAGGCCGAGGCCGCGATCGATGCCATGCCCCGCCACGCTGACCCCACCTTTGAAGCCGATGGCGAAGAGGAGATAAATTGACAGCGCCTTCGCCGCCGCCTCGGGGAAGGTCAGATCCGAGCGCGCCAGCGCTGCCGCCAGGCCCAGGACGAAGCTCAAAATCAGGGGCGAGCCGAGATTGGCCGCGGCCAGCGCGAAGAACTCGCCCACCTATTCCTCCACGCTGTGCCGTTTCAGGAGCGGATATTGCAGCGCCATGAAACCCAGGGTGATTGGCAAATTTCCGAAGGTCTTGAAGCTGACCCAGAATTCGGTCGTCTGGGTCCGCCAAATCAGCTCGTTCAACAGGGCGAGGAAGATGAAAAAACCGCACCAGCGTCTGGTGAAGATCATCCAGCCCTCATCGGTCATCGGCAGACTGTCTCCCATAAGGTATTTCAAGTAACTCCGCCCTTGAAGCAGGCCGAGGAAAAGGATCCCCGCGAAGATCCCGTTCACGATGGTCGGTTTCATCTTGATGAAGGTGTCGTCGCCCAGCCAAAGCGTCAGACCGCCGAACACCATCACCACCACCAAGGTCACGACCGCCATTTTCGGCAGGCTGCGCGCAAGGATCCATGACACCGTTAAGGAGATCGCGATTGCCACCATGAAACAGGCCGTGGCCAGAAACAGCGGGCCATTCTTGCCCTCAAGCGCCTCGGCCCCGGTAACGGTGGCGAGCAGCTCGAAGATCTCTGGAGCAGCGAGGATTCTGTCTCCCTGATTAAAGGTCAGGAAGAAGACCGCCAGCGGGCCGATCTCGAGCAGGAATTTGACGATGGGATTGATTTCGCGCATGCGCACTCTCTACCCATGGGTTCAGCCGAATTCCACCAGAACCGCACCGAGCGCGATGACAATCATCAGAGCGGCCCGTACCCTGCCGATCCGTTCGCCCAGGAAGAACCAGCCGATGAGCGCGGCGAAGATCACCGAGGTCTCGCGTAAGGCCGCCGCCTCGCCCACTTTGTCGAGCCGGGTCGCGAGAAAAACTGAGCCGAATGAGACATAGGCGATCACAGCGCCAACCGTCCCGCGCAGGAACAGGCCGGGCAACCCCGGCGCCCGGGCCCAGCGGCGCCAAAGCAGCAGCGGGAACAACACCCCCTCCAACATGAAGAACCATACGATGAAGGTGAACGGGTCCTCGGCCAGGCGGATGAGATAAGCATCATAGACCGTGTAGAGCGCGACGATCAGCCCGGTCAGCACGGCAAGGGCGAGGGCCAGGCGCAGACGCGACGGGTCGATCCGCTCGACCGCCAGATTGGCCGCGGCCAGGGCGAAGATGCCGCCCGAAAGTAGCGCCACGCCCGCCCATTGTCCGGGCGCGAAATGCTCGCCAAAGACAATGCCCGCGATCATCACAGTGGCCAGAGGTCCGGTTCCGCGAACGATTGGATAGACCGCCGTGAACGCGCCCCGGCTATAGGCCATAGCCAGCACCCATTTGTAAGCGAGATGGATCAGCATCATCAGCGGGAAAAGCTGCACCAGCTCCCAGCTCGGCAGCGGCACGGCCCAGATCGCGAGCGGGATTGAGATCAGCGAGGCGGCAATATCGATCACCCCCCGGCTCAGCCAGGGATCGTGCCGTCCCTTCTGCATTGCGCCGAGAATCGCATGGGCCAGAGCCGCGACCAGGGCCAGAACCATGGCTGCGAGCGCCGCATCCGGCGTGCCTTCAATTGAGAGGATCCAGGCGCTCAAACGGCCCCCGTTGGTGAGATGAGCAACAGGCGGATCAGGCCTGTCTGTCGCTCCCTCATGCCACGATGCGGCGGAGGCATCCAGCCCGCCGCATCTGATAGTCAGTCGGCCGCCCGTTGAGGGGTCGATGTCACTTAGCTTTCGGCCGCTGCTCCGGTCAGGCTGTCACCGGTATCAAAGGCCCTTCGAATCGGCCCAGATGATGCCAGCCTCGGCCGGCTTTTCGGGCTTGCCTCCACCACTGGTGTAGCGCCGCGCCTTATTGGCATCCATAACCTCTCGCTTACCCGGATTGCCAACCGCTATGCCTGCGCCCTGCGCTCCGTCCAGAGCGTCTTCTGAGAGAACTTTGGGGATATCTTTGCCGGTCATCTCTGGCTCCTCACTCGTCCTCGTTGACGATTTCCATGTTCATGCCGGGCCGCTTCAGCTTGTTCGAGCCGGCGCCAGAACCGGAGAGTCCACCCCGGCGTGCCTGAACTTCGTCAAGCATCTTGCCGGTGTTGAACCCGCCCTGCACAGTGTCGAGATCATCGTCCGACAGAGAGTCAGGCGCTTTGGAAGCGTTCATTTTGTCTTCACTCATCGTCGAAAACTCGTTCCATTTGCTTGGGAGCGGGTGCTTTCAGCCCCTTGGCGCCGGGCTTCAGATTGGCTTTATCCTTGCGGGCAAGGCCGCCCTGGGCCTGATCCATCTCTGTGTCATCGATTTTCTCGGGGGATTTCTCGTCGGTCATCTTGTCCTCTCCTTCGGTGAAGTGAGGGAATTATGCCGCGATTCGAGTACAATCACTGTGAAAAGTCTCACAGCTTTCAAATTTGCTCACAAAAGGCGAGCGGTTGATCCGCCGCTCAACCCCGGCCTGTAAGCGCGTCAGCGAAGTCTTCAGGTTCGAACGGAGCCAGATCGTCAATTGCCTCGCCCACGCCGATTGCGTGGATCGGCAAGGCGAAACGGTCGGCCAGTGCCACCAGAACCCCGCCTTTCGCCGTGCCGTCCAGCTTGGTCATCACCAGGCCAGAGACATCGGCGATCTTCTGAAAGATCTCGACCTGGGAAAGCGCATTCTGCCCGGTGGTCGCATCCAGAACCAAGACGGTGTTATGAGGCGCCTCTGGGTCTTTCTTGCGGATCACGCGGACGATCTTCGCCAACTCCTCCATCAGGTCCGCGCGGTTTTGCAGCCTACCCGCCGTATCGATCAGCAAAATGTCGGCACCATCAGTCTCGGCCCTGACCATGGCGTCGAAGGCGAGGCTGGCGGGGTCCGAGCCCTGCTCGGCGGTCATTACCGGCACACCGGCCCGCTGGCCCCAGACCTGAAGCTGCTCGACCGCCGCGGCCCGGAAAGTGTCGCCCGCAGCAATAACCACGGATTTACCCGCGGATTTGAGCTGGCTTGCCAGCTTGCCGATCGTGGTGGTTTTACCCGAGCCGTTGACGCCGACCACCAGCACCACCTGCGGGCGCTTGGCATAGAGCGGGAGGGGGCGGGCCACGGGAGCGAGGATCTGGGCAATCTCGGTCGAGAGTGCTGACTTGATCTCGTCGGTCGAGAGTGCGCGACCAAACCGCCCTTCGGCCAAGCGTGCGGAGAGTTTGAGAGCGGTATCGACCCCCATATCGGCGGTGATCAGAAGCTCCTCCAGGCTCTCCAGCATCTCGTCATCGAGAATGCGTTTCTTAACCGTCACCGTGCGCCGGCCCAACATGCGGCCAAAGAGACCCGGGCGATTGGTCTCCTCAATCTGTGCGGCTTGCGGCTCCGGAACCGGATCGGTGGGCAGCGGTTGGGGCTCCAGATCAGGCTCCAAATCGGGCTCTGGCTCAGGTGTAAGTTCGGTGGCAGCCACTGGCTCGGGAGGGGTGGGAGCTGCGCGGTCGGGAACGGGCTCCGGCTGCGGGCGCTGTACTTCGGGCTCAGGTGCCTGAACCGGCGACGTGGGCGTTAGCGCTTGCGGCTCCCGCGCGGCGGGCGCAGCCTCAGCAGGCGCTTCAGGCGGAGAAACCGCGCGGGGGGCAGATGGCGCCGGAGGCGGCTGGGCGTCTGGTCGCTCGGCCGGCTGTTCGACCTCGGTCTCCACCTCCTCGGCGGCCTCGTCGATAATCGCATCCAGGCCCTCGTCCAGCTTCGACGACGACTTGAAGAGCCGCTCCTTCATCTTCTTGAAAAACGACATGCATGCTCCCTGGTCCGCCGCCAAGGGATAGCCAGGGAAGACCCGCGAGGGAAGCCCCCGAGCGGATGCCTCCGCCAGATCAGGGAAATCAATCGCGGGGCGGCGGGCGATCCTTCAAGATGCGGGTCCGTGGGTTGCCGCGAGGGTCGCGACGCTTGACATTCGCATCAGTGAAGCGGACTCACCCAAGGGCCATGAAAGGAATATCACGATGACCGATGACGGGTTCAACATGTCGATGCGCAAGTTTCTGAAGCAGGTGGGCGTGACCTCGCAGCAGAAGATCGAGGATGCAGTGCGCAACGCTGGGCCGGGTGGCACGGTCAGGGCCCGGGCGGTGATCACGCTGGAAGGCCTGGATATGGAGCATGTGGTCGAGGGCGATATCGAACTTCCGGGACCCTCTGAATGAGCGTCACGCGCGAGGATGTGCTTGGCGCGCTCTCCGAGATCGTTGATCCCGGACAGGGCCGCGACATCGTCTCGGCCGATATGGTCAAGGCGCCGACCGTGTCGGGCGGCAATGTCTCGTTCCTGATCGAGGTTGATCCGGCTAAGGGCCAGGCGATGGAGCCGGTCCGGGCCGCGGCTCAGGCGGCGGTGGAGGCACTGCCTGGGGTGGAGAAGGTCTCGGCGATTCTGACCGCGCATTCGACGTCGCCGAGCCAGCCCGCACCCCAGCAGGCTCCAAAAGGCCCGCCGCCCGATTTGAATGTCGGCGGCAGGCGCAAACCTGCCGAGCCCGCGGATAAGCGGATCCCCGGCGTGGACCGGATCGTCGCCGTTGCGTCCGGCAAGGGCGGGGTCGGCAAATCGACGGTCAGCGCCAATCTCGCGGTCGCTATGGTGGCGCAGGGCAAGCGGGTCGGCTTGCTGGACGCGGATGTCTATGGCCCCTCGCAGCCCCGGATGCTGGGGATCACCGGGCGGCCGAGCTCACCTGATGGAACACGGATTCTGCCGCTGAGGAACCACGGAGTCACCGCGATGTCGATTGGCATGATGGTGCCCGAGGGCGAAGCGGTCATCTGGCGCGGGCCGATGCTGATGGGCGCGTTGCAGCAGATGCTGGGTCAGGTGGAATGGGGGCGGCTGGATGTCCTCTTGGTCGATCTGCCGCCGGGTACTGGGGATGTGCAGCTCACGCTATCGCAGAAATCCGAAATCACTGGAGCAGTCGTGGTCTCAACCCCACAGGACATAGCGCTTCTAGATGCGCGCAAAGCGCTCAACATGTTCGAGAAGACCGAGACGCCGGTTTTGGGGCTGATCGAGAATATGTCGACCCATATCTGCTCGAATTGCGGGCATGAGGAGCATATCTTCGGGCATGGTGGCGCCGAGGCTGAGGCCAAGAAGCTGGGTCTGCCGTTCCTGGGGGCCGTGCCGCTGGATATCTCGATCCGGATGGCGGGCGATGGCGGCACGCCGATCGTCGCGCAAGACCCCTCTGCCCCTCAAGCCCGGGCTTTCATGGACATCGCGGCGAGGCTGGCAGATCTGGAAGCGATGCGCTGACGCGCTTTTCGCGGCCATCGCACTAGCGACCTTACCTGCTGGTGCGAAGAAGCTCCGTCGCGCCTCAAAAAGGCGCATCAAATCAACGCGGCCAGGGCGGCAAGACCCAGCAGGGCGATCCAGCCGCGCCAGAGCAGGGCGCAGGCGGCTTCGATATCCTCCGGTTCCAGCTCGCGGCGCCCCTCGGGATGGACGAACGGGTCTTCGGTCAGCGCACCATTATAGACCCGCGGACCGGAGAGGGCGATGCCGAGCGCCGCAGCCGCCGCCGCCTCGGGCCAGCCCGCATTGGGTGAGCTATGTAACCTGGCATCGCGGCGCATGATCTTGACGGCGGACCAGCCACCACCCGTCAGGCAGATCAG
>JBCDKL010000058.1:0-13811 GCA_038746695.1 Pseudomonadota bacterium | reverse complement strand
CTGGCGACAGACTTCCTCCAGGGCTTTAACCGTGGCAGGGCCGAACGGCCAGTGGGGGCTGTGTTGGGCGAGGATGTGCGGGTCGGCCTAGGTATCGGGATCGGCAGTCGCGGCAGGGTCCGCACCGGGCTCGGCATCGGTATCGGGCTCGGCGGGTATGGCTTCGGCCACCGCCATGGTTTCCGTTACGGCAATCGCTTTGGCGCCTGGTCGCATCACCGCTATCGCCATTGGTGATTTGCCAGAGGTTTCTGGACGGCAGCCGACCATCGCTGAGTTAAGAGCGGCCTACTCCGCCGCCTGGGCTGGAGCCTGGTCTGCGGCGGCCAGGAACTTCTCGGCCTCCAGCGCCGCCATACAACCCATCCCCGCCGAGGTGACCGCCTGGCGATAGATGTGGTCGGTCACATCGCCCGCCGCAAACACACCGGGGATCGAGGTTGCGGTCGAATCGGCGGCGGTCACGACATACCCGCCCATATGGGTTTCAAGCTGATCCGCCACCAGAGAGGAGGCGGGCGCATGGCCGATGGCGATGAACACACCCGCCACCGCGATCTCACACGTCTCACCTGTGGAGGCATGGACCAGTCGTGCGCTGGTCACACCATCGCCATCGCTGCCCAGGATCTCATCGATCTGATGGTCCCAAATGATCTTGACCTTGGGATGATTGAAAAGTCGCTGTTGAAGGATCTTCTCGGCCCGCAGGCTGTCGCGGCGATGCACCAGGGTAACCTTCTCGCAGAGATTGGCGAGATAGAGAGCCTCCTCCACCGCCGTGTTCCCGCCGCCGACCACGATCACCTCCTTGCCGCGATAGAAGAACCCATCGCAGGTCGCGCAGGCCGACACACCGAAGCCTTGGAATTTCTCCTCAGATGGAAGGCCGAGCCATTTCGCCTGGGCGCCGGTTGCCAGGATCACCGCATCCGCCTTCCAGACTGTTCCAGAGTCGCAGGTGGCTGTGAAGGGGCGGGCCGAGAGATCGAGGCTCTGCACATGATCCGCCACCACCTCTGTGCCGACCGACTTGGCATGGGCAAGCATCTGCTCCATCAGTTCGGGTCCCTGAGTTTCGATGATGCCCGGCCAGTTTTCGACCTCTGTGGTGATTGTGAGCTGACCGCCCGGCTGGATGCCCTGGATCAGGACCGGGTCGAGCAGCGCCCGCGCGGCATAGACGGCGGCGGTATAGCCGGCGGGGCCGGAGCCGATGATCAGGCAGCGGGTGGTGCGGGTCTCGGACATGGGGCGCGGTCTCCTCTGGCAGCATCCCTAGATACGTCTTCGTCCAGGCCCCGCCAAGGGGGATAACCGCTCAGCGGAGGCGAGCGGAGAGATCAAGTTCTTTCCAGAGAAGCGCGGCCACCCGGTCAGCTTCGGCCAACGGGGTATAGCTCCACTGCTCGATCGTGCCGCGAAAGGGCCTGGCCGCGCCATGGGCGGCGAGGCTCTCATGGAAACGGTGGAGTTTGGGTGCCAGTTTCGGCGCTTGAAGAACATGGACAGGCGTGCCGGTGGAGGCGGCTTCCGAAGCCATATTCACCGAGTCGGCGGTCACCAGAACAGCCCTCGCACCATGCAGGAGCGCCGGGTATGGATTGGGCCCCATACCGTCCCAAACGAACGCATCGGGTAGCGCGGAGCGCAACCGCACGGCCAGGCCTTGCGGTGTGCGGCGTGACGGCGTGATCCAGAGCGGATACTGGCCCGCAAGGCCGGTCAGCGCTGCGAACACCCCTTCCGAATCGAAACCGGCTGAGCGAGAGGGACCGCCTAGCAGCATGGCGATATGGGGCTCCGGCCCCAGTGCTGGCCCTGGTGTTTGCCCCGGTGCCGACAAAGCAGCGGCGGCCTCTTCGATCTGCGCGGCGGTCAACCTGCCCATGGCGCCAATGGTCTCGATCACCCCCTGCCCGGGGCGACGATCATGTTGCGGCAGGATCAACCTTGTGAACGCTGCGCGCGGCAAACCGGGCCATAGGATCTGGACCACCGGGCAGCTCAGATCCTGACCCAATGCCGCCAAAGCAGGCGCCGCCCGTCGCCCTGCGGAGATCACCAGATCCGCCCATCCTTCGGGAAACAAGCTACGAGGGCGGCCTATCCCTATATGCATCATCAAATGGCTTAAATGCGCGGGCAGGGCCGACCGCGGCGCCGCTTCTTCCCGG
Organism: Pseudomonadota bacterium; assembly: GCA_038746695.1. Lineage (GTDB taxonomy): Bacteria > Pseudomonadota > Alphaproteobacteria > Rhodobacterales > Rhodobacteraceae > Thermohalobaculum. Next base: position 11,634 of record JBCDKL010000058.1, on the reverse strand, counting down.
ATCTCGGCGGGGTGGATCCGCCCCAGCGCCTCGGCCAGAGCCAGCGCCTGGGCGCGATGGCCGTCTCGCCCATCCACCAGCACACCGATGCGCAAATCTCGCGGCTTCGTTTTCATTTGTTGCGCATTCCGGTAATTTTATTGCGTCATCTGCGGGAGGTGGTTACATAACCCGGAAGATGAACGGCAAGACAGGGGTATTCTATGTCGGCGACCAAGCTCGACCCCATCGATCGGAAAATCCTGACCGAATTGCAAGACGATGGGCGGATGACCAATGTCGAGTTGAGCCGCCGAGTCGGCATTTCCGCCCCACCCTGCCTGCGCCGGGTCCGCAGCCTCGAGGATCAGGGACTTATCGAGGGCTATCATGCCAAGGTCAATGCAAGGGCGTTAGGCTATGAAGTCATGGTTTTCGCACTGGTCAGCCTGAAAAGCCAGGCGGGCGAGGATCTAAACGCGTTTGAGGAGCGCGCGCGCCTCTGGCCCCTGGTCCGCGAATGCTTCATGCTGAATGGTGAGATCGATTTTCTGCTGAAATGCGTCGCCCCCAATCTGTTGACCTTTCAGAGCTTTCTCACCGATGAGCTCACGGCTGCCCCCAATGTTGGCAGTGTGAAGACTTCGCTGGTGATCCGCGGTGCCAAGGATGTGCCGGGCGTGCCCTTCGAGGTGAGCGATCATCTGGTGGCGGAGGATTCGTGACCCAGCGGACAGGCGAGGTGCGGGTGGTATTCATCGCTTGCTAACCCTCCTCGCGCACATCTGTCCGCGCGCCGGAGTTTCGTTCGCGCGCGGCCCAGCCTAGAATTTCCAGACCCGATATTGCCCGGCGAATGACGGACTGCGCGGAGGAGAGCACAGATGGCGACCATCACAGTCACCACTCTCGACGATATCACCGCGAATGACGGCCAGACCTCGCTACGCGAAGCGCTCCGAATGGCCAACAATACCGGTCAGGCTGACGAGATCGTCTTCGCCGAGGGCCTGTCTGGCACCGTCACTTTGGTCGATGGTGCGCTGGAGATCACCCGCGATGTGGCGATCCTGGGCGATGTCGACGGGGATGGGACCGGCGATATCACCATCGATGCCAGCGGGGCGAGCAGGGTGCTTTCGGTTGTCTCGGGCGATGGCAGCCTCGACGGTCTAACCTTGACCGGCGGCTATGTGGCGGGCACTGGTGGCGGGGTGTCGCTGTCCTCCGGGGCCAGCCTGACGGTGACCGACAGCCAGATCAGCGGCAACACCGCCTATGGCGCTGCAGGCGGCGGCATCTACTCCGCCGGTACGCTGACCGTCGTAAACTCCACCATCGACGGGAACGTGGCGCTCTATGCCGGGGGGGGCGGGATCGCGGCGAATGGCGGGGTGGTGTCTATCTCGGGTAGCACGATCTCGAACAACACCGTGACCTATAACGGCGCCGGGCTGGCCTTGACCGGAGCGGTGACGACAATCTCGACCAGCTCGGTGGAGCGGAACACGGCGAACGGCGCCTATGGCGGCGGGATCCATCTCTCCGGCGGAAGCTTGGCACTGAATGCATCGACGCTAAGCCGAAACACCGCCAGCTATGGCGGTGGTCTGTCGGTCGATGGAGAAGGCGCGGCAATGCTGACTCAGGCGACTATCGCGAGCAACACTGCGGTCAGCGGTGGCGGTATCTATAGCCGGGCGGGCGCGACCAGCCTGATCTCCTCGACCGTTGCGGCGAATGAGGTGACGGGGGCCTATGGCGGCGGCGGGGTCTATCTGGGCAGCGGCACGCTCTCGGCCACGAATTCGATCCTGTTTGGCAATGCCTCCTCGGCCGGGCCTGCCGATCTTTATGGGACAGTCAGCCGGTTCGGAGGGAACATTATCGGCGGCGAGATCAGCACCGGAGAGACGGTCACCGGCGCAGCCACGATTGGCGGGACATTCGCCGCAGTCAATGCCGGCCTACCGACCCTGCGCGACAATGGCGGCCCGGTCCTGACCGTGGCGATCCGCGAGGGTGGTTCCGCCGAGGAACTGGGCGATGGATCGCTGTTGCCTCCCGACAGCGCCGATCTCGACGCCGATGGCGATACGGCCGAGGACACTCCCCTGGATGCTGCCGGTCAAGTCCGCCTGGCGAATGCTCTGCTCGATGTCGGCGCTTTCGAGTTCGTCCGCCTCTCCCTGGCCGGCTCCGCTCTCAGCGAGACTCTGACCGGCCAGATCCAGGGAGAGACACTGACCGGACGCGGCGGCAATGATACCCTGCTCGGGATGGGCGGTGACGACACGCTCGATGGCGGCTCCGGCGGCGACACGCTGGATGGAGGGGCCGGGATCGATACAGCGACCTACGAGAATGCCAATACCCGGGTCCGGGCTGATCTCACTGGCGCCCTGACCGGGCTCGGCCAGGGCAAAGACGATGTCTTCACTTCGATCGAAAACATGATCGGTTCGGTCTCGAATGACGAGTTGCGCGCCGATGGCGGCAACAACATGTTGGCGGGCGGAAATGGCGCCGACAAGCTGCATGGCCGCGGGGGCAACGACGTTCTGTTGGGCGAGGATGGCAACGATGTCCTCTATGGCAATTCCGGCGCGGATATGATGACCGGCGGCGCGGGCAACAACCGCTATATCTATTTCAATGCCTCGGACAGCGGGGCAGGGTCTGGCAACCGCGATATCATCGCTGATTTCGAAAGCGGGTCGGACCGGATCGAGCTGTTCCGGTTGGACGCCAACACCACCAATGGCGGCAATCAAGTGTTCGATTTCATCGGCACGACCGGGTTTTCGAACACAGCAGGAGAGATCCGGTTCTCGCAAGTCGCAGGCAGCGGTTTCACTCTGATCCAGGCTGATGACGATGGCGACGGCGTGGCGGATTTCCAGATCGAGCTGACCGGGCTGGTAACCCTGCAAGCCTCGGATTTCCTGCTTTAGACGGGTTGCGCCCCAGGCTCTGCGGGCTAGAACGCCACGGATGGCCCCGGAAGACATATCGCCCGAGCACCGCCGAGTGCTTTTATTGCAAGGGCCGTGTTCCTTCTTTTTCTCCTATCTCGGCGAGGCGCTACGGGCGCATGGCGCAGAGGTTCACCGGATCCTTCTTTGCCCTGGCGATGCCCTGTTTTGGCGCGGCGGCGGGGCGATCTCCTATCGTGGCCGGGCCGAGGCGTGGCCGGGCTTTGTCGCCTGGACGGCCCGGCAGGAGGGGATCACCGATATGGTCTGTCTTGGCGATGGGCGGTCTTGGCATGCCCAGGCGATTGCCGCACTCAGACCCCTAGGTATCCGAATCCATGTGGTCGAACAGGGCTATCTCCGCCCCAGCCGCCGTACGGTCGAGCGGGATGGGACAGGCGGCAACACGCGCTTTCCCCGCGACTGGCCGGGGATCGAGGCGCTAGCCGCGAATGCCAACACCAGCGCGCAGCCTAACTTTCGGGCGGGCTTTCTGAACTATGCCACGATGGATGTGGCCTGGAACCTGGCCAACCTGATGGCGGGGCCGGTCCTCTATCCCCATTACCGGCCACATGCGCTGGACGGTCCATTGCGCGATTGGCGGGGCTGGATCGGGAAACTGCTCGCGACACCCTGGCGGCAGCGACGAGCGGCGCAGGCGATGGATGCAATCAAAGCCCATACCGGCCCGGTCTTCGGTATGGCTCTGCAATTGGAGACTGATTTCCAGATCCGGCTGCATGGTCCTCCGGGAGGCCTCAGAGCCGCTCTCGAGGGGGTGTTGCAGAGTTTCGCCCACCATGCGCCTTCAAAAGCGCTTTTGCTCGTCAAACAACACCCTCTCGACAATGGCCTCGCCGGTTGGCGCGACCGGGTCGCAGGCCGTGCCGTTTTCCTCGATGGAGGGGATCTCGACACGGTGCTGTCGCGCGCCTCGGGGCTGATCACCGTGAACTCCACTGTCGGGCTGACTGCCCTGGCCGCTGGTGTCCCGGTGAAGACCCTAGGGCGAGCGATCTACGACCTGCCTGGCCTGACTCATCAAGGCAGTATTGACCGGTTTTGGACCGCTCCCGACCCCGTGAGCCCGGACCGGCTCACCTGCCTGCTCCGCGCGCTGGAGCATATCCATGTCCACGGCAATTTCGACGGTGAAGGCGCCAGGCCTGGAGCTGAGGCGATGGCCGAGCGCATCCTCCTTCCCGAGCACGAAACGGTTCTACCGATTGGCTGAAGGCGGTCGGTCTCTGGCAATATTAAGTACAGTCACAGCAACCCTAAGGGGGCATGATCCTGATTGTCTGCATTTTCTCTGGGGTAAGCTGCGGGAAGGGACCAGACCGACAGAACTGTGACCGACCTACCGCGTCCGGTCAGCGCGTCTGCCTCTATGAACGTCCGCCTGGGGCTGTGTGAAGCATGGTACCGCAAAGGCCAGTGTCAGCGTGAATTGGGCCGAATGAGTGATCGGTGCTCCGTTCATCTCGCCTGGTCGAGGACCTGGTGCTTAAACTGCGTTTGTAGAAGCCGGAGCGGCGAGGTCCTGGTACTCTCCCGGCGGGGGAGGTTAGACTCTCCAAATCGAGTTACTGGATTACGAGCTGCCAGATACCCAAGATGCGAAGGACTTCGAATGCCATCCCAGAAATGGCAAGGGACGCTGCAAGAGCGTCCCTCCCTTCGGGTTGATCCCGAATCTTTCCCTGTCGAACCGGCTTGGGCCGTGCGCGTACGATTGGCGTCTGGCTTGTCTTAGGTCAAGCCCTCTCGCGCAAAAAAAAGGCCGCGCACGAAGCGCGGCCAGTTCGACAGGGAGGAGTAGTCACGATGTCCGCCACCACACGGAAGCATCGCAATTGCAGACTGCGCCAAAGTGGTTAACAAACTGTCTAGAAATCGGACAGTCGTAGCATTCGGGGGAAAAACACTTGGCCATGGATCGGATCTTTCTTGGCGGCGGCGGCGTCGATTACGCCGACCCACAATCTCTGCTGCTGAAATACGCCAATCGCCATGGCTTGATTGCCGGAGCGACTGGTACCGGCAAGACAGTAACTCTGCAGATCCTGGCCGAAAGTTTTTCTGCCACCGGGGTGCCGGTGTTTCTTTCCGACGTGAAGGGAGATCTGAGCGGTTTGGCCGAGGCAGGCAGCCCCGCGCATAAGCTCCATGACAAGCTTGTCTCACGAGCCGAGACCATCGGTTTCGAGGATTTCGGCTATGACGCCTTCCCGGTCGTCTTCTGGGATCTTTTCGGCACCGAGGGCCATCCGATCCGCACCACGGTGACTGAGATGGGGCCCCTCCTTCTCGCCCGGATGCTCGAGCTGAACGACACCCAGGAAGGCGTGCTCAACATTGCTTTCCGGGTGGCCGAGGAGGAAGGTCTGGCCCTGCTCGATCTGAAGGATCTGCGCGCCATGCTGGTCTTTATCGGCGAGAACCGGCGCGAGATCGGATTGGAGTACGGCAATATTTCCACGGCTTCGATCGGCGCGATTCAGCGCCGCTTGCTGGTGTTGGAAGAGCAGGGGGCGGAAGGGTTCTTCGGCGAACCGGCATTGGCCCTGTCTGACATGATCACCTGCACGCCGGATGGGCGGGGGCAGATCAACCTTCTTGCCGCCGACAAGCTGATGCACTCCCCGCGCCTCTATGCGACTTTCCTGCTGTGGCTCCTCTCCGAGCTTTGGGAGGAGTTGCCGGAGGTCGGCGATCCCGACCGACCGAAATTCGTGTTCTTCTTCGACGAGGCGCATCTTCTATTCGATGACGCGCCCAAGGTTCTGCTTGAGAAGGTCGAGCAGGTCGCGCGGCTCATCCGCTCCAAAGGTGTCGGCGTCTATTTCATCACCCAGAACCCGGCGGATGTGCCGGATGACATTCTCGGACAACTCGGCAACCGTGTGCAGCATGCGCTGCGCGCCTTTACTCCACGCGACCGCAAGGCGCTGAGAGCCGCCGCCGAGACCTTCCGGCAGAACCCTGCCTTCGACAGTGAGACAGCGATTCAGGAGGTCGGGATTGGCGAGGCGCTGGTCTCGACTCTCGAGGCCAAGGGCACGCCGGGGATTGTCGAGCGGACGCTGATCCGGCCGCCCTCCTCCAATCTCGGCCCCTGCGATCCGAAGATACGAGAGAAGCTCCGCGCCGCTTCGCCGCTGGCCGGGGTCTACGATCAGGCAGTGGACCGGGAGAGCGCGTATGAGCGTCTCAAGGCCCGCGCCGAGAAACGCGCCGAGGACAGGCCCGCGATGGTGGAGGAGGAGGACGGCTTCTCCCATGCCCGTCGTTACCGCCCGGGCGATGCCAGTCGAGCGCCTTCTCGCAGTCGTAAGCGCCGGTCGGATACGATGGGCGAGGCGCTGATGAAATCGGCCCTGCGCTCGGCGGGCACACAGCTCGGGCGGCGCGTGGTGAAATCGCTCTTGCGCTCGCTGTTCTGAACCCCGCCTGGCGTATGCGTTGCCATCGCCTCGCCGGGAAAGCTCCCGCCTTCGACCACGCCGCTGCCTCGCTTTTGACATAGGTCTGGGTCACACCGCCCAGATCGGGGGCATGTATCGAGCGGAACAGGGCCTGAGCCAGATGCAGGTTGACGATAGCGCGCGTGGAGCGGATCCACTCGCGTCGGCGGTTGCTGCCGGATTTCAAAGATGCAGTGAAATGCTCGCCCGGGCCGATCTGGCGCGCGAAGCAGTGCCCGCCATTGATCTGGTTTGGGAGCAGTTGGCCCCCGAAACGCCGCTGATGCGACGGATCGGTCATTGGCTATGGCATCGGCTGATCGCGGTGCCCAGCGCGGCAAAGATCGCACGGCCGCTGGCGGCGCGCTGCGATCTCGACGGCAAGCCGATCTTTCTGGACGAACATAATGCGCCCTTCGTGCTGCTCGAGGGGCGGCAGGTCTATGTTCGGGTCTTCCGGGCGATCCTGCCAGGCGAGGTCGTGTTGTTGACCGAGCCTGATCCCGATCCGATCCGCTCGATCCTCTCTCCCCGCGACCGTGTGCGGCTGGTCCTGGCGCAGACATTGGACGGGTGGGAGCCGGTACGGGCGTGACCCCCTTGTGCCTCTTGCCGGTCTAGGCCAGCATTGCGGCGATGTTTCTAGGGTGGGGGAAATATGTATATACAAAAACTATCTTTGTGCTATCACTTGTGCATCGCCTTGTCGGGTGAGCCATGAGTGACGCGAAGAAATCGAAGAAAACCGGCAAAAACAGCCAGCTGGTGATCCGTATCAACAAGTCCGAGCGCGACCGCTTCGTCTCTCTCTGCGATGACCTCGACACCAGCGCGGCCCGCGAGATCCGGCGGTTTATCCGTCAATTCCTGGACGAGCATGGCGACAAAGGCTGAGCGCCCGGGCAGAAAGAAGGAGCCATCCATGACCAAAAAGTCGAAAATCAAAGCCCTGAAGAAAGACGTCAAGAAGCGCGCGACCCAATTGAAAGCCGCCAAAAAGGCGCTGAAGAAAGCCGCGTGACCGATTGGCCCCCGGGGATCTCCCGGGGGCTCTTAAGCGCCCAGATATCCTCTGGCTCGGTAATCCGCATGGCCCCGCGCAGTCAGTTCGGACAGCTCGGCAAACAGCGCCGCATCGGGCTTTTCGAAATTGAAGCAGGATTTCCCCTGCATCCGCTTCGCGAGCGGTTCGGACATCCCCGTCAACAGCGCCGGGGACACATAGACTGGCATCAGGTGAAAGCTGGTATATGTCTTCGACACCCTTGCGGAGGCGAAAAACATCCGTTTGCCGTTCTTCATGATGTGATGGGTGTCTAGGCAATAGACCTCGTCATCGTCGCGCATCACGAACATCTCCTCGGCATAGGGGAGGAGGATGGCGCGGAGGGATTGAAAGCTCTCGGTCACAATAGAGGTCTCTCCCCGTTATCCAGCAGAGCAGATGGTCATAACCTACCCTGGGGAGCGGCTAGGCTCTCAGGGCTCAGCATAGGTCTTTGAAGCATCGATTTCGCGTCCGCTTCAGTGATCAATCAAATACACCTTTCTGGCAAATCTCCGGCGCCGTCGGACGGTTTGACCGTGCGCATAGGCGGATGGGTCGCCGGCCCACACGCAGGCTCAGCGCCCCTTCTTACGGCGGTACTTCATCCCCCGCGTGCCCGGTTTGCCGGATTGAGACCTTGGCGCCGGGGCGGCTTCTTCGACGGCGCTCTGCCTCGCAAGAGGGTCGTCGGCGACCGCAAGGTCCACCGCTTCGAGCCGCTTGATCTCATCGCGCAGACGGGCGGCTTCCTCGAATTCGAGGTTCTCGGCCGCTTTCATCATGTCCTTGCGCAGACCTTCCAGCACAGCAGAAAGGTTCGAGCCGACCTTTGCCTTATCGACCTTGGCTGTGACGCGGGACATGTCGGTATCGCCCTGATAGGTGCCCTCCAGAATATCCTCGACATTCTTCTTCACCGTCTCGGGGGTGATGCCATGCAGCTCGTTATAGGCCATCTGTTTGCTGCGCCGGCGCTCGGTCTCGGCCAAGGCGCGCTCCATCGAGCCAGTGACCTGATCGGCATACATGATCACCTTGCCTTCGGCGTTCCGGGCTGCCCGGCCGATGGTCTGAACCAGTGAAGTCTCCGAGCGGAGGAACCCCTCCTTATCCGCATCCAGAATGGCAACCAGCGCGCATTCGGGGATATCAAGCCCCTCGCGCAGGAGGTTGATCCCGACCAGCACGTCGAACGCTCCCAGCCGTAGATCGCGGAGGATCTCGATCCGCTCCAGCGTGTCGATATCGGAATGCATATAGCGCACCCTGATCCCCTGCTCGTGCATATACTCGGTGAGATCCTCGGCCATGCGTTTGGTCAGCGTTGTGACCAGAGCGCGATAGCCTGCCTTCGCCACCCGGTGGCACTCATCGATCAGATCGTCGACCTGGGCGGCGACGGGGCGGATCTCGACCGGTGGGTCGATCAGGCCGGTGGGGCGGATGACCTGTTCGGTGAAAACTCCGCCGGTCTGCTCCAACTCCCACTTACCCGGGGTCGCCGAGACGAAAACCGATTGGGGCCGCATCGCATCCCATTCCTCGAACTTCAGCGGCCGATTGTCCATGCAGGAGGGCAGCCGGAACCCGTGCTCCGCCAATGTGAATTTGCGCCGGTAATCGCCCTTATACATGCCGCCAAGCTGAGGCACGGTCACATGGCTCTCATCCGCGAAGACGATGGCATTGTCGGGAATGTATTCAAACAGCGTGGGCGGAGGTTCGCCCGGCGCGCGGCCGGTCAGATAGCGCGAATAGTTTTCGATCCCGTTGCAGGCGCCGGTCGCTTCGATCATCTCCAAATCGAATTGCGTGCGTTGCTCGAGCCGCTGGGCTTCGAGCAGCCGCCCCTCGGCGATCAACTGATCGAGGCGCAGTTTCATCTCGGCCTTGATGCCTTTCATTGCCTGGTTCAGCGTCGGTCTCGGTGTGACATAATGCGAGTTGGCATAAATCCTGACCCGGTCGAGCGTGTCGGTCTTCTCACCGGTCAGCGGGTCGAACTCCGCGATCCCCTCCAACTCCTCCCCAAAGAAGCTGAACTTCCAGGCACGGTCTTCTAAATGGGCGGGCCAGATCTCCAGGCTGTCGCCGCGCACCCGGAATGTGCCGCGGGCAAAACCTGCATCGTTGCGGCGGTATTGCTGGGTGATCAGTTCGCGCATGATCTTCTGCTGATCATAGTCGAACCCTGTCTTCAGATCCTGGGTCATCGCGCCATAGGTCTCGACCGCGCCGATACCGTATATGCAACTGACTGAAGCGACGATCACCACATCATCGCGCTCGAGCAGTGCGCGGGTCGCGGAGTGGCGCATCCGGTCGATCTGCTCGTTAATCTGCGCCTCTTTCTCGATATAGGTATCCGAGCGCGGGACGTATGCTTCCGGTTGATAATAGTCGTAATACGAGACGAAGTATTCCACGGCATTGTTCGGGAAAAAGCCTTTGAACTCACCATAAAGCTGCGCCGCAAGGGTCTTGTTCGGAGCGAGGATGATCGCCGGACGCTGGGTCGCCTCGATGATCTTGGCCATTGTGAAGGTCTTGCCTGTGCCAGTGGCGCCGAGCAGAACCTGATCTCGCTCGCCCGCCAGCACAGCGTCGGAAAGTTCGACGATCGACGTCGGCTGGTCGCCCTTCGGATCGAAGGGCGTCTCCATGACCAGGCGCTGCCCGCCTTCCAGTTTCTCCTGGCCCATACGATTCTGTGCTGGTGCCGTGTCGGGCATGGGAATCCTCCGAGATTACACTCAAGGGTATAGAGCGCAGGGCGCTATTGTGCCAATTCGCTGAGGCGCCAGAGGAAATTTGACGAGAAAAAGATAAAAAATGGCAGGACCGTGTCGACTCAGATTGACGGGGTTCTCGCTTAGGGTGTATTACAGCCAAGCAAGCAGCAGATCGTCGCCAGCCTGGTGCAACATCCACCCCACCCTCGCTCCCTGCACCAGGCTGGCGGCGTGATCTCTCTTAAAAATAGACGTGATCCGAGTGGCCTGCAGCGCTTTTCTTCTGGTTGCATAGTCTGCTCTTGCACTCATCCATACCCTTGAACGACCGCTATCTCCTTCGTGATTGTCGGCTTGAGCGGCATCGAGAATAGTCTCTTATCCCTTGCCAGCGGAAGGCTGCGACCGGATCAGCCCAGCAATTGCCTAGCGCCCTGCGGCCGCCAGACTTTCAAGCACCCAACCCCTGCGCGAAGATGCGCGTTGATCTTTCTACCGTTTCTGCGCGTACTGCGCCGACGAGACTAACAGCGAGATCTCCCATGCCCGCACGTATTTTCCAGCCCTCGCGCAGCGCCATGACGTCCGGTCAGGGCAACACCCGGGGCTGGGTGCTGGAGCATGCCCCTACCGAGCAAAAAAAGATCGATCCGCTGATGGGCTGGACTGGGTCGGGCGATATGGACCGGCAGGTAAGGCTCAGCTTCGAGAGTTTGGAGGCGGCCGAGGCCTATGCCCGCGCAAAGGGCCTCGCCTATACGGTTGAACAGGGCAAGCCGCGCAGACCGAACGTGCGCCCGATGGGCTATGCTGGCAATTTCGCGCATAACCGCCGGGGCAACTGGACCCATTGAGCGAGGCGCTGATGCAGCCGATCTATCCCGTCATTCTCTGTGGCGGTTCGGGCACGCGGCTCTGGCCGCTCTCTCGCAAAAGCTATCCAAAGCAATTTTCGGCCCTGTTCGAGGGCGAGACCCTATTCCAGCGCACACTTGGCCGGGTGACAGCCGAGCGCTTTGCGAAGCCGATCTTGGTGACGCACCAGGACTTCCGCTTCATCGCGGCGGAGCAGCTTCATGCACTCGGGCTCACGGCCGAGCGCATCGTGATCGAGCCCGAGGGGCGCAACACCGCCCCCGCGATCTGTCTCGCCGCTCTGATCGTCGCCGAGATCGACGCGGATGGAGTGATGCTGGTCCTACCCTCCGATCACGTCATGGCGGACATCCCCGCCTTCCACACGGCCATCGGGGCCGGGGCGGAGGCCGCCGCCCTGGGCGCTCTAGTGACATTTGGGATCGCCCCGGATCGGCCTGAGACGGGTTACGGCTATATCGAACTCGATGCCCCGCCCGGCGCAGGCGCCCAGCCTTTCCTGCGCTTTGTCGAGAAACCGGATCTCGCCCGGGCGGAGGAGATGCTGGCGACCG
>JBCDKL010000057.1:0-13819 GCA_038746695.1 Pseudomonadota bacterium | reverse complement strand
GGATCGACCTGCAGAACGCCCTGGGCCGCCGGGTTGACGATGCGCAGCGTCACCTCACGGGTCTCGGACACACGACCGCTCCCGCCGGTTTCGAGCAGTTCGAAGGTGAAGCTGGTCTCGAAGAACAGATCCCCATCGCGGAAGATGTCCTCACCCGGCGGCGTGTAGGTGAAATTGCCATTGCCGAACAGGCGCAACTCGCCGAGCTGCTGGCTGAACGGGCGGGTGAAATCAGGATCTTCACCCTCAGCCGGCGGAGTGACCGGGCTTTCCTGGGTGATCTCACCACGGGTCGGGCCCTGGACCAGGCGGAAGATGCTGCTGTCGCCCGGGTCCGGGTCCTCGCCGAACAGCGTATCGTCGAAGACAATACCCGGCGAGAAAGCGAAGATCTGATCCAGCGTCTTCGGCGCATCCTCGGCCTGTTGTACGAAGATCTCGATGGTCTGGCTGGCAATCCCGTCGCGGCCTTCGGCATTTGTGCGACGGTCATCCAGGATCGGAGCGATCGATTTCGTATCGAAGGCGCTGGGATCGCGGACCGTGTAGGAGAAATTGCCCGCAGGCCCCGCCTCGTCCAGATCGTTGCGGTAATGCAGTCCCGCAAGCTGGTCGGGCGTGATCACATTGCCGACCGAGACAGCAACCTCGACCTCCAGTTCCAGGCCGAAGCCGAGCGGGGTCGGCCGCTGGTCGAGATAGAAGACCGTCCCTTCCTCGGGAACCTCGTCGATTGTGACGGTTAAGAGACCGCCCTCCGGGTCCTCTGGCTTGGCTATGTCGAGGCTGATCCCGCGCGCCAGAGGCACCGAGACGCCGCCGGTGATCGGGTTTCCATCGTCATCGGTCTGCCCCTCCAGTTCGAAGAGCAGCGGACCGGTCTCACCGTCATAGCTCTGATCGGAGACAAAGAAGAGCTGCGAGAGCTCCTCTGCCGTCACCCGGCTGTTATTCCCCAACGCACGCTGGCCATTGGGCAAAGGCGCGAACAAGGTGCCGCCTTCCAGCTTGGATTTCAGGATGAAGACCTGGCCGTCCTCGATCTGCTGCTCGCTCGGCTCGATGCCGAGCAGGACAGGGTCGTTCTGATCCTCTTCCAGCACGACGCGTTTGTCGGCCTGGACCACCGGATCGAGATTCGAGAGAAGCAGATCGCCCTGGAAGTTAAAACTGGTATCGATCGCTTCGAATTCGAAATAGGTCTGGCGCAGCAGGTGATCGTCGACCGCATCGAGAACTGCTTGATCCAGCCCCAGCGACACGGCGGGTGGGACCGCCTGGGTCACCACGATCCGGTCGTCGAAAAGCAGGACCGAGTTCATCGGGTCGATACCGGTGGCGCCGTTCACCCCCGGCAGAGTGACGATATCGTTGCCCTCGCCACCGCGGATGATGCTGCGCAGCTTGGCGGGATCGGTCTCGCCGGTCGCCAGCCCGCTCACCGGGTCGAAGAAGAGGAGATCCGGGTTGACACCGACGAAGATCGCCTCGTCATCGCCCGCGCCAAGATCCACATTGGCGCCGGTCCCAGAGAGCAGAAGCCCGTCATCGCCCGCCCCGGCCTCGACCGAATGGCTGCCGAGCGATCCGATGCTGATCACATCATCGCCACCGCCCGCATCCAGGGTGATGTCGAAGTCTGGATTGCGCAGGAAGCCTTCGACATTGGTCGGGCCGTCATAGAGGGCGACGACAGAATTGGTCAGGCTCGGCCCGTTCTCGCTGCCGGATGAATCGACGAAGACGCCCAGGTTGAAAGTATCGGCAAAGTCCGAACCCAGAATGGCCTCGAACCCGGTTGCAATATCGCCATCGGCATCGTTGCCCGCGCCCACCGATCCTGCATTGCCGGTGATTTCTGACGAGCTGCCGTCGATATCCGAGCCATGCCGGACCGAGACACCGCCATCCGCATTGACGTATGAGAGCGTGTCGCGCCCATCCGCGCCTACCAGAGTGTCACCGCCGCCGCCGCCCTCGATCGTATTGTCAAGCGCGTTGCCGGTGATCTCGTCATCGCCGGCTGTGCCGATCACATGCTCAATGCCGAACAGAAGCGCAGGTTCGAAGCCTCTATTGGCGTCACCTCCGCTGTCCGGACGGAGATCGTCCAGGGTCGCCTCGCCATAGACCAACTGTTCGCCGGTGAAGCTGTTGATGATCTCTGGCGGCAGCGCCTCGAGTGCCAGCACGTCCAGAACGACGGTGGCCTTACGCTCGGAGTCCTGGGGGAAGAAGGTCAATCCCCGGTCGAAGCGCAGATCCAGCGTATCCTGCCCCGCGCCGCCCCAGAGGAAGCTTTGCACCGCTCCACGATTGCCGCCTTGGGCCTGCACGAGGGCGATGTCCTCTGCACTGGCTTGGTTGACCTGGCCACGGGTCGCCTCTGGGTTCAGCTCGGCCAGCACCAGCTCATAGTTGAATGGACCGCGCTCGGTCGGTTGCTGCGAGCCGCTACCGGAGAGGGTGCGGGGAAAGCCAAAAGAACTGCCTGGAAAGGAAAGCGTGGTCGCGAGCGGCTGGGCGGAGCCAAAGCTGAGCGTATCGTCGCCCGCCGCGGCGGCCACATAGTCGAAACCGCCATCGCCGAACAGCGCATTCGCTTCGTTATTGCCGATCAGCCGATCCGCGCCATAGGTGCCGATCAGCCCCTCGACATCGCGCAGTACGTCCTCGGACAGCACGATGTCGCCAGTGTCGGATCCGTCAGTCACAGTGGGCGCCCCGATCGAGCTGATCGAGTTGAGCGTCGCCGAGCGCCCGTCATTGGTGATCACGGTGCCTACACCCAGCGTCCGGTCGTCGAAGATCTCGCCAGCCGAACCTGAGGTAGACCGGGCGACATTGGGGGAGAGATCGATGAACCTGTCGTCCCCAACCCGCTCCTCGCTCGTGTTGAACGAGCCGCTATTGACCCTGCTGCTCAGCGTGAAATCCCTGCCATCCGCCGTGAAGCCTCGGCTGGTGAAGGATCCGTGGGAGATTTGATCGACGCGGATGTCTTTGGCCTCGCCGTCGAAGGCCAGACGGGTCAGAACGGCGGTTCCATCGGCACCGTTGAGGCCCAATTGAGCGTCCAGAGAAAGCTCTTGATCGATGTCTCCGCGAACGGTCGTAGAGACGCTCTCGCCGTTCGAGTCCGAGCTGGTGGTCGTGCTGTTGCCGATGCCCAGGAAGTTGAAATCCTGAATAGTGAAATTGTTGCGGACCGTGAAATTCCCGGTACCTGTGGCGCTGACCCGGAAGGTGGGGATATCCTCGATATCCACGTCATAGGCGGCGATGTCGAACCCGTCGCCGCCGTTGAACAGCCGGTCGCCCTGGATCAGCCTTACGCCGAGCCCGTCGCCCTGCCAGAGGATGTCGTCGCCGCGTCCGCCGAACAGGCTGTCATTGCCGCCCTGTGCCGCCAGACGGTCATCGCCCGAGAAGCCGAAAATCGAGTTGGTGCCCTGATCGCCGAACAGGATGTCGTTGAATTGGCTGCCTTCGAGATCCTCAAAGCCTCCGATGATGTCCCCTTGCGCCTCTCCACGGAAACCGCGCCCGCCATTGGCGACACCGTCGAGCCCGTTCAGTGCGGGATCAAGCCGAACGAAAACCGAAGTCTCGGAGTCGCGATAGCTGATCCGGTCACGGCCCTCGCCACCTTCGAGGATGTCGGCCCCTGCCCCGCCGCGCACTGTGTCGTCGCCGCCAGCGGCATCGATGCTGTCGCGCCCGCCGCGGCCAAGGATGAAGTCGTCTCCAGCACCCGAAAGGATCGTGTGATCCTCATCGTCATCCTGGAAGATATTGTCGAAATTGCCCGCATCAGGCAGCACGAAGGTTTCAACCTCGAGAAACGTATCGAAGCTGCTGTTCCGGTTGATCAGGTCGATATTCGCCCGCCTGTCGTCGTTGAACAGGACGAAATCCTCGCCCGCATCGCCCTGGATCGTGTGATTATTGCCGAAGGTCGAGATGCCGGTGAAGACATCGTCGCCTTCGCCCCCGAAAGCTTCGAGCCGCGGATTGACAAGATCGAGGATATCGTCGCCACGCGCGCCTTCCAGCCGCGTCGCTTCTCCAGTGCCGAGGATGCGGTCGCTGAAGTTCGAGCCTTGAAGGATCTCGATCCCGCTCAGAAAATCCACCTCTCCCGTGCCGACCACGGTCGCGCGGGTGCCCGAGATCTCCATCCCCACATTACCGATCAGCGTGAGGAGCTGCTCGCGCAGCGTCAGAGCCTGCGTGGTGCTGGCAAGCTGTACCGGTTCGGCAAAGTCTTCGTACGAGACGCGGTCCACCCCGCTCTGACCGCGCACGATGTCGCTGCCAGTGCCGGGCAGCAACGTGTCATTGCCGCGGAACCCGTTCAACTCGTCATTGCCCGCCAGGCCGATCAGCACCTCATCGCGGGGCGTACCGCGCAAATCGTCATTGCCATCGGTCCCGCGGATCGCGGTATCTTCGCCTTCCGCCGTGCCGGGGCCGACCAGGAAGCGCGCCACTTCCTCGGTGGGCGACAGGCTGGCATCAATTTCGAAAGTTTCGTCGAACAGCGTGAGGATCTCGTCCTCGTCAGTGAAGTCGAAGATATTGAAGGTTCGCTGGAACAGTTCGTCGAAACCGATATCGATCCGGGCACCGAAATCGAACAGGCCGAGATCGACATCCACGCCAAACCCCGCGCTGGCGGCGATCCCCTGGAGCAAGATGTCCAACGTGAGACCCAGGCCCGTCTGATTGCGGACACTGCCTGCTGCCCTTGTGTCGACAACGACTTCGGTATCGTCGAGATAGACCACATCGAACTCGCCCGCCTCGCCATACCACGGGGTCTCGGTGACCCGTTCGGTGGCGGTCATCTCGACTTCTTTCCAGATCGTGTCGCTCAGGCGGAAAGTGGGGGTTGGGTCGGTCTCGCTCAGCGGATCGAAGGCGAGCGGGATGAACTCGACGCGCTCGTTGCCATCATCCTCGGTGATAAAAAGCGCATAGACGAAATCGGTCCCCGCGGGCACTGGCACCGGGGCGTCCTGATCCTCGCCCAGGATCGGGGCCGAGCGGGCCACCGCCTCTTGGTTCGAGATCCGGGTAAAGCTGCCATCCTCGGGTCTGCGGCGCAGCACTGCACCGCCGATCGAGGCGGTATCGCCCGTGAACTCCGCCGGAATGCCTGCGTCGAAATCGACAAAAAGGTCGATATCGGCGGCGAATTTGGCGTTCTCCTGCGCCAGTTCGCGCAACCGGGCCTCGACCTCGGCGGACTGAAAACTGCCATCGGCGTCATAGAGGATCTGCTTGCGGGTCAGTTGCAGATCCACCTCTTTCGCGGTGACCCCATCCTCCTCGAAAAAGCTCAGCCGGGTCTCGACATCCGGGGTCACGGTGAAGAACTGCACAAGCGGCAACCCACCGATCAGCTCCACATCGATGAGATTGTAGGAGAAATCGGCCGAGAGCGTCGCCGGCCCCACCTCGATATCCGTCTCCGATACCAATTCCAGCGGCGGAAAGGACCCGCCCGAGACCCGGGTGGCGATCCCGTCCACATCCAGGGTGAGCTGGATGATATTCTCCTTGTTGGTTGCCGTATCGGTTATGAAGGCACCAAGGGTGGAATCAAAACCCGCATCTGAGACCGAGAAATCCGGGATATCGAGGACGATATCGCCCAGATCTATCTGCTGGGTGGTGCTGACATCGGCTTCGAAATCCGCCTCGTCGTCACAATCGTTGTTCTCGTCGTCATCTTCGTCGTCGCAAAACTCCACCTCGACCGTGTCATCCGCCGTGCGCGTGCCGAAAAGATCTTCGATCTCGATCTTGTATTCGCCGTCGATGTTCTGGACCTGTGGCGTGAACTCATCGAGAATCTCGCGCGTGGTGGCGCCGAACACCTCGAAATCATTGGCGTTGCCGTCGGCATCCACCCGGTTCGACTCGAATGAGAAGATCGGAATCGAGATCCCGGCATCGAAATCGAAAATCTCGTCGGTACGATTGTTGCCCAGAACGCCATAAGTCGCCTGGAGCTGTGCTGCGACCTCCAAAATCGCGTTAAGATCGGCGTTCAGCTTGGGAAAGACGGTCTCATAACCACCAAAGGCATTGTCCGGATCGAACACCGCCTCAGTTGCGACGTTGTAGACATCGGTGACCGCCAGCTCCGTGCCCGGGGCAGCAATCGAGACATCGTAGTGCTGGTCGATATTCACTTCACCCGGATCGAACTGCCAGACGAACTCCAACCCGAAGCGGCCGAGAACCGACCCCGAAACCTCGGCCCGGAACAGCTCAGTCTGGCCGACAAAGGGAACGTTGACGGTGAACGCGCCGCCGATATCGAAGTTGCCGCCTATCCGTTGCGGCTCTCCGACGCCCAAAAAGATTCGATCTCCGATTGGTTCCGGCGAGGCGCCAAATTGTCCGGTTTGAGCCTCTAGATCGACATCGCTCTCGATCAGAATCTGATCGGCATCCGGTCGCAGCATAACATTCCCCCCACGCAAACTGGCAATTCCACGCACAACGCCCGGCATGCCTTTTGGGGAAGTCTAGCACGCGAGTTCAAAGTGGCGTGTGCGATTCTTTACATATGAAGAATAATGCTGTTTTTCAGTATTTTAGAGATGGATAAACTGAGTTCGAGCCTGCGTTTTAGAGTTTTTACAATCTTGAAGAAACAGCCAACTCTCCCTTGCAACTCCGACATTATCCCGGCCGCGAAGAGGGGCATTGAATTGTTAGAGCATCATTGGCCGAAGCTGCGCATCGATGATCCTTTCCAAACAGTAAGGCTCCAGATCCGTCAGCGCACCTGCCTGGTCCGAGCGATGATGTCTCTGGCTTGCTGAACGGCTTTCTGCATGCCGATGCTGCTGCGATGGAACCCCAAACCGGTTTAGTTGAAATTGGGTCGCATTTGGACAGGCGGAAGCGTGCGGTCTTTGGTCACAATCCCAATACGGAGGAGCTGATGGCGACGCGTGGACGGTGTTTTTGCGGGGCGGTGAGCTGGGAGTATGAAGGCCCGGTGACCTGGGCCTGTTACTGCCATTGCGACGATTGCCGGCGCAATTGCGCGGCGCCGGTCGTGGCCTGGCTCGGTGTGCCTCTGCGCAATTTCCGCTGGACCGGGGCCACGCCAAAGACACTGGAAAGCTCCAAGGGTGTGCGGCGGCACTTCTGCGGCACTTGCGGCGCGCCGATGGGATTCGAAGCCGATCACTATGCCGGTGGCATGCATCTTTATGCCGCCTCGCTGGAAGACCCGACTGCCTTCGAGCCGACCTTTCATGTCAATTGGGAGAGCAAGCTGCCCTGGCTTTCGATGGAGGACGATCTGCCGAAATACGAGGGTACGCTGCTGCATGCACCGGACGATCTGAGGGATTATTCTTGACGCTCAGCCTTTCAAGAGACGCTCGACCTCGGCGCGTTCCTCCTCGCTGAGCGGAGCGGCAGCCACTGGAGCCTCCTCACGCGCTCGGTTCCGCAAGAAGACCACGGCGCCGCCCAGACCCGCCAGAAAGATCACTGGGCCCGACAGCCAAAGCGCCAGATTACCCAGGTTCATCGGCGGGTTCAGCAGCACATATTCGCCGTAGCGGGCGACGAGGAAATCCTTCACCTCCTGATCGGTATCGCCCGCCAGGACTCGCTCACGCACCAGAAGCCTCAGATCGCGGGCGAGGCCAGCGCTCGAGTCGTCGATCGACTCGTTACGGCACACCAGACAGCGAACCTCTTTCGAAATCTCGCGCGCGCGCTCCTCCAGCACCGGATCGTCGAGGATCTCATCGGGCTGCACCGCCCAGGCAGGGGCGGCGAGCAACACCAAGCAGAGGATCAACGCTCTCATTCCGCGGGCACCGCTTTGGGCGGTTTCGCCACTGCCTTCTGGCGCCTTGCCGCGGCACCCACGCGGAAACGCCGGTCGGTGAGCGAGATCAGCCCGCCGATCGACATCACCAGACAGCCGAGCCAGATCCAGTTCGCCAAAGGCTTGTGGTAGGAACGCACCGCCCAGGCCTCGCCGTTTACCTGGCGATCTCCCAACACGACATAGACATCGCGGAGTAAGCCGGAATTGATCGCCGCCTCGGTGGTGGGCTGCTGCTGCACCGGGTAGAAGCGCTTCTCGGGGCACATATGGGCGACCAGTTCGCCGCCACGCGTCAGACGGAACCGGCCGAACGTGGTCTCGAAATTACGGCCCTCGCCGCCTTTCACCACGCTCTCGCCGGTGGTGCCGCATTGGGTTGCGGAGAAAGGAGCCCCAAATGGCAGAAGCTCGACGCTCTCGAACTCCAGTTCATAGGGGCCGATTGGAATAACATTTCCGGGTTCGGCCAGGCGGATATCCTCGGCCTGCCATGCGGTGATCGCGGCAATACCCATGACCGTAAGGCCCAGCCCCCCATGCGCCACTGCCTTGCCCCAATCGGCGCGCGGCAGTCGCCAGAGCCGGCCCAAGGCGTCTCCAACTCCCAAGCGGGGATAGCCTGAGCGCTCGATCAGCTCGACCAGAACGCCCAGGATCAGCCAGGCGGCCAGAGCCATTCCGATGGGCCCGACGATAGAAGAACCGGTGGTTAGTCCGTAGACCACGGCCCCTACGGCGAGGGCCGCCGCCGCCGCCCACCAGAGCCTTGAGACCACTTTGCCCGCATCCGCCCGCTTCCATGGCATCAGCGCCCCAATCGGCAGGGCGACGAACAGAAGCATCATGAACGGCGTGAAGGCCAGGTCGAAAAACGGCGCCCCGACCGAGATTTTCGAGCCATCGACAAACTCCCGCACAAGGGGCGCCATCGTCCCCGCGAAGACCACGGCACAGGCGACCATCAGCAGGAGATTGTTGAAGACCAGCGCACCCTCGCGACTGATCGGCTGGAAGATCCCCTCCGAGCGCATCTGCGGCGCCCGCCAGGCAAAGAGCGTGAGAGACCCGAGGATCGCAACGGCGAGGATGCCGAGAATGAAGACCCCGCGCTCGGGATCCACCGCAAAGGCGTGGACCGAGGTCAAAACGCCCGAGCGCACAATGAAAGTCCCGATCAGGCTCAGCGAGAAGGCCAGGATCGCCAGAAGGATGGTCCAGACCTTCAGAGAGGAGCGCTTCTCGACCACGATCGCGGAATGCAGCAAGGCGGCGGCCACCAGCCAGGGCATGAAACTAGCATTCTCGACCGGGTCCCAGAACCACCAACCGCCCCAGCCAAGTTCGTAATAGGCCCAATAGCTGCCCAGAGCGATGCCGATGGTCAGGCAGACCCAAGCTAGCAGTGTCCAGGGCCGGACCCAACGTGCCCAGGCGGCATCGACGCGGCCCTCGATCAGCGCAGCGACCGCGAAGGAGAAAGCCATCGAAAGCCCGACATAGCCGAGATAAAGGAACGGCGGATGGATCGCCAGGCCGATATCCTGCAACAGCGGGTTCAGATCTCGCCCGTCCTGCGGTGCCGGGATCAGACGGTCGAACGGGTTCGATGTAAACAGCATGAAGGCGAAAAACGCCGCCGCCACCATCGCCTGCACCGCCAGAGCACGGGATTTGAGCCCAAGTGGCAGATCCCGGCCAAAAACCGCGACCATGGCGCCGAACAGCGTCAAGATCAGCACCCAAAGAAGCAGCGATCCCTCATGGTTGCCCCAGGTCCCGGTGAATTTGTAGAGCATCGGTTTCAGGGAATGGGAGTTCTCGGCAACGATCCGTACCGAGAAGTCCGAGGTCACGAACGCATGGGTCAGCGCCGCGAAGGCCAGTGCGGTCAGTAGAAACTGCGCCAGAGCTGCCGGCTGTGCCGCCCGCATCCAATCTGCCCAGCCCTTGGCGGCGCCGACCAGCGGCACGCCCATCTGAAACAGCGCCGTGGCGAAGGCCAATGTCACCGCGAAATGGCCAAGCTCTGCGATCATATCGTACCCTATCTTCCCTAGGTCCCGCCCGACACTGTTCTGGGTCCGGCCCTGAACAGCGCCTGATGGCGGCCGTCAGTCTACAACTCCACCGCGCCGGACATCAGGATCACACCGGTTCCTGTGACGCGTATCCCATTAATGCTATCACGCGGGCCTAAAACGTCCACATTTGCAACGCCCGGTCGGCCCATATCCTGGCCCTGTTCCGCTGTGAAAGAGGGGTTTTCAATCAGCCCGTGATGCCAGAGATAGGCCGCCATACAACCGGTGGCCGATCCGGTGAACGAATCCTCGGCGGGCATGGGGGGTGCTAGCAGGAGGCGCGAGAACGTATCCCCTGCCTCGGTCGCGCCCTGAAGCGTCACCAAGAAGGGCTCCATCATTCCGGCGAGCCGATGGCTGTCTTGGCCGCGGAACGCCTCGAGCGCCGCCACATCCAGTCGGGCGCGGCGCAGCGCGGCATGATCGCGCAGCACGGTGATGCAGAAGGGTGTTCCGGTCGAGACGGTCTGCGGCGTGCCGAGAATATCGTCGGGAGACAGCCCATAGATCGCGGCGATGTCCTCCGGCGCGTGCATGTCGCCGAAGCTCGGGGCCGGTTGGGTCATGGCGACTAGGCCACCTGGGCCAGTCTCGATCGGCAGCACCCCGGCGCCAACCTCCAACGTGAACGCCCCCTCGCCCACCAGACCGCGCGCCATCAGCGAGGTGACCGTGGCAATCGTAGGATGCCCGGCCAGCGGAATCTCGCGCTCCGCCAGGTAGTAGCGCACGCCGAAATCCGCCTTTTCCGAGGGCACGAGGTAGGCGCATTCGCTCAGCGATGTCTCGCGAACCAGACGCATGCGGGTCTCCACCGGCACCGCTTCAGCGTCGTGAACAACCATGCAGGCATTCCCGCCAAAGGGTTGGTCGGTGAAGGCATCAACCCAGTCGAAGGCATAGGAAGGCATGTTCAGGCGCTGGGCGGTTGGTCACCGCCGGTCCTTGGACGCAATGGTATACCGGACGAGCAAGAGAGCCGACGATCCGGTCCGCTCAACGAGGATGATCCCTCACAGCGAAGAATCAAGAAACCTTCCAAAGCGGATGGGACAGGGAAACGTGCCGCGATTGTGATGCTCTGATCGCCGATTACACCCAGGATGTGATCTTGGTGATCCACGGCTAGAACAGCATCCGGATTGGCATTGTGGCATTTCGAAATGCTGTGCAGGGCGCCGGAATTACCCTGCGGCCCGTTTTCGGCATCTTGGCAATCTGGTCTGAATGTAAGGCAGGTGAGCTCGTCTGCATCATCGCTTTCACTGCTGAGAAACCGCCTCGCGGCGGTGACTTCTCGGTGTTCATCGGATCGACTTACGGCGAAGTCGTCGGCCAATCCTGGTTCGTCGATAAGGAGCAATGGCGATCTGCCCTTCATGCCGTTTCGAGGGATTGCCGCCGACATGGCCGGATCATTTCGAGCCATCTCGAAAATGGCCCTGAGCTTTCAACGCGTCGGCGACCTCTTTGGGCATGTAGTTTTCGTCGTGCTTGGCAAGCACTTCCGAGGCCTCGAACCGGCCCTGGCGGAGATAGCCTTCGGCGACGATCCCCTGCCCCTCTCGAAAAAGATCCGGGAGCACGCCGGTAAAGGCGATCTCGACCACGCCGTTGCCGTCGGTCACTTCGAAGACATTGGTCTCACCTGATCCGCGCTGCCACGAGCCTTCGACCACCAGCCCACCGACCCGGAGCAACTGATCGGGACGGCGCTCCTCTGCCATCAATTCGGTGGGTGAGAAGAAAAACACGATCGCATCGCGGAACGCGACCGAGACAAGCACGGCAGAGGCGATCATCAAAACCGCCCCCAGCATCAGCATCTGGATGCGCCGTTTCTTCTTCAGCCCTGCCATCGATCGTCTCCTGCTCGGTTGGCCTGAACCCGGCCTGCCTCTGATGGTCCGTCCTGCTTCGGGCCCGATGCGATCAGCCTTTCGGCATTCAGCTCGGCATTGACCTCGCAACCTAGGATAATCGCTATCGCGGTCAGGTAAAAGAACAACAGTGTCACGATCACCCCTGCCAGGGCGCCATAGGTCAGGGTGTAGGAGGGCGCAAACGCCAGATAGACCGACATCGCCGAGGCGATCAGCCCCCAGACCAGCACACTTACGACGATCCCTGGAAGCAGCCGGAACCCCGACATATTGCGCGACGGCAACAATCGGTGCGAGGCCCAGAGGAAGGCCAGCAACACCCCGGCCCCAATCAAATAGCGCGCGAGATCCGCAGCCCCCGGCACGTCGACCCCGGCATAGTGATCCAGCAGCCGGAAGATCAGCGGCGCGAAGATGATCAGAACCGCCAGCAGCGCGAAGGTGAAAAAGCCGAGAAAGACGAAAATGATCGCCACCAACCGGCGCAGCAGAAATTTGCGCGTCGTCTCGACATCATAGGCACGGTCGAGCGCGATGCGGATCGCCTCGACCCCGTTGGAGGCGGCATAGATCGTGCCCAGAAGCGACACCGTGGCGATCCCGCCGGAGCGGCTTCCAATCACCTGGCGCAGCACCGGCTCCAATGTCTGCGCCACATGGCCGGGCACCGAGGCGAACAGCGCTTCCACCGCCTCGTCCGCCCCGGTCTCGCCGATTAGAAGCGCACCCATCGACACCGCGAAGATCAGAAACGGCATCCCCGCCAGCATCGCGGCATAAGCGATGTACCCCGCGATCACGGTGCCCTCGTCCTCGGTGAAACGGCGATGGACGGCGCGCAGGAACGGCAATGCGACCAGCTTTGCCCATTCCGCCGCCTTCACGGGAACAGCGGCGCCTGCATCAACCCCGCCGTCTCATCGAGGCCCAGCATCAGATTGGCGTTCTGAATCGCCTGGCCCGACGCCCCTTTGACCAAATTGTCCAGCGCCCCGAACAAGATTGAGCGTCCCGGAACTCGGTCGGCCACCACGCCGACATGGCAGAGGTTGGATCCCCGGACATGGCGGGTATGCGGGCTCTCCCCCAAGGGCAGGACATGGAGGAAAGGCTCACCCTCATAGCGGGCCACCATTGCAGCATGGATCTCACCCGCATCGCCCTTGACATAGCAGGTGGCCAGCTCGCCCCGGTTATAAGGCCCGAGATGAGGGGTAAAACTGCTCAGAACCGCGCGGCCCACGACCCGGCTGAATTCCTGATCGAATTCCGCCGAATGCCGGTGCTTGGCGACGTTATAGGCGTGGATACCTTCCGAGACCTCAGAGTGTAGCGTCGCCTCTTTTGCACCCCTTCCGGCGCCCGATACCCCGGTTGCGATATCGATGATGATCTCGTCGGGATCGATCGCACCTGCCTCCAAGGCGGGCAGAATGGGGTACATCCCAGTCGCCGCATTGCAGCCCGTACCGGCGACAAGGCGGGCGGCGCAGACCTCCTCGCGATAGAACTCGGTCAGGCCGTAGACTGCTTCCGCCTGTAGATCCAGGGCTCGGTGCTCATGGCCGTACCACTGGGCATAGACCGCCGGATCGCGAAGCCGGAAGTCCGCGCTCAGATCCACGATTTTGAGATCGCGCGGCAGCGCGGCGATCACCTCTTGCGTGGTACCATGGGGAAGCGCGCAGAACAGCAGATCGACGTTGGAGGAAACCAGATCCTCGATCCGGATCAGATCCGGCAAGTCGAGATGGCGCAGATGCGGAAACACTTGCCCCATAGACTGGCCGGCCTTGCGATCGGCGGTCAAGGCCGCGACTTCCATGCCCGGATGGGTGGTGATCAAACGAACCAGTTCTGCGCCGGTATAGCCGCTGGCGCCTAGGATTGCGATCTTAGCTGTCATAGCCCTCTGCCCCGCGACCCTTTCGGCCGCACAAAAATCTCAGTTCAATAGGAACACCGGCCAAGCGCGACCGGGG
>JBCDKL010000056.1:0-13860 GCA_038746695.1 Pseudomonadota bacterium | reverse complement strand
GACCGTGCCGGCGCAGGTGTAATTGGCATGGCGGCAGATCTTGAGGCCGAGCTCGCAAAGATCCTCGCGCTGTGCCTCGGTCAGATAGGGGGCGGGGGCGCGCTCCACCACCTTTTGATTGCGCCGCTGGACCGAGCAATCGCGTTCATAGAGGTGGTAGATATTGCCGTGATGGTCGCCCAGGATCTGCACCTCGACATGGCGCGCGCGGGTGATCATCTTCTCGAGATAGCCCTCGCCATTGCCGAAGGCGGCTTCGGCTTCGCGGCGGCCTTCGCGGACCTTCTCCTCCAACTCGTCCGGCCCATGGATCGGGCGCATGCCGCGACCGCCGCCGCCCCAGGAGGCTTTCAGCATCAGGGGATAGCCGATCTCGGCAGCCGTCGCGCGGATCGCGTCGAAATCCGCCTCCTCGGGATCGGGCAAGACCTCGGAGGCCGGAATGACCGGCACGCCCGCGGCGACCGCTGCCTTGCGCGCGCTGGCCTTGTCGCCCAGCATCCGCATCGTATCGGCCGAAGGTCCGACAAAGCGGATCCCCGCCTCGCGGCAGGCATCGACTAAAGCGGGGTTCTCGGACAGAAGGCCATAGCCGGGATGCAGCGCATCCGCCCCGCAATGGCGGGCGACGCGCATGATATCCTCGATATCGAGATAGGCCGCCACCGGCCCTTTGCCTTCGCCGATGCGATAGGCCTCGTCGGCCTTGAACCGGTGCAGGCCCAGCTTGTCCTCCTCGGCATAGACCGCCACGGTGCGCTTGCCCAATTCATTGGCCGCGCGCATCACCCGGATGGCGATCTCGCCGCGATTGGCGACGAGCAGTTTCTCGATCTTGGACATGGTGACCTCAGGCTTGGTGGATGGCCGTCCACCTAGCGGAATACAAGCCGCTCCGCAGCCGTGCAACCCCAGCGGGTCAGAGGATGAAGTTCTCCAAGGTGAGATCGAACAGGCCGGTCAGTTCGACCTGCAGATCCGAGGCGCCGTCGCCATCAGTGTCGCCATGGACCAGAGTGAACCCGTTGGCGGCGGATTTGGCGAAGCGCAGCTCGCCCCCCGCGCCGGAGAATGCGCCGCTGCCGATGAAGGTGAAGACATTATTGCCTGGGCTGTTCTCATCCGCGTCGATGCTGCTGAACGAGAGGATCTCGCCCGGGGAGAAATCCGCCACCTGATCGCGCGCGCTGCCAGCCGGGCTGTCCTCGAGCGTAAGGAAGAAGAACCGATCAACGCCGTCGCCACCGAACAGCCGGTCGGTTCCGGCATTGCCGCGCAGAAGATCGATCCCGGCGCCGCCGAACAGAGTGTCATTGCCCGCGCCACCGAACAGATTGTCATTGCCCGCTTCGCCGAACAGATGATTGTCGGCCGCATCGCCGGTCAGCCGGTCGCTAAAGGCGCTTCCGCCCAGATCCTCGATCCCGGCGAAGCTGTCGCCCAGCGCATCGCCGCTGGCGGTCTCCGCGCCGGTCAGATCGACCACGACCGCAGCGCTGGCCGTGCTGTAATCCGCGCGGTCGCGCCCGCCGCCGCCGAACAATGCATCGCCGCCCTGACCGCCGATCAGAAGATCGTTGCCTGTGCCGCCGAACAGGCTGTCATCATCGGCTCCGCCATCCAGCGTGTCGCGTGCGCTGCGGCCCAGAAGTTCGTCGCTGCCCGCCCCTCCGAACAGGGTATCGGGCCCGGCCCCGCCGTCGAGATCGTCATTCTCGGTGCCGCCATCCAAAAGATCGCCCGCGGCCCCGCCGCTGAGCCGGTCCGCCCCGGCACCGCCGAACAGGCTGTCTGCGTTCAGATTGCCTGTGAGGCTGTCGACCCCATCGCCACCGAACAGCCGGTCGGCCCCGCTGCCGCCATCGAGCGTGTCGCCGCTGACGCCGCCATCCAGCGTGTCGTTGCCAGGCCCGCCCAGCAGGCTGTCGCTGCCGCCGCCGCCAAACAGCTCGTCAGCCGAACCCGCGCCTGACAGCGTATCGTCCCGGAACCCGCCGGTCAGCCGGTTGATCCTGTCATCGCCGGTCAGCACGTCTTCGAAATTCGAGCCGATCAGGTTCTCGATCGAAACGACGGTGTCGCCCTCCGCATCGCCGCCTGCGGCCGCACCGCTGTTGAGATTGACGGTCACGCCCGTGTCCGAACCTGCGTAGTCCAGCGTGTCGCGCCCGCCGCGCCCGTCCATCAGATCGGCCCCCGGGCTGCCCACCAGCGTGTCGTCGCCCGAGCCTCCGGCCACCGTATCCGCCCCTTCCGTGCCGGTCAGAACAAGGCCCTGGAGCGAGAGGATGATCCCCACCCCATCGACCCCGCGAAGCTGGAACAGCGCCCCACCCTCGGAGGTCACATCGATATCGAATGGGGTGATGCTGCCCGAGGTCTCGAGGATCACCACCTGGCCCGGCATCGCTCCGATCCCCGGGGCCAAGCTGATGTCATAGGAAAGCAGGCTGAAATCCATGTCGAGATCGGCAGTGGTGATGATCCGGTCGGCGGATCCGCCTTGGAAGGCATCGATATCCAGGACCAGCCGCGCACCGGGCTGGAGCGCCAGATCGCCCTGATGGGTCAGGGTGCCGATCCCGCCATCTCCCCCCGGGCTGAGCGTGCCGAAGAGATCGAGATCAGCCGAGAGGGTGCCCGCGCCCGCAAGCGCGCCCGTCTGTCCGATCACCGCGGTGCCTGCGGTCAGCGTGCTGCCGGTGCCGATCTCGACCAGACCGTCTCCGCCGAGCTCGGTGAAAAGCCGGGGCTGGCCATCCGTGACAGTGGAGAAATCGACCTCCGCTCCCACCGCCAACAGCGCCCCGGCCTCGAGCCGCGAGCCTTGTTCGCGCAGGCGGATCGTACCGCTGGACCCTTCTTCAACCGCGACGATGGTGGCGGAGTTCTGGACCGGGTTGGCGACCAGCCCGCCGCCCTCGATCACCAACTCACCCGAGGAGGCTGTCCGCTGGCCGACGGTGATCAGACCGGCCTCGCCGAAGGCTGTGGATTGGGTGCCGCTGGTGTTCGTGCCGATCACCGTGATCGTCCCGCCATCGACCCGAGCAAAGCCTGTCGCGGCGATCGAGCCATCCTCGGCGCCGCGCCCGATGACCAGGCCGGGGAAGGCGTCATCCGCTCCGTCGATGACCACCGAGGCGCCGGCCGAGACGGTCAGATCCCCGCTCCCCAAGCGCCCAACAACAAGCGAGGCGCCCGAGGAGATCTCGGCCCCCGCCTGATTGTCGATGTTGTCCGAGCGGATGGTCAGGCGGCTTTCGGCGCCGAAGACCGTCAACGCGCCGCGCCCGCCCTCGTTTCGGCCGACCACCACCGAGGCCGCGCTCTCACCGCCGATTGCGCTGACCTCCACCGTACCGCGGCTGTTGATCCGGAGCGTGCTGAGCGCGGCGACATAGTTCGGATCGCCCTCGCCGACCCAGATCTCGGCATTCTCGCCGGTCAGGTTCAAGGCACCGCTTTGGCCGATGGTGACATCGCCCTCGCCGCCCCTCTGCCCGATGCGCAGGCGCGGTCCGTAATAGAGATCTGCCCCTGGCGCATAGGCGTCGTTCGAGGCTCCGGTCAACGTTACCTCGACCAGGGAACCGCTGCCGAGCACCGAAAGCGTGCCGGTCGAGCCCGGATCGGTGCCGACGATCAGCCCCGGCTGGTCGCTGTCGCTGCCGGACGCGTTGTTCACCGTCACCCGCCCGCCCGCGCTGACCGAGAGGCTGCCGCTGCCGCCCTCGGCCCCGCCCAATCGGATCAGGCCCGCCTGGCCGGGATTGACCGGCGAACTTCCATAGAGGTCCGAGACCAAGAGCGTGCTGCCGCTGCCCGCGACCGTGATGCTGCCGATACCGCCATCGGCCCGGCCCGCTTCGATGCCGAACGCTTTGGCCCCGCCGCCGGAGGAGAGCGCGAGGCTGCCGGTTCCCTCAGCCCCAAGCGAGATCCGCCCGGCGCCGCCGGTGCTGACAAGCTCCGAACCCGCACCCGTGACTGTGACCGTGCCGCTCGCCCCACTTGCATCGCCGATGGAGATGCCGCGTTGGGGTGATGCGTCGCTGCCTGCGATCACTACTTGACCGCCGCTGAGGATCTCGACCGTGCCGGAGCCCGCCTCGGTGACCACATCGTCCACGATCAGGCTCCGGCCGAGCTCGAGATCCTTGGCGGCGACAGAGCCTGCATTCGAGACCCGCAAGACCCCGGTCCCGAGATTGCCGACGACGATCTGCCCGCTCGCCGCGTCTCCAGCGGCGTCGGTATTGCTGGTGACCGTGAGGGTCGAGCCCTGGCCATCCACCAAAATCCGCCCACGCGTTCCGTTGCCGCCCGCGATCGTGACCGCGGCGCCGCGGCCGTCGCTGACCTGTTGGTCATTGATCAGGCTGGTGCCGCCATAGGCGCCCGAATCCACCAGCACATCGCCGCCACCGGTGATCTGGAGCCTGCTTTCATAAGAGGTGACGTCTTGCTGGCCCTCGACCAGCCGCCCGGAGGCGACGTTCAACCGGGCCCGGTCGCCGCTGACCAGGACGGTTCCCTCATCCTCGACCAGCAGAACGCCTTGACCGCCCTCGCCAACATTCAGCGTGGCGCCCCCGGCGAAATCGTCGCCTTGAGCGCCGGACTGGGCGACGGAGATCAGCGATCCCGCGCCATTGACCAGGCCATAGCCATAGGCGCCATTGGTGCTGCCAAATCGCAGTAGAGGCCTGTCGGTCTGGCCGTCGACATTCTCGATACTCAGCGTGCCGCCATCGGTGACGCCCAGCAGGCCCGAGCCTCCGGTGCGGCCGAACGTGGCATAGCCGGTCTGCCCGGCATAGGCCGCGGCAACCGGCCCGCCCCCGGCCGAGGTCAGCCGCAGCTCGGACCCCTGTCCGCTGACATAGACCTGGCCGACCCCGCCATCCGACCCGGCGCGCAGATCCAGGCTGCGCGCATAGCCGCCATTGTCCACCGCCAACGCGCCGAGCCCGCCGATGCCGAGATTGATCCGCGCGCCATCGCCAGTGGCGATCAGCTCGGATCCCTGGCCATCGACGGTAATCAGCCCGCTTGCGCCAGACGTCGCGCCCACCTGGAAATTGGTATAGGCGTTCGAGCCGTCGCCTGCCGCCGGGGCGGTGTACCGGCTCTCGACCCGCGACCCGTCGAGGATATCCAGCCGTCCGCTCGCCACGGTAACACCCGCCGGTGCCGAGCCGTTGAGATTGCGCCCGATATCGACGGCGGCCGAGATGCCAGCGCCCGGGGCGAAGACAAGCTCGTTCCCGCCGGTCAGCCGGATCTCGCCCGTAACCGGATCGCTCTGGCTGAAATTGGCGCCTGCCAGAAGGGTCGCCTCGATCGCATAGCTGCCGCCGGTGAACGAGAGCAGCCCGTAGGCGTCGAGCCCGGCGGTGATATTGACCGTGCCGCCCGCGCCGGGGGCGACTGCGTAATTCCCGGTGCCGGAATAGGGCATGCTCCACCTGTCGCGCGCGGGATAAGAGGCGCGACTAGACCGGGCTTTGGTTTATTTTTCGTGATTAACCGGCCGGATCGACCTGAGGATCGGTCTCGTCCTGGGTCACCACGATGCGATGCGCCTTGGTGCCCTGACCGTCTTTCCAGAAGATCAGATTCTGAAACCGCTCGAACAGATCGGGCGGCAGGATGGTCTGTCGGGATTTCAGCTCGACCTTGCCGCGCACGGTGTGCAGGCCCTTGGCCAGAAGCTGGGTGTCGAAATCCTCGGCCTCGTATTCCACATCGTCGAAATCATGGGCGAAAGGTTCTTCGCCGATGAATTGATAGATCAGCGGCAGAACCTCGGCCGGGCGGCTGGCCAGCAGGTCGTAATCGACCAGCAGCATCATGTCGCTGCCGGCGGAGTAATAGGCCTCTTTCAGCGCCGACCAGGCAAAGCCGATCATCCTGTTGGGATGGAGCAGCGCATCGGCCCGGGTATAGATCGTCGAGCGCTCCTGCGGGTTGTTGAACATTCGGCTGACATCGAAAGCGTTCTTGCGGATCAACGTCTCGATTGAGTCCATCACCCAGGCGGGGTTTCGCACACAGCAGATCATCTTAGCCTCGGGATAGAGCTGACGCACTGCGGACATCCGGCTGGTCCACATCCGGTTGGTGTCGAAACAGACCGCCGCTGTCTCGATATGTTTGTAGTAATTGTCGAAGATCCCCTCGAGGATCGAGCGTTTCTGATCTTCCTTGAAGAACACGGCAAACTCGTTATCCGCCCCCATGGCATTCAGGCAGGCATTGAAGAGCGGCCCGACCGGCGAGGTCATCCCGGCATGGAAGCGCGGGTTCTGGCGGAGAATGGCAGACAGCAGGGTCGAGCCCGACCGGGGCAGGCCCGAGATGAAGTGGATTTTCGAATGCATCGGATCCTCGCATGACGGCCATTCAGCTGTCCCATCTCTGGACCCGGGCGGCGCTGCAATGCAAGCCTTGCGAAGATGAAGAAAAAGGAAAAAGCCCGCCAATGCAGAGCATGAGCGGGCATTCAGGCATGTGCCGAGCGATCAGACAATGCCAAGTCTGACGCAAAACGAAACGATAAAACGCACTCGCGGTTGGTATCTTGATCGGGTTGAAATATGGCGAAATTGTGGCGAGCATTGGGAACGCTCATGAAACCCTCAACGAGCACCTACCCGCCGGTGGCGGAGAGAGCGCCGCGCCAGACGGTCAAATCCGCCCCCGCCAAGCCGCGCAAGTGGTATCTCCAGGCATTTCCCGCTATGACCGCGAAAATGCCCCGGATGCCTTGGGGCGGGAGGGAAGGCGCATGTTGAAACGCGACTGGCTGGCCACGGCGCGCACGCTCAGCGAGGCGCTGCCCTATCTGCAACGCTATGACGGAGCCACTGTGGTGGTCAAATTCGGCGGCCATGCCATGGGCGACGCCGCCTCGATGGAGCGTTTCGCCCGCGACGTGGTCCTGATGAAGCAATGCGGGGTGAACCCGGTCGTGGTCCATGGCGGCGGCCCGATGATCAACGACATGCTCGAACGGCTGCAGATCAAAACCGAGTTTCGCGACGGATTGCGCGTCACCACCGCCGAGACGGTGGAGGTGGTCGAGATGGTGCTGGCTGGGGTGATCAACAAACGCATCGTCTCGGCGATCAACGCCCAGGGCGGGCGGGCTGTGGGTCTCTCGGGCAAGGATGCCAATCTGATGATCTGCGAGAAGGCGATGAAAACCCGCCGCGACCCGGACAGTCATATCGAGCAGGTGCTGGATCTCGGCTTTGTCGGAGAGCCGGTGGCGGTGGATCCCGGCGTGCTCCGCAGCTTTATCGATAGCGATCTGGTGCCGGTGGTCGCCCCGGTGGGCGCGGGGCGGCAGCCCGAGGAGACCTTCAACATTAATGGCGATACGGCGGCCGGTGCGATCGCCTCGGCCATGCAGGCCGAGCGCCTGATGCTTCTGACCGATGTCGAAGGCGTGAAGGACAAGTCGGGCCAGGTCCTGGGCCGGCTTAGCGCCACGGGGGTCATGGCGTTGAAGGCCGATGGCACTATCGCGGGCGGCATGATCCCCAAAGTCGATACGGCGCTGGCGGCGATTGCCGCAGGAGTCGAGGCTGCGGTGATCCTGGACGGGCGCGCCCCCCATGCGGTGCTGTTGGAGCTTTTCACCGAGCATGGTGCGGGAACGATGATCACGGCTGGTGACAACGCCCCGGCCACTGCCACCACCGCCCCTGCCGAGACTGCTCCGGGCGGGCAAACGGTCACGGCTGGGTGATGCGCGATTGAAAATCATCGGGCGTCGAACGACACTCTGATCCATGGAACATGAAACAACGATCCGGCTGGGTGTGTTCTTCGGCCTCTTCGCGGCATTGGCTCTTTGGGAGCTATGCGCGCCCATGCGAGTCTTGCGGCTTTCGCGCGGGCGGCGCTGGCTGACAAATTGGGGCATCTCGGTGCTGAATTCCGGGGTGACCGTGGCGATGAAGCTGCTGCTGGGCGCTGCCGCGGTGATGGCGGCGCTGGATGCCCAGGCGATGGGGTGGGGCCTGTTCAACCAACTCGACTGGCCCGCCTGGGCCGAGATCCTGATGGTCTTCCTGATCCTCGATTTCGCGATCTGGGCCCAACATGTGGCGAGCCATAAGATCCCGCTCCTTTGGCGGTTGCACCGGATGCATCACGCCGACCGGGACATTGATGTGACCACTGCGATCCGGTTCCACCCGCTGGAGATCGCGCTGTCGATGCTGCTGAAGATCGGGTTGGTCTATGCGCTGGGCGCGCCGGTGGCGGCGGTGATCCTGTTCGAGGTGGTGCTCAACGGTGCTGCCATGTTCAACCATGCCAATATCAAGCTTGGCCGGGCCGACCGCTGGCTGCGTCTGGCGATTGTGACACCGGATATGCACCGGGTGCACCACTCGGTCCATCGCGACGAGCATGACACCAACTATGGCTTCAATCTGAGCCTATGGGACCGGGCTTTCGGCACTTATTGCGCGACACCCCGGGATGGGCATCGCGAGATGGCAATCGGCTTGGCCGAATGTCAGAGCGAGGCGCCTGCCCGGTTCGGCTGGTCGCTGTCGCTGCCCTTCCGGCGCTTGTGAGCCTGGCCGCCTTTCCGCCGCGCGAGCGCCTGACCGCGCATCTGCGCTCACTGCTTGGGGCCGAGGGTTTGATCGCAGCGGGGCATCTCAGCCCTGCGCCGCCAGAGGTACTGGGCGGTGGTGGCACGCTGATTCTGATCGGACCCGATCCCGTTGTCTTTTGGGAGATCTTTGCCGCCAGCCCGGAATATGCCGATGGGGCTGCGCATCCGATGGACCGCTGGAGCCGCCGCGTGATCAGCAGGATCGCCGCGGATCTGTCCTCAACCGCATCCTGCACGGCGCTTTTTCCTTTCGACGGCCCGCCCTGGCATCCGTTTCAGCGCTGGGCGGCTGCGGGCGAGGCGGCGCGCAGTTCCCCGGTCGCCATGCAGGTGACGCCGGGCCGCGGCCTCTGGATGTCCTATCGCGGCGCCCTCGCAGTGGCGGCCGAGCTGGAGCTGGATCCGGTCCCACGCCAGGACCCATGTCTGGCCTGCCACGCGCCCTGCACGCGGACTTGCCCTGTCGATGCCTTCGCCAGCGGCCAGTACGATGTGCCCGCCTGCACAGCCCATGTCACTTCGGGTGCTGGCCTTGCCTGCCGCGAGGGATGTCTAGTCCGCCGTGTCTGCCCCTCCGGTGTCGTTCCTCCAGTCGAGCAGCGGCGGTTTCACATGGCGGCATTCTTGCGGTCTCAGACCCAGAGTTGACCGGCTCCGGTAATTTCGTTTCTCCTTTTTGGCATGAAAAAATTGATTCTCATGCGGCATGGCAAATCCAGTTGGACCGATCCCGAGCTGGACGACAAGGACCGCCCATTAAACCCAAGGGGTAAGGCGGCCGTGCCGGTGATGGCGCAATGGCTGGCGCATCGCAAACATCTGCCCGATACGGTGCTGGTCTCCTCGGCCAAGCGCACCCGCCAGACGGTGAAGCGGATGCGCGGTGTGCTGCCCGATCTGCCCTCGGCCGAGGTGGATGAAAGCCTCTATCACGCGCCTCCGGAGAAGATGCGTAAGCGCCTGTCCCAACTGCCGAAATCCTGCGAGACGGTGATGCTGGTCGGGCATCAGCCGGGATTGAGCGCTTTGGTGCGCAAGCTTTCGGATGGCAAGGTGCGCCGGCGCTGCGCGCGGGCCTTCGAGCATTTTCCAACCGCTGCGGCGGCGGTGCTGGAACTCGATATCAAAGACTGGTCTGAGATCGATTATCACGCGGCGGAATTCATCGATTTCGCGATGCCGCGAGAGCTGGACGACAGCCGGTCAGGCTGAACGCCGCAAGTATTTCAGCTGCAGTTCAGCAGACCAGCCCAACCGTGGTGATCAGAGCGCCCATCGCGCTGACGATCATGCACGGATAATATGCCAGATACATCATATCAGTCTCCACTCGATCCAGATCGGAGCAACTCCGCGCCGATCTTTCGAGGGCAACATGCCCAGGCCCGACCGAATCATCTGTGATAGACGTCACGTCGATGGTTAATGCGGTGCATTTGCGGGCATGTGAGGGGGCTTGAAAAGAAGAAACCGCCTGCGCGTTTCACGCGCCAGGCGGTTCCGATCCGTTTTGCCGCGGCTCCCCCTCCGCTGGGTGGCTCAGGATCTATCCTTCAACGCCCTTTTCCCAACGCCGTCTGCCAAAGACAACCTCCGCGCCGAATTTTGCTCTCATTCGACGTGTTTCCGTCGTAAATCGTGGCTTCGGCGCTACGGATAATTGGCGCGTTTGTCGAGGACGCCCCGCTTGTCAGTGGCCGAGAATCTGGCTGAGGAAGAGCTGTGTCCGCTCAGATTTCGGGTTTCCGAAGAATTCCTCCGGCTCGTTCTGTTCGACGATCTGGCCCGCATCCATGAAGATCACCCGGTTCGCGACCTGGCGGGCAAAGCCCATCTCGTGGGTGACGCAGAGCATGGTCATCCCCTCCTCGGCCAGTTCGATCATGGTGTCGAGCACCTCTTTGATCATCTCGGGATCCAGCGCCGAGGTCGGCTCATCGAACAGCATGATCCGAGGTTTCATGCAGAGCGAGCGGGCAATCGCCACGCGCTGTTGCTGCCCGCCTGAAAGCTGGCCTGGATACTTCGCCGCCTGTTCGGGGATTTTCACCTTCTCGAGGAAATGCATCGCAGTGGCCTCGGCCTCGGCCTTGGGCGTCTTGCGCACCCAGATCGGGGCCAGCGTGCAATTCTCGAGGATCGTCAGATGTGGGAACAGGTTGAAGTGCTGAAAGCACATTCCAACCTCGGCGCGCACCTTGTCGAGGTTCTTGAGATCCGAGTTGAGCTCAGTCCCATCGACGACGATATCGCCCTTCTGATGCTCTTCGAGCCGGTTGATGCAGCGGATCAGTGTCGACTTACCCGACCCGGAAGGACCGCAGATCACGATCCTCTCGCCCCGGTTGACGGTCAAGTTGATGTCGCGGAGCACGTGGAACTCGCCATACCACTTGTTCATACTCCGGATCTCGATGGCGACTTCGTCCGAGACCTTCATGTTCGAGCGGTCGATATTGGTGGCAGCTTCGGCCATGGTCAGCCTCCTTTAGCGATGATCGGTTTTCAGCTTTCTCTCCAGATACGCGGCGTATCGGGACATGCCGAAGCAGAAGATGAAGAAGAAAACGGCGATGAAGCCGTAAAGCTCCCAGACGATCCCGTTCCAATTCGCATCGGCCCGGATCGCGGTCGACAGGCCCAGCGGATCGAGCAGCCCGATCACGATCACCAGAGTGGTGTCTTTGAACAGCCCGATGAAGGTCGAGACGATATTGGGGATCGAGATTTTCAGCGCCTGCGGCAGGATGATGAGCTGCATCGATTGCCAATAGGTCAGGCCCATCGCATCGCCCGCCTCATACTGCCCCTTTGGCAATGCGGCGATCCCTCCACGGATCACCTCGGCCATGTAGGCGGAGGCGAAGAAGGTGACCATGATGCAAACCCGCAGGATCAGGTCGAAGGTCGTCCCCGGCGGAAGGAAATAGGCCAACAGGGTCGAGGCGACGAACAGCAAGGTGATCAGCGGCACACCGCGCATCGACTCGATGAACCCGACGCAGAGAGAGCGTACGATGAAGAGGTCCGATTGCCGACCCAGCGCCAAGGCGACGCCGATCGGCAAGGATGCAGCAATGCCCACCACCCCAATGATCAGAGACAGCATGAAGCCGCCCAGTTTGTCCGAGGCGACCGCCTCGACCCCGATGGGAAGGATCGCGCTGAGCAACCCATCAATCGGTGCGACCAGAAACAGGAACCACAGGATCACCGACAGAACTGAGAGGATCAGCGTCACCAAAGGCCCAAAAGCCTCGCCGATCACGCCAGTGACTTTTTCCTCACCATGGGTGCTGACCGCCCAGCCGATCGCCGGCCCGGCCAGAACCAGCAGCGGGCCCCAAATCGTGCCGCCCCAGATCAGGAAATAGGCCAGCACCGGATAGACCGCGCTGAACCACAGCAGCTTGCGCGGGGCGTTCTCGAACAGGATCGGCCAGAGCGCCAGAAGAAGGCCCAGGAAGGCCAGGGTCGGGCGGGCATAAAGCTCGGACGGGTAGAAGCCGAACAGGAACTGATAGAACCGCTCATTGATCACGGCAAAGCAGGCGCCCGTCGCTTCGGCCCGGCAGCCGCTCAGCGACATCTCCGCCGGCGCCCAGGAACTGTCGATCAGCCAGGGCAGGATTTCGAGCAGAACCAGCGCGATGAAGCCTATCGACACCAATGTCAGGGCCGAGTTCACCGGACTCGAGAACAGATTGTCCTTGACCCATTTGATCGGGCCGACGCTGCTCGCCGGTGGGGGTGACTGTTCGAGGAAGTCTTGACGGACGAAACCGATATCGCTCATCTCACCGCTCCTTCAGCTTCACGCGTTCATTGTAGACATTCATCACGAAGCTGATCGACAGCGAGATGATGAGATAGAAGGCCATGAGGAGGAGAAGCGTCTCCATCTCGCGCCCCGTCTGGTTCAGCGTGATGCCGCCCAAAGTGCCGGTTGCGTCCATATAGCCGACCGCGATGGCCAGCGATGTGTTCTTGGTCAGGTTCAGATATTGGCTGATCAGCGGCGGCACGATCACCCGCAATGCCTGGGGCAGGATCACAAGGCTCATCGTGTTGTTTGGACGAATGCCCAGTGCGAAGGCCGCCTCGGTCTGGCCTTTCGAGACCGCCATGATCCCGGCCCGCACATTCTCAGCGATGAACGCGCCAGTATAGAGGCTCAGCGCGATCCACATGCCCAAGAAACTGTCGCGCACATAGGTGCCGCCCTGGAAGTTAAATCCCTTCAGTTCGGGATATCCGAGATGGAAGCCCAAGATCAGCAGGAGCAGGATCAGGGGCAGGAAGACCACTCCCAGCCTGTACCAGATCACCTGCGGCCGGTCTCCGGTGGCGGCCTGCTGCTGATCCGCCCAGGCGCCGATCCGGCCCGAGACGAACAGCCCGATGATCACCACGCCCAGGATCAGCAGGAAATCGATGCTGATATTGAACAGGCCCGCAATGCTCAGGTCACCCATGCTTCGCGAGAACAGCGCCTCGGGGAAATAGACCCCGCGATTGGTGAAGACGAAAGCACCGGTTTCGACCCCGCGGAACTCGCGTGGCGAGGGCAGCACCTCGTTCACCAGAGCCACAAAAAGGATGATCCAGAGCAAGGTCGGAACATTCCGGAAGACCTCGACATAGACCGTCATGATCTTGGCGACGATCCAGTTCTTGGACAGCCGGGCCACCCCCGCCAGAACACCCACAATGGTCGCCGTAATACAGCCGACCAGCGCCAGAAGCAGGGTGTTGAGGATACCCACCATCGCTGCCCGGGCGTGGGGAGACCGGCTGTCATAGTCGATCAGCCGTTGATTGATGTCATACCCAGCGGGCTCCCACAGGAAGGCAAAGCTGAAATCCTTGCCCAGGGCCGCCAGATTGCTGATCGTGTTGTTCACCAACCAGCCGACCGCCAGCATGAAGGCGAACAAAGCAAAGACCTGGATGGTCAGAGATCGGTAGCGCGTGTCGTAAATAAGTTGGCTGAGCTTAAAACTCTCGGCCGGTGGAGCCTCCTGCGCAATCGACATCCGCGCACCCCTCTGTCTCTGTCAGTTGTGATGCCCCGTGCGCCCTTTGGTTTTGATAGGTCAGGCGCTTCGAGAAAGGGCGCGCCCCGGAAGGCGCGCCCTGGTTTTAGTCCCGTATCAGCGGAACGGCGGCGAGTAGAGAATGCCACCGTTTCGGTAGGAGGCATTCAGCCCGCGGGCCAG
>JBCDKL010000055.1:0-13958 GCA_038746695.1 Pseudomonadota bacterium | reverse complement strand
TGCCCGATATCGCCAAAGGATTGGCCGGGTTCGACGGGGTGAAGCGGCGCTTTACCCGGGTCGGCACCTGGAACGGGGCCACGATCATTGACGATTATGGTCACCACCCGGTCGAGATCGCCGCCGTGCTGAAAGCCGCCCGTGCCTCGGTGGATGCCGAGGGCGGCCGGGTGATCGCGATCCACCAGCCGCATCGTTTCAGCCGTCTCCACGATCTGTTCGAGGAATTCTGCACCGCTTTCAACGATGCCGATGTGGTCGCCATCACCGATGTCTTCGCCGCCGGAGAGGCGCCGATCGACGGGGTCAGCCGCGATGCGCTGGTCGGCGGGCTGCGTGCCCATGGCCACCGGCAAGCCCATGCGCTCCGCGCGCCCGAGGGGCTTGTGGAATTTGTCCGAGACCAGGCGCAGCCCGGCGATTTGGTGGTCTGCCTGGGTGCGGGAACGATTTCGGCCTGGACAAATGCGCTTCCCGAGGCATTGGCCGAAGGGATGCACCAGGCAGCGGAATGACTGCGCTTGCCGAGGCTCTGCCTCCAACCCGCGGGAAGATCCAGATGGCGCGTCCCTTGGCGCCACTTACATGGCTCCGCGTCGGTGGGCCGGCGGAGGCGCTGTTCCAGCCTGCCGATGAGGAGGATCTGGCCGATTTCCTCGCGCGTTGCCCGGCAGAGACCCGGCTGACACCGCTTGGTGTCTGCTCGAACATGATCATCCGCGATGGCGGTCTCCAAGGCGTGGCGATCAAACTCGGACGCGGTTTTTCCGGGTTCGAGATCCTTGAAGGTCAGCGCATTCGTGCGGGAGCAGCCATGCTCGATGCGCATCTGGCGAAGCGCGCGGCGGAAGCAGGAATCGCTGGGCTCGAATTCCTCCGCACCATCCCGGGCACGATCGGCGGGGCGGTGAAGATGAACGCAGGTTGCTATGGCAGTTATACCGCGGATGTGGTGGCGGAAGTGACCTGTCTCGACCGTCATGGCGAACGCCGGGTTCTGAGGGCTGCCGAGGTGGGGTTCAGCTATCGCGCCTCGACCATTCCGCAGGACTGGGTGATCGTCGAGGCTATCCTGCAGGGCCGACCAGGCGATCCCGCCGAAAGCCATGCGCTGATGCAGAACTACATCGCGAAACGCGAGGCAAGCCAGCCGGTGAAGGACCGCTCTTGCGGCTCGACTTTCCGTAACCCGGCTGGGTTCTCCTCGACAGGGGCCGCGGATGATCCGATGGACCTCAAGGCCTGGAAGCTGATCGACCAGGCCGGATGTCGGGGCCTGCGCCTGGGCGCCGCTCA
Organism: Pseudomonadota bacterium; assembly: GCA_038746695.1. Lineage (GTDB taxonomy): Bacteria > Pseudomonadota > Alphaproteobacteria > Rhodobacterales > Rhodobacteraceae > Thermohalobaculum. Next base: position 12,662 of record JBCDKL010000055.1, on the reverse strand, counting down.
GATCAGCCCCAAACACTCGAATTTTCTGGTCAATACCGGCGGTGCCACCGCCTGGGAGCTGGAACGCTTGGGCGAAATCGTCCGCGCGCGGGTGAAATCGGCGACCGGGCATAATTTGGTCTGGGAAATCCAAAGGCTGGGGGTTACAGTTGAGACTTAGCCGCCGATGATCTGGCGGTTCGGCCAAGACCCGGCAAATCGGGCAAGGGCCACAGAGTTGAGGCGCGGATGTCGAGCAGGACACACACGCGCGTCGCAGTGTTGAAAGGCGGCCCATCGGCCGAGCGGGAAGTCTCGCTCGTCTCGGGCCGTGAATGTGCAGGCGCGCTGCGGCGCAAAGGATATGAGGTGTCGGAGATCGATGCCGGGGCAGATCTCGCCCAGGCATTGACCGCCGAACGCCCGGACGCCGTGTTCAACGCCTTGCATGGCCGCTGGGGCGAGGATGGCTGCGTCCAGGGCATCCTGGAATGGCTGAGGTTACCCTACACACATTCCGGCGTGCTGGCTTCCGCCCTGGCGATGGACAAGACCCGCACAAAGGCGGTTTATGCCGCCCATGGCTTACCAGTGGTCGAAAGCTTGCTCGCCGCGCGCGCCGAGGTCGAAGCCGGCCATCCTATGACCCCGCCCTATGTCGTCAAACCCTATAATGAAGGCTCCTCGGTCGGGGTCTATATCGTCAGTCCTCAGGCCAATGGCCCGGCCCGTTTGGAAGCGGATGCGCCCGAGACGTTGATGGTCGAGCGTTTTGTGCCGGGCCGCGAGATGACCGTCTCGGTGATGGGCGCGCCGGGCAAGGAACGGGCATTGGCGGTCACCGATATCATCGCGACGTCCGGCTGGTATGACTACAGCGCGAAATATGAAGATGGCGGCTCGACCCATGTGGTGCCGGCCGAGATCCCAGCCGAGATCGCCGATGCCTGTCGCGACCATGCCGTCACCGCGCATCGCGCTTTGGGCTGCCGCGGGCTCAGCCGGACCGATTTCCGCTGGGATGAGGAGAAGGGGCTGGCCGGGCTCATCCTGCTCGAAACCAATACCCAGCCCGGGATGACCCCGACCTCGCTGGCCCCGGAACAGGCCGCGCATTGCGGGATGAGTTTTGAGGATCTGTGCCATTGGCTGGTGGAGGACGCCTCATGCGCGCGGTGAAGCCGCAGAAACCGCAGCCGAAGGGTCCGGGCCTCTCGAAGGCGCACTATCGTTGGCAGCGGGGATGGGGGCAGAGGCTGAGGCGGATCGGGTTGATCTATCTGCCGCTGGTGATGCTGGCCGGGCTGGTATGGCATGGCGCTTCACGGGAAGAATGGCGCAACCGGCTCTCGGGCTATGTGATGGCCGAGATCGATAAGGTGCTCGAGAACAAGGAACTCGCGATCCGGCAGGTCGAGCTTTCGGGTGCGCGCCCGGCGATGCGGGCAGAAATCGCGGCGCGCCTGGCGCCGCTGGTCGGGCGATCATCGATGAAGCTGGACCTGGAGGCGCTGCGGGCCGAGCTCGAAGCCATCGGCCGAGTGCGACAGGCGGATGTGGCGCTGGGCCCCGGTGGAGTGCTTCGGGTGGGGTTGAGCGAGCGGGTGCCAGCGGCGCTCTGGCGTGACCCGGACGGTATTCTCTGGGTGCTGGATCGAGAGGGGGTCGAGATCGCCCCCGCAGGTCCGCGCCATGATCATCCGTCTCTGGTGGTGATGCTGGGCCGGGATGCGCCCGAGCACGTGGCCCAGGGGCTGGACATCCTTGAAGCCGCCCCCTCGCTTATGCCCCGCCTGCGTACGATGATCCGCATTGGTGAGCGGCGCTGGGACCTGGCGCTCGACCGCGATCAGCGCATCCTCTTGCCCGAGACCCGCCCCGGGGCGGCCCTGGCCCATTTGATGGCATTGGCCAAGGGCGAGGATGAACTGCTGAAACGTGACGTCGCCCTGGTCGATCTGCGCATCCCCGAACGCCCGGTCCTGCGCATGCGGACGCGTGCGGTCGAGGCGCGGCGGCTGCAGCTCGAAGCTGCGAAGGGCGCGGGGGAAGAGACATGATGTTCGATCAAGTCCAGATGTATCGCCATCACCGGCAGCGATTGTCGATCGCAAGGCGGCGGGGGCGGCTGGCGCTGCTCGATATCGGCTCGTCGAAGATCACCTGCCTGATCCTGAAGCTCGATCCCAACCGGCTGGAGGCGGCGGCCGAGCATGACCGGCTCGGCACGTCGCTATTCGGTGCGATCGAGGTTGTGGGTGCACGCACCGTTCAGTCGCGCGGTGTTCGCCGGGGCGAGATCGTCGATATGGATGAAGCGGCACGGGCGATCCGCCTGGCCCTGCTGACTGCTGAAAAGATGGCTGCCACCCGGGTCGAAAGAGTCGATCATGTTGTGGTCAGTTTCTCCGGCGGGCAGCCGCAGAGTTTCTCGACCATCGGCGAGGTCGAGACCGAGACGGGCCAGGTCACCGAGCGCGATATCTCGCGCGCCTTGGGCGCTGCCGAGATGCCACCGATCGAGGAGGGGCGCCAGATCCTCCATGCCCAGCCGGTGGAGATCTCGGTCGATTTTCAGTCCGGCATCACCGATCCGAGGGGGATGACCGGGCGCGTTCTCTCCATCGCGCTGCATGTGATGACCGTCGATGCGCGGCCGCTGGCCAATCTGATGGAGTGCATAAGGCAATGCGATCTGGACCTCGCCGCCGTGGTCTCGGCCCCTTATGCCAGCGGGCTGAGCGCTCTGGTTGAGGACGAGCAACGCACCGGTGCGCTCTGCATCGATATGGGCGGTGGGTCGACCTCGGTCTCGGTCTTCCTGCGCGAGCATCTGATCGGGATCGACACCGTGCGCTTCGGCGGTGATCACGTCACCTCTGACATCGCCGCGGGTCTGGCCATGCGCCGGGTCACGGCAGAGCGGATCAAAGTTCTCAAAGGCGGGGTCATCCCCACCGGGGTCGACGATCGAGAGATGATCGACGCACCCGAGATCGGCGAAGAAGACCTACCCGATCGCCGCCAGATCTCGCGCGGCATGCTGATCGGCGTAATTCGACCCAGAGTTGAGGAGATCCTGCGCGAGCTGCGAAGCCGGCTGGGAGAGATGGGGGCCCAGGATCTCCCTGGCTGCGCCGTCGTCCTCACCGGAGCGGCCTGTCAGATGCCGGGCGTGGACGAGTTGGTGATGAAATATCTTGGCCGCCGTCCCCGGATCGGCCGCCCCTTGAGGATCGCCGGTCTGCCGCAGGCGTTGAGCGGGCCCGATTACTCGACAGCCGTGGGTCTCGCGATCTATGCGCTGCGCCGGCCAGACGAGTTGTGGGACTTCGAAGCCCCAAGACCTATGTCTGCGCGCGGCCGCGCCACCGAAATGTTGCGTTGGTTCCGGGCGTCATGGTGATTTCTCCCGTGACGCGCGAGTTCAATTGCGTTAGGATGTCAATAATAAATAACGGCAGACGCCGCTTTAAAATGGCCCGGTCGAGCGGGTCGCGATCAGGCCCCTTTGGCACGGGCCGCGAGCAGTGAAAAGGCATCAGGATCATGGCGCTCAACTTTACAGAACCTCAGGAACAGGAGCTCAGAGCCCGCATCGCCGTTTTCGGCGTCGGTGGGGCGGGTGGCAACGCGGTCAACAATATGATAGCCAAGGAACTCCCGGGAGTTGAGTTCATCGCCGCCAATACCGACAGCCAGGCGCTGATGCATTCCAAGGCCGAGCGCAAGCTGCAACTGGGCGCAGGGCTGACCAAAGGACTGGGCGCGGGCTCGAAACCCGATGTCGGCTATACCGCTGCCGAGGAAAGTCTCGAGGAGATCGTCTCGCATCTCGACGGCTCCCATATGTGCTTCATCACCGCCGGGATGGGCGGGGGCACTGGCACGGGTGCGGCCCCAGTGGTCGCTCGCGCAGCGCGAGAGATGGGGATCCTGACCGTCGGCGTGGTCACCAAACCCTTTCAGTTCGAGGGCACACGGCGCATGCAGATCGCCGATCTCGGCTGTGACGAAATGCAGAAAGTGGTCGACACGCTGATCGTGATCCCGAACCAGAACCTTTTCCAGGTCGCCTCGGAGAAGACCACTTTCGTGGATGCCTTCATCATGGCCGACGATGTGCTCTATCAGGGCGTGCAAGGCGTCACTGATCTGATGGTCCGGCCCGGCATGATCAATCTCGACTTCGCCGATGTCCGCTCGGTGATGGAGGAGATGGGCAAGGCGATGATGGGCACTGGCGAGGCCGAGGGCGAGACCCGAGCCATCGATGCCGCCGAGAAAGCCATCGCCAATCCGCTGCTTGACGAGGTCTCTCTGAAGGGTGCCAAGGGCGTGCTGATCAACATCACCGGCGGCTACGATCTTACCCTGTTCGAGATGGATGAGGCGGCCAACCGGATTAAGGACGAGGTTGACGGTGACGCGCTGATCAAATTCGGCTCGACCATCGATCCCGATCTGGAGGGTAAGATGCGGGTCTCGGTGGTGGCCACCGGGATCGAAGCCGAGGTGAGCGTTGCCCGCCCGCCTTCAGAAATGATGCCGCGCCGCCGCCCGGCAGCAGCGGACGCCGCGATGCTCGACGCGGTGCGCCCGCGCACGGCCCGGTCCGAGACCAGCGATGAGCAGTCTACCCCGGCAATGGCCGAGGAGGACGCGAAGATCGAGGATCTCGCCGCTCCCGAACCGGCAGCACCCGAGGTGCTCGAGACGCCCGACGCCGCCCCTGCGGATGAGGTACCTCTGGCCCGTTCGTCGGCTTTCGAGGCCGCTGCGGCCAGTTCGCCCTCACCTGAGGATATCCGGCGCCGGGCCGAACAGGTGCGCGAACGCGCCCTGCGCGAGCGCGAACGCCAACGCGCTTTGGAAGCAGAAGAGGAAGCGCGTGCCAAGGCGCAGGAGGACGAAGAACCCGCTCTCTTCGATCTCGACAGCGGCTCGCTCGATCAGAGCGCCCCGCAAGCGTCCCCGCATGCCCCCCTGCGTCAGCCCGAGCCGTCGCCCGATCCAGCCCCGACCGCTCGGCGCGAGTTGCCGGTCCGTCCGCGCCGCGAGGCCAATCCGTTCCTGTCGCGCGAGGAGCAGCAGAAGGAGGCGGCCGCGCCCGAGGGTCAAAGCTCTGGTCGCAGCGGGCTTTTCGACATTAACCGGCTGATCCACCGGGTCGCGGGCGGCGCCGGGTCCGACACCCGGTTCGAACCCGATACCCGCCGCCGGGACGAGGACCTCGACAGTCCCGACGAGGCGGATGGCGATATTCCCGCTTTCCTGCGCCGACAGGCCAATTAAACCAGCGCGACCAAGCGCTTGAAATGAAAAGCTCCAGCAGTGTCTGGGGCTTTTTATCGCATTTAATCAAAGGTTTAGTCGTGTTGCAAAGCGACATAACTCGTGATTTGTGCACCTGCGCAGTCAATCGTAAATAACCTGTGAGAAAACAGCTTCTGCCCCACCGGATAGGAGCGTGAGCGGGTCTCGAACTGATCGGATCATGTCCTCAAAGGACCGTCTCCGACCCTGAAGCCCCGCCGGAGCGAGAGCAGGATCAGAGGGCGCCGTCTAGGCGCGACGAAAGAATGCGGCAGACTGTAGAAAGCAGGATCGAGTTTCGTGGGAATGGCCTGCATGGCGGCCAACCGGTGCATATGCAGATCGCGCCGGCCCCGGCGGGCCATGGTATCGTCTTTCTGCGCAGCGATCTGCCGGCTGACGCGGCTCGGATTCCGGCGCGCTTCGACCTGGTCAACGATACCCGGCTTTGCACAAAACTGACCAATGCCTATGGAGCCAGTGTCTCGACCGTCGAGCATCTGATGGCGGCCTTGGCGGGCGCAGGTGTCAGTGACGCTCTGATCCTGATCGACGGGCCGGAAGTGCCGATCCTTGATGGCAGTTCGCTGCTTTTCACTCGCGCACTCGCCCGCGCTGGTCTTCGCCGCTTGACTGTTAAGCAACCGGCGATCCGCGTGCTCAAGCCAGTGGTGGTTGAGGACGGTGGCAGGACGGCGCGTTTATTGCCCTTGGCAGATGACGCAATTTCAAGCCTCGAGGTCACGTTTGAAATCCGTTTCGATGATCCGGCGATCGGGCAGCAGAAATATGGTCTGCGGATCACGCCGGATGCTTTCGCGGAAGAGCTGGCCGAATGCCGGACCTTCTGCCATCTGGCCGAGGTCGAGGGGCTGCGCAAGATCGGCCTGGCCCGCGGTGGCGGGTTGGATAATGCAATTGTTGTCGACCGAGGCCGGGTGCTGAACCCTGAGGGTCTGCGCCGACCCGATGAATTCGTGCGCCACAAGATGCTGGATGCGGTCGGCGATCTCGCTTTGGCCGGTGCGCCGATCATCGGCCGCTATGAAGGCGTGCTGGCAGGGCATGAGATGACCAACCGCCTCCTCCACGCCTTGTTCGAGGCCGAGGAGAGCTGGGAATGGGTCGATCATCAACCGCTCATTCGCACGGCTCGGCGCCCTTATACTCTTCGCCCAGGCGAAGGCGCGGCTCTGGCGGTCTGACTCGGCGCCGCGCCTCTACCAAATCGGCGATGAAAGCGGGCAAGCCTCTTTCGCTCCCAATGCGCGCCGATTATGATCCGGGATCTTCCTTGGGATTTTGAGGTTCGCGCCATGTCCGCCCCGTTTGCCCTCTCCGCCTCTTTTATAGGTCGCCTCGCTATGCTCGGCCTTGTCGCCCTCACCACCGGATGTGGGCTGTTCGAGGATGATGGCAGCTCGGAACGCGCCAGCGAGGACCGCAGCGCGCAGGAAATCTTCCGCGATGCCGAGGCCGAGCTTGCCGATGGAAACGGTGTGGTCGCGGCCCAGGGCTTCGACGAGGTGGAGCGGCTCTATCCCTTCTCGCAACTCGCCAAGCGCGCGGTGATCATGTCGGCTTTCGCCTCCTATGAATCGGGCGATTATCCCAATGCACGAGCCTCAGCCAGCCGCTATCTCGATCTTTATCCGTCGGACGAGGACGCGGCCTATGCGCAATATCTGATCGCCGTCAGCTACTACGACAATATCATCGATATCGGCCGCGATCAGGCGATCACTCGAGACGCTCTGCGCGAACTGCAAGAGGTCGTCCGCCGCTATCCCGACAGTGATTTCGCCCGCGACGCGCAGCTCAAGATCGATCTGACCAATGACCATTTGGCGGCTAAGGAGATGGATGTTGGCCGCTATTACCTGAAACGCGGCCATTATGCCGCCGCGATAAACCGTTTCCGTCTCGTGATCGAGCGTTATCAGACCACCAACCAGACCCCCGAGGCGCTGCATCGCCTGGTCGAGGCCAATCTTGCGCTCGGTCTCGAGCAAGAGGCGATCGATGCGGCCGCGGTTTTGGGCCATAACTTCCGCGGCTCGGACTGGTATGCCAACAGCTACGCTCTGTTGACCGGTCGGGACCTGTTGCCGCCGGATGCCGATGCAGAGGACGGCTTCTTCAGCCGCGTCTACCGGCGGGTGGTCCAAGGCAAATGGCTCTGACTTTCCCCTGAGACGTGCTCGTCAGCCTCGATATTCGGAATATAGCGCTGATCGAGGCGCTGGAATTGTCCTTCGAGCCGGGTCTGAATGTGCTGACCGGCGAAACCGGGGCGGGCAAGTCGATCCTTCTCGACGCGCTGGGCTTTGCCCTGGGCCGCAAGACCCGCCGTGATCTCCTTCGCTCGGGTAGCGAGGAGGGGCGGGTCGAGGCGGTGTTCACACTCCCCGCGGATCATCCCGCAATGGCGCTGCTCGAGGAGGTCGGCCTGCCTCTTGGCGGCGAGATCGTGCTGCGCCGTCTGACCAGCTCCGCGGGCCCTTCCCGCGCCTTCGTGAACGATATGCGCGTCAGCGCCGAGACTCTCCAGCGGCTCGGCGAGGTTCTGGTTGAAGTCCATGGCCAGCATGACGACCGAGGGCTGCTGAACGCCAAGGCACATCGCCCACTGCTCGACGCTGCGGCGGGGCTGGTCCCGGATGTCGCACTTATCCGCAACCATTGGTCAAGGCGCGAGACCTGTCGACGCGATCTCGATCAGGCCCAGGCCGATCTGGCAAGGGCCTCCGAGGATGCCGAGTATCTGCGTTTCGCTGTCGAGGAACTGCACCGTCTGGCGCCTGAAAGCGGCGAGGCCGACAAGCTAGATGCCGAACGCCGCCTGATCCAGGCCGCCGCCAAAATCACCGAAGAGCTCGATCGCGCCCGTCAAGACCTGTCCGCCGATGGGGCAGAGGGTGCTATGGCCACCGCCCTCTCGCGCCTGACCCATGCCGCCGAGCGTGCGGGCGAGGAAGCGGGTGCGCGGCTTGAAGCGCCGATTGCCGCGCTCGACCGAGCTATGGCGGAACTCTCCGATGCGCAGGCCGGACTGAGCGGGGTTCTTGACGCTTTGCATTTCGACCCTGGGCGGCTCGAAGCGGTCGAGGAGCGCCTCTTCGCACTGCGCGGCCTGGCCCGCAAACATCAGGTCCAACCCGACGATCTAATCGAGCTGACCACCGAACTGGCCGCACGGCTGGACGGCATCGATGCGGGCGGAGACCGGATCGCGGCCCTGGAGCTCGATCTCGCCGAGGCTGAGCGGGCCTATGACAGCGCCGCGGCAAAGCTGACCGAGGCCCGCCATGCCGCCGCAGAAAGCCTCGACAAAGCTGTGACCGCCGAACTCGCGCCACTGAAAATGGAGACGGCCAGGTTCAGGACCGAAATCACGCCCCATACCCCCGGCGCCGAAGGAACGGACCGGGTCAGCTTCACCGCCGCGATCAACCCCGGCAGCCCGGCGGGCCCGATCGACCGCATCGCCTCGGGCGGCGAGCTCAGCCGCTTCCTTCTGGCGTTAAAGGTCTGCCTCGCGGGCGGTGGTGAGCGGGTGATGGTTTTCGACGAGATCGACCGCGGTGTCGGCGGGGCCACTGCCACCGCCGTGGGCCGCCGCCTCGCGAAACTGTCCGAACAGGCCCAGGTCCTGGTCGTCACACACTCGCCGCAAGTCGCCGCCGAAGGCGCGCATCACTGGCGGATCGCCAAATCCATCGATCAAGGCATCACCCGAACTGATGTCCGCTCACTCGCCCCCGATCAAAGGATCGACGAGATTGCTCGTATGCTGGCCGGCGAAACCCTCACCGAAGAAGCCCGCTCCGCCGCAAAATCCCTGATGGATATGGCAGGCTGACCTTGCAACCGCTTGCGACCTGTCTCCTCCCCCAACGGGGGAGGGTAAGGGAGGGGGTCGCGCCCGGGACGGGCGCCAAACATCGCGCATGCGGGCCTGCCCGCATTCCGTTTAACTAAAGCTAGTTGCCGGGCACGATCTTGCCTGGGTTCAGAATGCCCGACGGATCGAAGGTCCGTTTGATTTCGCCCATCAGGGCCCAGGCCTCGGCGCCATGCTCGTCGGTCATGAATTTCTTCTTGCCGATCCCGATCCCATGCTCGCCCGAGACCGTTCCTCCCATCGCAATCGTCCGCGCGCTCAATCGATCGGCCAAAGCCTTGGCACGGTCGATCGCCGCCGGATCGTCCGGCGCCACCATATAGCTCATATGGAAATTGCCATCCCCGACATGCCCGACCAAAGGCGAAACAAAGCCGGACTCCGCCACGTCGGCTTTGCTCTCCAGAATGCAATCTGCCAACCGCGAAATTGGCACGCAAGCATCGGTGTTATAGCCGGTTTTTCCCGGGCACATCGCCTTCATCGCATAGTAGAAGTTATGCCGCGCCGCCCAAAGCCTGCTCCTGTCCTCCTGCTGCGTCGCCCATTCGAAACCCTGGCCACCGTGCTCGGCACAGATCTCGCCGACGATCTCGGCCTGTTCGGCCACCGCCGCCTCGGTTCCGTGGAATTCAACGAACAGTGTCGGCCCTTCGGCCATCTCATAGCCGGAATACCGGTTCAGCGCGCGGATCGAGACCTCGTCCAGCAACTCCATACGAGCCACAGGGATCGACATCTGGATCGTCTGGATCACCGTCTGGATCGCACCTTCCAATGTCTCGAACCCGCAGACTGCCGCCGAGACGGCTTCGGGCTGACCATGAAGCCGCAGGGTCAGCTCGGTGATGATCCCCAGCGTCCCCTCCGAGCCCACGAACAGTTTGGTCAGATCATATCCGTTCGAGCTTTTCCGTGCCCGGCTGCCGGTGCGGATCACACGCCCATCGGCCAGCACCACCTCCAGCGCCAGCACCGCCTCGCGCATCGTGCCATAGCGCACCGCCGCCGTGCCCGACGCCCTGGTTGCCGCCATCCCGCCGATCGAGGCATCCGCGCCTGGGTCGATCGGAAAGAACAGGCCAGAGGCGCGGAGCTCCTCATTCAGTTGCTTGCGGGTCACGCCAGGTTGCACCACCGTGTCCATATCCGCGTCATGCACCGCGAGCACCTTGTTCATCCGCTCGAAACAGAGCGTGATCCCACCCTGTACCGGCACGATATGGCCCTCCAGAGAGGTGCCCGCCCCCCAGGCGATGATCGGGCAGCCATGCTCCGAGCAGGTGCGTGCGATCACGGCCACTTCTTCGGTCGTCTCGGGCCACACCACGGCGTCGGGCGGGGTCACCGGATACCAGGCCTCGTTCCGGCCGAACTGGTCGAGTGTTCCGGCGGAAGTGCTCAATCGGTCGCCAAAGACAGGGCTGAGCGTAGCAATGGCGCTTTCGATAGTCATATCTCCTCCCACTTTTCCCGCCAACGTAGCTGATCTATACCCGGGGACAAGCCATCAGGAGAGCGCCATGCCCGACGCAGCCGACTTCCCCTCGCAGCCGATCCGCACCAAGACGCAAAAGGTTGAGGAAGGCTGGATCGACTATAACAACCACATGAATGTGGCCTATTACCTGCTGGCCTTCGACCATGCCATCGATGAAGTGTTCGACGATGTGATGCAGATCGGTGAGGGCCAGGCCAAGACCCTGCAGATGGGCCCGATGGCGTTGCAGAGCCAGATCCATTATCTGCGTGAGCTGCGCCTCGGCCAGCCCTTTCACACGCTCTTCCAATTGCTCGATGCTGATCACAAGCGGGTGCATTTCTTTGCCACCATGATCAATGAGGAGACCGGCGACCGGGCCGCGACGTATGAGAGCATCTCGATGAATGTCGATCTGGTCGCGAGGCGCTCGGTCCCCTACCCGGATCAGGCGGCGGCACGGGTCGAGGCGCTCCGCACCGCCCATGCCGGCCTGCCCAGGCCAAGCGAGGCGGGTGCTACGATCGCGATCCGACGCAAGGTCTAGGCCATTGCCGACTGGGGCGTTCCCTTAAGGGAAGATCCGGGGTAAGCTGCGGCCAGCACGCGTAAATCCGGGCCCTGTTCATGGCCAAAACCACCGCCAGCCGCCTTGCCGCCGCGCTTCGCCTCGCGACGGCGCGGTATGGACGGGGGCTGAACCGGGCCAAGCTCTCTACCAATCTTGTGCTCTGGCCCGTTGCGGTTCTGGTGGGCATCGCCACCGGCTATGCGGTGACTGGGTTCAGGGTGGCGATCTCCGAATTGCAGACTCTGTTCTACGGCGCCGATGATGTGACGATCCATTCGGTTGTGGCCGAGCTTCCCTGGTATCTGGTGCTGCCGGTACCAATCATCGGCGGGCTGATCGTCGGCCAGATCCTCACGCGCTTCACACCGGATGCGAAGGCCCGCGGGGTTGCCGATGTGATCCGCGCCGCGGCGATCCGAGGCGGGCGGGTCGAGCGTGGGCCGGGCCTCGCCTCGGCGGCCGCGTCCTTGGTGACGCTCTCGACCGGTGGGTCCACCGGGCGTGAGGGACCGGCGATCCATCTGGGTGCCGTGATCGCAAGCTGGACCTCGGACACGCTCAAATCCTCGAACATCACTGCGCGGGATATCCTGGGTTGCGGGGCGGCGGCGGCGGTTTCGGCCAGTTTCAACGCGCCGCTGGCTGGGGCCTTGTTCGCGCTGGAGGTGGTGCTGCGTCACTACGCGCTCCACGCCTTTGGTCCAATTGTGGTGGCGGCGGTGGCGGGAGCTGTGGTCAGCCGGATCCATCTCGGCGATATCACCGAGTATACCATTCCCGACCATACGGTGGAGTTCTATTGGGAACTGCCGGCCTTCATGGTGCTGGGCATCGTCTGCGGGCTGGTCGCGGTCGCGATGATGCGGACGATCTTTCTGGCCGAGAAGGTTGGCGACCGGGTGCAAAAGGCGCTCGACATTCCCGATTGGGCGCGCCCGGCGGTGGCTGGCGCGTTGCTGGGCCTGATCGCCTTGGAGTTCCCGCATATCATCGGGGTCGGGTATGAGACGACCTCGCTGGCGTTGACCACGCAATTCGCGTTTGCCACGGCGGTGCTGTTTGCCGTGGTCAAAGTGGTCGCGGTGGCCATCACCATGACCGGTCGGATGGGCGGGGGCGTTTTCTCGCCCGCGCTGATGTTGGGAGCTTTGACCGGCTGTGCCTTCGGAGAGGTGGCCATCTCGCTTTTCCCGGCGGTCTCGGGCAGCCAGGGGCTTTACGCGCTGGCGGCGACGGGTGCTGTGGCGGGGGCTGTGCTGGGGGCGCCGATTTCCTCGACCCTGATCGTCTTTGAGCTCACCGGGGATTTCCAGGTTGCCATCGCGGTGATGGTCTCGGTCTCGCTCGCTTCGGTGGTGGCGGACCGGCTGGTGACGCGATCTTTCTTTCTCACGCAATTGGAACAGCAGGGA
>JBCDKL010000054.1:0-13973 GCA_038746695.1 Pseudomonadota bacterium | reverse complement strand
GGCGCGCCGCCGCGGGGTTATCTTCGATATCGGCCACGGGATGGGCAGTTTCTCCTTCAAGACCGCGCGCATGATGCTGGCCCAGGACTTCCCCCCGGATACGATCAGCTCGGATGTGCACCAGCTCTGCATCGATGGGCCAGCCTATGATCAATGCGTAACCCTATCGAAGTTCCTCTGTCTCGGCATGGAGATCGGCGATGTGATCGCCGCCTCGACCATCGCCCCAGCCGACGCTTTGCGACGGCCCGAACTCGGAACCCTGGCGCCCGGTTCCATCGGCGATGCGACGATCCTGTCGCTCGAGAAGGGCCGCTTCGATTACCAGGATGTGATGGGAGAGCATCTCGAGGGGCGCTTCAGCCTAACCTCGAAGGGCGTGGTGATCGGCGGGCGCTGGTGGTGGCCAGAGCGCGAGGGCTAGTCCCCGGGTCTCGCAGCCTCCGCCAACAGCCATTCGGCCACCGAGCGCGTGGCAGGCCGGGCGGGCGCCTCGGCGGCGACGAGATAGAACCCACGCTCGGTATGCAGATCGAGGTCTGATCCGAAGACCCGAACCAGACGCCCCTCGACCAAGGCACCGCGCACCAAAGGCTCCGGCGCCAAGGCCACGCCCAGCCCCCGCTCGGCGGCCTCGATGGCCAGGGTTGAAAGCGAGAGATCGGGGCCGGAGATCTCTGGCACTCTGCCAATCGCCCGCTGGAACCACTCGCCCCAGAGATCATAGCCATCCGAGATCAGCGGCAGTTCCGGGAGCGCATCGGCCATGCATCCATTGGGCACCAGCCCGGGGGCCGCTACTGCTACGAACGGCCCTGGCAAGAGCAGCCGCGACCAGAGACTAGCGGGACAGAGCCCCCAGCGGATCGCCAAGTCCACCCGGTCGGGACCGGTCAGGGGCCGAAGCGCAGTCGAAGCGTCGATCGCGATCGCCACCTCCCGTGCACCGGGATCGAACCGCCCGAGCCTCGGGATCAACCAGCGCGCCGAAATCGACGGCGGTGCGGAGAGAATCACCCGCTGGCTCTCGCCGCCCGAATTGCTCTGCTGGAAAGCCGCCGCGGCGCCGGAAAGGGCCGCGAGGCTTTGCGAGATCTGCTCGATGAAGGGCCGGGCGGCGGGCGCCACCTCCAGCCCACGGGGATGACGCTCGAACAAGGCATGGCCCAGATCCGCCTCGGCCGCGCGCACCTGCTGGGCGACCGCGCCTTGGGTGACGTTCAACTCGTCCGCTGCCGCACGAAAACTGCCAAGGCGCGCAGCCGCCTCGACCGCCAGGAGGGCGCCCATGGGCGGCATGGGCGCACGATGCGGTCCCCATCTCTTCATCCGATAGTTTTCCTACAGCCTCAATGCGCAATTCTGGTTTGCCTGTTTGCCCGGCTGAGTTCAATCTCTGCCATAACGGCAAGGGGAAGGATCCCATCGTGAGCGACCAGACAGCCCGGATCGGCGTGGATATCGGCGGCACCTTCACGGATGTGGTGCTAGAGACCGGCGCCGCCCGGGTCTCGACAAAGGTGCTGACCACCTATGATGCGCCGGAGCGCGCGATCCTGGCGGGCATTGCCGAGATCTGCGATCAGGCCGGGATTGCGCCCGGCGAGGTCGGTCAGATCATCCACGGGACTACGCTGGCCACCAATGCGCTGATCGAACGCCGCGGCGCTCATACAGCCTTGATCACCACCGAGGGCTTTCGCGATGTGATCGAGATGCGCACGGAAAGCCGTTTCGAGCAGTACGATCTGAACCTAAAGCTCCCCGACCCGTTGATCCCGCGCAACCACCGCCATGTGCTGGATGAGCGGATGGATGCCGAGGGGCGGGTTCTGCGCGCACCCTCCCCTGAGGCGATTGCCGGGCTGGTCGAGACGATCCGAGCGGGTGAGTACGAGAGTGTGGCGATCGGATTTCTCCATGCCTACGCCAATCCGGCACATGAGCAGGCGATGCGCGCCGCCCTGACCGCCGCCTTGCCGGATCTCAGCATCTCGATCTCGTCGGAGGTCTCACCACAGATGCGCGAGTACGAGCGGTTCAACACGACCTGCGCCAATGCTTATGTGAAACCCCAGATGGCCGCCTATCTCGGCCGTCTGACCGAGCGGTTGGCCGAAATCGGAGCAGTCGCACCGGTTTTCCTGATGCATTCGGGCGGCGGGATCATCGACTTGGACACGGCGGCGGAATTTCCCGTGCGGCTGGTCGAATCGGGCCCGGCAGGCGGGGCGATCTTCGCCGCAGATCTGGCCGCGCGGCACGGGCTCGACAAAGTGCTCAGCTTCGATATGGGCGGCACGACGGCGAAGATCTGCTTGATCAAGGGGCAGGCACCGAAAACCGCGCGGGTCTTCGAGGTCGCGCGGAGCTATCGCTTCAAGAAGGGCTCGGGCATGCCAATCTCGATCCCAGTGATCGATATGGTCGAGATCGGTGCGGGCGGCGGCTCACTGGCCGGGGTCGACGCGATGCGCCAGATCAGGGTGGGGCCGGAGAGTGCGAGCTCAGAGCCAGGCCCCGCCTGCTATGGCCGCGGCGGCACGCGCCCTGCGGTGACCGATGCCGATCTCGTGCTCGGGCGGATCGATCCCGGCAACTTCGCGGGCGGTCGCATCGTTTTGTCCACTGAGGCCGCTGGCGAGGCGCTGGAGGCGCATGTCGCGGGTCCTTTGGAGCTCGACCGGCTTCAGGCGGCGCATGGTGTCTCGGAGATGGTCGACGAAACGATGGCGAACGCGGCCCGGGTCCATGCGGTCGAAAATGGCGAGGATCTGGCAGAGTACACGATGATCGCTTTCGGGGGAGCCGCCCCGCTGCATGCTGCTCGGCTCTGCCAGAAGCTTGGCATCGGGCGGCTTTTGGTGCCGTCCGGGGCGGGTGTGGGCTCGGCCATCGGGTTCCTGCGGGCGCCCGCCAGTTTCGAAGCGACGCAAAGCACTTACATGCGGCTCGGCACCTATTCTCAGAGTGCGGCTGTGGAGGTTCTCGAACGGCTGGGCGCAGAAGCACGCGGGTTCGTGGCGCGCTGCGCGCCTGGCGCCGAGATCGGAGAGAGCCGGCGCGCCTTCATGCGCTATGTCGGACAGGGCTGGGAGATCCCCGTGGAGCTCGGCCCGGATCTCTCGCCCGACGCCCTGCGTTCGGGTTTCGAGGCGGCCTATGCGGTGCTGTTCGGACGGGTGGTCGAGGGGCTGGAGATCGAGATCGCCTCCTGGTCGGTCAACGCCATCGCCGCGACGCCACCTGGCATCGGCGAAACCTCCCCTGAACAAGACACCGCCGCAGACGAGCACTTGACCCGCGAGATATTCGACCCTGGCATCGGACGCAAAACCTCGGCGCGGGTGATCGCGCGCGGCGCCGTGGGGCGGGCTCCACTCTCCGGCCCCGCCGTGGTGGTCGAGCGGGAAACCGCCACTGTCACCCCCACCAGCTTTGCCATCCACGCCGCCCAAGACGGCACCCTTATCCTGACGCGGGAGGAGCCTGCATGACCGACACTGTCGCCCATCAGGTGATGTGGAACCGGCTGATCTCGATCGTCGAGGAACAGGCCCAAGCGCTGGTCCGCACCGCGTTCTCGACCTCGGTGCGCGAGGCGGGGGATCTTTCGGCCGGAGTCTACGACTCCGAAGGCCGAATGCTCGCCCAGGCGGTGACCGGAACGCCGGGCCATGTGAATGCCATGGCGGAATCGGTTGGTCATTTCATGCGCGAGATCGGGGTGGCCCGGATGAGCCCCGGCGATGTCTACATCACCAACGATCCATGGTGGGGCACCGGGCATCTCCATGACATCACAGTGGTCACACCGGTCTTCCGCGACAAGCTGGTCGGGTTCTTTGCCTGCACCGCCCATGTGGTCGATATCGGCGGACGTGGCTTTGGCGCCGATGGCAATTCGGTCTATGAGGAAGGGCTTCGGATCCCTATCATGCATTTCGCCCGGGAGGGCGAGGTCAACCGCGATCTCGTCGGCATCGTCCGGGCCAATGTGCGCGAAGCGGTTCAGGTGGTCGGAGACATCCACGCGCTGGCCACCTGTAACGAGGTGGGCTTGCGCCGCCTCACCGCGATGATGGAGGAGTTCGCTCTCTCCGATCTCTCGGCGATCGCGGGTTTCATCTTCGAGAACTCCCGCCGCGCAACGCTGGAGCGGATCGCCGCCCTGCCCCGCCGGACCGCCGCCAATGAGATGGTGATCGACGGTTTCGCGACTCCGATCCGACTGGCGGTTACTTTGCAGATCGAGGAAGAACGGATTCTCGCCGATTACGCTAGCACTTCGGGCACCGATCCGAAGGGGATCAATGTGCCGCTGGTCTACACCCAAGCCTACACTTGCTATGCGCTCAAATGTGCTGTGGCGCCGGAGATCCCAAACAATTGGGCCTCGTTGGCACCGTTCGAAGTGATGGCCCCGCCGGGTTCGATCGTCAATGCGCTCGATCCCGCCCCTGTGGCGCTGCGCCATGTGATCGGCCATATGCTGCCCGATACGGTCTTGGGAGCTTTGCACGAGATCCTACCCGATAGGGTACCCGCCGAGGGGGCCGGCGCACTCTGCAACTTCCAGATCTCACTGAGACCTGTCGAGGGCGCCAATGATCCGGGCGCCCGGCGAGCCGAGGTTCTGATGTTCAATTGCGGGGGCTCGGGCGCCAGGCCGGGGCTGGATGGCATGAGCGCGACCGCCTTTCCATCCGGCGTGATGACCATGCCGGTCGAAGCGGTCGAGCAGACCGGCCCGGTGATCATCTGGCAAAAGGAGCTCCGCCCCGATAGCGGCGGTGCCGGCACCCATCGCGGTGGGCTCGGCCAGAATATGCAGATCGGTGCGGCCGACGGCTATCGCTTCGACTTCTCGGCCATGTTCGACCGGGTCCACCACCCGGCGCGAGGGCGCGAGGGCGGACAGCCCGGCGGCGCAACCCGGTTCACCCTGAGCGACGGCACCGAGATGCAGGGCAAAGGCCGCCAGGCAATCCCGCCGGGGGCGCGGGCCGTCCTGGCCCTGCCAGGCGGCGGCGGCTATGGCCCACCGGGGGAACGCACGCCGGAACAGATCCGCCGCGATCTCGATCTCGGCTATGTCAGCGCCGAGGCGGCACGGCGCGATTATGGATATGAGGAATGAAGGAGAGCGCGGGATGAGCCAAGAGCCTGCCCATCAAAGCTATGACGTTGTGATCGTGGGAGGGGCGATGATGGGCTCCTCAACCGCCTGGTGGTTGACCCGCGATCCGGGTTTCACTGGGCGCGTGCTGGTGGTCGAGAAAGACCCGAGCTATGAGTTCACCTCGACAAGCCGCACCAATTCCTGCATCCGGCAGCAATTCTCCAACCATATCAATATCCGGATCGGCCAGTTCGGCGCGATTTTCATCAGGGAGTTCCGCGACTTCATGCAGGACCCGGAAGCGCCGGAGATCACCCTACAGAGCTTTGGCTACATGTATCTCGCGGGCAATGAGGGCCTGGCCGAGACACTGACCGAATGCCAGGCGATCCAGGCCGATCTGGGGGCGGCGACAAGGCTGCTCAGCCCGGAGCAGATCGCCGAGGAGTACCCGTTCTACAATCTGGACGGTATCGTGCTCGGCAGCCACAATCCGGTCGATGAGGGCTATTTCGACGGCGGTACGATTTTCGACTGGTGGCGGAAGAAAGCCCGTCAGCAGGGCGCGGAGTATATCCAGAACGAGGTTGTCGCGATCTCTCGCCAGGGCGACAAGGTCGAAAGTGTGACCCTAGCCTCGGGTCAGGTCATTCCTTGTGGGATCGTTGTCAACTGCTCGGGACCGAGGGCGGCGGTGACGGCGCAAATGGCGGGTATGGATATCCCGGTCGAGCCGCGGCGGCGCTATACCTACATCTTCGACGCCGCCGAGCCTCTGGACCGCGACCTTCCGCTGACCATCGATCCCTCGGGCGTGCATATGCGCTCGGATGGGCGCTATTACCTCTGCGGCTGTCCACCCTTCGACGATCACGCGATGGATTTCGACGATTTCTCCGAGGAGCCGGGGATCTGGGAGGAAAAGCTCTGGCCCGCCATCGCTAACCGGGTTCCCGCGTTCGAGAGGGTGAAAGTGATGAATGCCTGGGTCGGGCATTACGCCTTCAACACGCTCGACCAGAACGCAGTCATCGGCTTCCATCCGGACGTGTCGAACTTCCTGTTCGTCAACGGCTTCTCAGGCCATGGATTCCAGCAATCGCCGGCGATGGGCCGAGGGGCGGCGGAACTGATCGCCGATGGCGCCTATCGCACTCTGGACATGTCCGAACTCGGCTATGAACGGATCGTCACCAACACTCCATTCCTAGAAAAAGCCGTGATCTGAGGAGGCGCTTATGCTGCTGGAGAACAAAACCGCTGTCGTCACCGGCGCCGCCGGTGGGCTGGGCCTGGCCTGCGCGCACGAGATGATGCGCCATGGCGCGAAGGTTCTGATCTCGGATGTGACCGACGAGAAAGGCGAGGCCGCGGCGAGCGAACTCGGCTGCCTCTATATGCGCTGCGACGTGACCCGGAAGGCGGATGTGCAGGCGTTGATCGACAAGGCGGTCGCAAGCTTCGGCAGGCTCGATATCACCATCGCCAATGCCGGGATTATCCATGCCTCGGACCCTCTCGAGCTGGAAGAGGCAGACTACGACCGGGTGATGGCAGTCAATATGAAAGGCGTCGTTCTGACCGGGCAACTGGCTGCGCGGCAGATGATGACACAATCCCCCGACGCCAACGGCGCGCGCGGGGCGATCATCAATATGTCCTCTTATCAGGCCGAAGGCGTGATCCCGGAGATCGCGCCCTATGTGATCTCGAAAGGCGGGATCAAGCAGTGGACTAAGGCGCTCGGCATCCGGCTTGCCAAGGAGGGGATCCGGGTCAACGCCATTGGCCCTGGCTCGATCGCGACAGAGATGTTCGCCTCGGTCGCCTCCAGCCCGGAGAAAATGCGGACCATCCTCTCGCGCACACCAATGGGCCGTCCGGGCGATCCAGCTGAGATCGGCAAGGTCGCAGTCTTCCTCGCCTCGGATCTGGCGAGTTACATGACCGGTGAATCCGTTTATGTGGATGGCGGTCGGTTGGGTTTGAACTATACCGTCCAAGTGGAGACCTAACCGGAGACAAAAGGGGCTGAAGATGCAGGTGGCGCAATTGGACATCTATTCCGAGCGCTGCTGCATCTGGACGACGGGTCGTGCGCCGGTCGGACCAAGCCACAAGACTCTGCTTCCTTTCGGCCCAGCGGTCGGCAGCATCGAGTGGCGCGCGTGACTATGCTCCGCGCTCCAGAGGCGGAGGATCTGGCACGCCTCGCTGCGATCACCGGGCCAGCTCATCTGCTGATGGAAGGTGACGAGCGGATGGGGCCCTATCTGCGCGAACCCCGCGATCAATGGCAAGGCCAGGCGGCGGCTGTGTTGCGCCCAGATACTACGGCACAGGTCTCGGAAATCCTCGCCCATTGCAACGCAGCGCAGATCCCTGTGGTCGCTGTTTCGGGCGGCACCGGGCTGGTTGGCGGGCAGATCCTGCCCGATGGCCCAACCCCGGTGATCCTATCGCTCGAGCGGATGAACCGGATCCGCGCCGTTCTGCCCGAGGACGGCGCGCTGGTGGCCGAGGCAGGCTGTATCCTGGCTGATATCAAAGCCGAAGCGGATCGGATCAGCAGGCTCTTCCCCCTCTCGCTCGCGTCCGAGGGCTCGTGCCGGATCGGCGGCAATCTCGCGACCAATGCAGGCGGGGTGCAGGTATTGCGCTATGGCAATACCCGCGATCTTGTCTTGGATGTCGAAGCCGTCTTGGCCGATGGCTCGGTGATCGGCGCCGGGATCGGGCCACGCGTCTTGCGCAAGGACAATGCGGGTCTCGACCTGCGCCACCTTCTGATTGGGTCGGAGGGGATACTGGGTGTGATCACAGCGGCCAGTCTGAAACTGTTCCCAAAACCGGGAGAGACGGTGACCGCCATGCTGACCGTCGCGGACCCGGCAATTGCAGTGCGGCTTCTGCACCGCCTCGGACGACCGCTCGGCGATGCGATCTCAGGGTTTGAGTTGATTAATGGCCAAGGCGTCGGCTTCGTCCGCCGCTTCTATCCCGACTGGCGCGACCCGCTGCAGGGGTCTCCGCCCTGGCGCGTGCTCCTCGAGGCGGTGGGGCCGGAGGGTGGTGGCATGACGGCCCGGATGGAACCGATCCTCGCAGAGATCCTCGAGGAGGGGCTAGCCACCGACGGAGTGCTCGCCCAGAACGAGGCGCAGCGTCAGGCCTTCTGGTGGATGCGCGAGACGATTCCTGAGTGCAATCGAAAGGTCGGCGCGATCCTGTCCAGCGACATATCTGTGCCGACCTCGCGTATTCCCGAATACCTTGAAGAAGCGGACCGCCGGGTGGGCGCGATCGAGCCGGATCTGATCATCAACAGTTTCGGCCATATCGGAGACGGCAATCTGCATTACAATCTCTACCCAGCCTTAGGCCGCAGCAAGTCCGAGTATCACAATGTCAAATCGGAACTTGGCCGAGTGCTGCATGATTTGGCCGCAGAAATGGGCGGATCTATCGCCGCGGAGCACGGAATCGGCCGGTTGAAACTCGCCGATTACGGGCGTCTCGGCGATCAGGCGGGCCTCGCCGCGATGCGGGCAATCAAACAGGCGCTCGACCCGAATGGGATCCTAAACCCAGGTGCTGCGATCCCTGGATGACTGGCCGGTCAGCCTGATTTGTTAGGGTTGTTGAAATGAGCACTGTACAGGGTCTGAGCCCGGATTAAGGCAGTAGCGCGGACAACGCGCGTTCTGGAAGGCATCGCTTAATTTGCTGGGAGCTTCGATGCGCCGGATCGCGGGTTCTTCGATCTAATCGCGATACCGTTTCGCGATGTCTTCGATTTGAGAGAGTTGGCCGTTGATCCGTTCATATTTCCCAGTCAGCGTATCGATCGCCTTTTGCAGATCTGACGATGCATCGCCGCTGGCTTTTAACGCCTCGGCCCGGTCGCGCAAATCGGCGAGTGGCGTGGCCATCACGTCGAGATGGGCGTCACAGAGCGCGTCGAGCACGGCGCGGATCGCGTCCTTATCCTGATCTTCCTCATCCCGCTCGGCCCTGAGCGCTGCCTTGTGCAACGCGTTGATCACCGAATGGTGGAAGGTGCCCGGACTGAGCAGATCTTTGGTCAGATAATCGGCACATCCGGCCATGATCGCGCTGATCGAAGTGTTCTCGTGGCCTTTGCCGGAGAGGATGATGGTCGGGACCATTTTGTGTTTGGCATCCGCCAGCACTTCTTTGGCAAAGGCGATCCCATCGCCATCAGGCAGACGGTAGTCGAAAATATGGAGTGAGAAGTTCTGCTGCGCCAAAATCTTTCGGGCTTCGGCTACGGTGGCGCATTCGACCACGTCGATCTTCAGCCCGGCCCGGTTGGCGGTGTGGACCACACGGCGGCGGTCGAAACGGCTGTCGTCTAGCAGAAGGCATGAGATTGGGCGGACACCGAGTTTCGCAAGGGGATCGGCATCGGACTCATCGGAAATGGTCTTTGCAGCCAGAGCACTCATCGGTCACGCCTCCATACTGACACTGGAGGCATCTTGAGGGACAACCCTTTGATAGAAGGTTAAGCGAACCTAACCATAACAGGTTCATGGCGGCCGGGTGCCGGGTCAGGCTGCCGCCTTTGTGTGCTCGAATGGTGACGGCAGATCGATCCGGACGCAGAGTCCGCCCAGATCGCTATCCTCAAGCACCACGGAGCCCCCCCAGAGATCGACGATCTTGCGCACCATCGCGAGGCCGATCCCGCTCCCCTCTACCTCGTCGCGCGGCTTGAGCGTCGAGAACATCTCGAAGACTTTCTCACGAAATCTGGGATCGATCCCCGGACCATCGTCTTCGACCTTCAGCGTCAAACCTGCGAAGCCGCGTTGCGTCGTGATCTTGATCCGGCCGCGATCTCGGTCGTGATGTTTCACAACATTGGAGAGCAAACACTGCAGCAGCAGCATGACCTCATTGGGCTGGGCTGTCAGATCCGGCAGGGCGCCGTCGACGGTCAGGCCGAAGCTCTCGGGCAGGATCGCCGATGTTACTTCGTCAAGCAGGGCTTCTGTATCAGTCTCTCTTGCCGGATCGCCGCGCCGTCCGATACGCGAGAATGTAAGGACATCGAGCAGCAACCGATCCATCCGTTCGGCCTGGATTTCCAGTTCTTCGATATACTCGGCGAGATCGGCATCTGGCGGGCCAAAACTTGCCTCGATTTCCTCGCTGATCCATCCAGGCAAGGTTTTGAGAGCGCGCAGAGGCGCGCGAAGATCGTGCCCCGCGATATAGAGAAAGCGCTGCAGATCGGCCTCGGCTGCATCCAGCGCCTCCTGCATCGCACCGACCTCGCGAGCCGAACCGTCATCCAGAAGGGAGACTATCCAGCCTTGCGGTACCTGCCGGCAGCGGGCACTCAGAAGAACACCGGAGGGGGTTTGATGGAGTGCCGTGGTCCACTCCCTTGCCACGCCATCCAGATAAGGCGCGGTCACCGCCTTCTCACCCTGGCCACCGAAGAGTTGGCTGACCGGTAGGATAGTCTCGAAGGATAGCCCCCGCTCCAAATGGCCGCCAGAGGGCTCAAGACTGTCTTGGAATTGATCCGTCCAAGCCATCAACCGGCCGTCACGTCCGAAAAAAGCCGCCGCCACATCCATCCCGCTTAAGAGATCCGACATCGTGCCTTGATAGCGCGCAACCTGATCCTCATAGCCTTCGTTGAGCAGGCGTTCTTCGTCCAGGTGGCGCTCCAGCTCATTGATCCGGGCTTTTAGCTCTCTGCTCTCCGCCGCTTGCGCTTGCATCGCATCTCGCGCCCGGGCGCTGCGATACATCGGCAGGCAGATCAGCAGCGCGAATACTGTCACGCCGAAGAATATTACCAGACTGAGCGTCAAATCGCGCGAGACATGGAAGGTCTCGGCTTGGATCAGAACAGCCAGTATTTGCGGGATCATGGTGGCGCACCCTGTCTCATCGATCTTTGGAAACGCGGCATTCACAAATACGCGCTGGAATCCGAACAGAGCGTTAATGCCGGGACCGCGAATAAATTGCTTCTGCCCAGCAAAGCGATAGATTTCGGCTCTGATGAGGTGGACATGACGGCCCGATATTCCCTGTTTGGCTTGGCTTGGCTTTGCGTTGCCCTTTCGGCCTGCACTCCGGTTCCGAGGTCTCCGGATCTCGACGTGATCTATTCCCGTGTTGCGGATGCGGGAGATGATGCGCTGCGACGGCCGTTGATCACGGTTCCAGGGACACTAGGATCGCGCCTGATCGACTCGGTTACCGATACAATTGTATGGGGCGGGGGGAGCCGTGGGCTGTCGGCCGACCCGACCGATCCGGTGGAGGCACGGCTGATCGCTCTGCCCCTCCTCGATGCCGATCTGCCCTTCGAGGCGCAGCGCGACTCGGTCCGCCCCGCGGGTGTTTTGGATGAGGCGGAAGCGGATGTGCTGGGCCTTAAAGTAACTTTGGAGGTCTATGGCGGGGTGCGTCGGACGCTGAGCGCCGGGGGCTTCCGGGTCGGCCCAGCGCGCGATCGCAATCGAAGCGATCTCGAGGATCTGTCCGGCGCCACGCCGCTTCCGCCTGGACCGGATCAATATCGCGACCTCACCGAGAACCCCGCGACGGCATTCCGCTTCGATTACGACTGGCGGCGCGATCTCGCCAGCCTCGCCCAGGATTTCCATGAATTCATTATGGCACGGCGAGAATTGGTGGCCGCGCAGCGAAGCCGCCTCTCCGGCGAAACCGTGCGCGCCGAGGATGTGACTTTCGACCTACTGGCCCATTCGATGGGTGGGCTCGTCACCAGATATTACTTGATGCATGGGCCCGCGCCTTTGGGCGAGGACGGCGCATTGCCGCCGATCACCTGGGAAGGTGCGAAGCATTTCAACCGGGTGATCATCGTGGCCACACCCAATGCCGGCTCGATCCTGGCGATGGACAATCTGGTCAACGGGAAAGAGCTCGGGCCGTTTCAGCCCGTCTATGAGGCAGCACTTCTGGCGACCCACGCCTCAACCTGGCAATTGATGCCCAGAGCCCGGCATCGGCGGGTCGGGTTCGGTGATGGCGATGCAACGGATTTCGCCGATCCCTACGATGCCAGTCTTTGGGAGCGTTATAGCTGGGGTCTCGCATCCGAAGAAGCCGAGCCGCTGTTGTCATGGCTGCTGCCCGGTATGGACGACGCAGCCGAGCGACGCGACCGAGCGCTGATCCATCAGCGGCGCATGCTGGCCCGGGCCGAGCGATTCCACCGCGCCATCGACCGCTGGGCGCCGAAACCAGATTGGCTGGAGATGTTTCTGGTTGTCGGCGGAGGGTTCGAGACCGCCTCGGCCGCCACAGTCGACCGGGATACCGGCGCCTTCACTCTGGCCGGGGTCGAGGAAGGCGATGGGGTGGTGCTCCGCGCCTCAGTGCTGCTCGACGAACGTCAGGGTGGCGATTACACGACCGGACTGCGCACGCCGTTGCGCTTTGACACCACATTGTTCCTGCCCGACGAGCATGTCGAGCTGACCAAGAACCCGGTCTTTGGCGACAATCTGCTTTTCTGGCTCTTGGAACAGCCCCGCGATAGAGGCGCTCTCGCCAAGACGACGAGCCCCGCTCTGGCCGGGCTCGGCGCTCCCAAGGCCCAGGCCGAGACCGCGCCGAAACTGCCTCAGTCCGGTTCTGACCGTTGATTTAAATCCCTCTTGTCGCCGCAGCCGCTTCGCCTTTATGTTGCGCCGCGTCCAATCGGCTGGCGCGGTCCGGCCACTGCCATGGGAACCGTCATGAAGAAAGTCTACGCAACCGCCGCCGAGGCCCTCGACGGTCTCCTCTCCGATGGAATGCAGATCGCGGCTGGCGGGTTCGGCCTCTGCGGGATCCCCGAGAACCTGATCTCGGCGATCCAGGGCTCGGGCGTGAAGGATCTGACGATTGCCTCGAACAATGCAGGGGTGGATGATTTCGGCCTCGGCCTGCTGCTCCAGACCCGGCAGGTCAAGAAGATGATCTCTTCCTATGTGGGCGAGAATGACGAGTTCATGCGGCAGTATCTCTCCGGCGAGTTGGAGATCGAATTCAACCCCCAGGGCACGCTCGCCGAACGGCTGCGCGCCGGGGGCGCCGGTATCCCGGGTTTCTATACCAAGACCGGGGTGGGCACCCAGGTGGCCGAGGGCAAGGAGGAGAAGGTCTTCGACGGCGAGACCTACATCCTGGAACGCGGCATCCGCGCCGACCTCGCCATCGTCAAGGCCTGGAAGGGCGACACCCAAGGCAATCTGATCTATCGCAGAACCGCCAACAATTTTAATGCGCCTTGTGCGATGTCCGGCAAGGTGACCGTGGCCGAGGTCGAGGAACTGGTTCAGCCGGGCGAGCTCGATCCCAATCAGATCCACACTCCTGGCATTTTCGTGCAACGCATCATTGAGGGCGAGCACGAGAAACGGATCGAACAGCGCACAATCCGAGCGGCATGATGGCCAATAGGGCGTGATGCAAGGTCTCTGCATCCTGACCCGCGTGCGGCGCAGGGCCGAACGGATCTGATGTCTGGCCCAGCCCGCTCTCCCTATCGCGGTCTTGAGCGGCGGGCCTTCTGGCGATCGGTCGCGGCGCGGGGCGAGGGCACGGCCCAGGATCTCTACCGACCACGCTTTGAGATCACCCATAAAACGGCGATCGTTACTGCGGGGAGCTGCTTTGCACAACATATCGGCGAGACGCTGACCCGCGCCCGCTGCCGACTGATCGATACCGAGGCAATGCCTGAAATGGTGCCGGATGCCGTCGCCCGCGGCTTCGGCTATCGGCAGTATTCGGCGCGCTATGGCAATATCTACACACCCCGGCAGCTCCGTCAGCTTTTGGCCGAGAT
>JBCDKL010000053.1:0-14061 GCA_038746695.1 Pseudomonadota bacterium | reverse complement strand
GCCGGCAAAGGGCCGAATCAATCGCGCAAAACCGGATGATGCTGGAAGTGCCGAAGGCCGATGTGATCATGGTGAACCCGACCCATTACGCCGTCGCGCTGAAATGGGACCGGCAGAGAGGCACGGCCCCGGTGGTCACGGCAAAGGGCGTGGACGAAATCGCTCTCGCGATCCGCGAGAGCGCGATGGAGGCCGGGGTGCCGATCCATTCCGACCCAGCGGGCGCGCGGGCGATCCATGGCACGGTAGAGATCGGCCAGGAGATCGATCCCGATCACTACCACGCTGCAGCCGCTGCGATCCGCTTTGCTGATTCGATGCGCCGCAAAGCGAAGGAGCGCGGGTTGTGACCCCTGAGATGCTGGCTCCGTTGGCCTTGCTGTCCGAGCATATGCTGCTCCGGGATCTAGCTCTATTGCGCGATCTGAGACGGGAACTTGCCGACGCCGAAGCTGAGATTTTGGCGTTGCAACGCCGGGCGGCGGCGGAGATCGCGCTGCTGCAAGCGGGTGCTGGCCCGGCCGAACAGCAAGCCGTTGCGAAGTGGCAGCAGGAAGCCGCGCGGCGGCTGGAGGCCCTGGCCAAGCGCAAGGCCGCAATTGCCAAAGAGGAAGAGGTGGCCCAGGCTGCGGCGCTGGAGGCCTTTGGCAGGGGCCGGGCGGTGGATCTTCTCACGGCTCGGGTCGAATTAGAGCGTGCGGCCTGGCGGCGGCGTCGCGCGGAACAGGACGGCATTCCGGTCTGATCCTTCCCGTCCAGCATCACGGAGCCCCCACCCACGCCCACCCACCCCCCGGTGGGTAGCGGCTCCGCCATGCTGGCCGGGAGAGGCGATGGACGCGGGTCACAGGCTGGGGTAGGTCTGCCGCGATCCCATCCGCAGACGGAGACCCTCCCATGCCAAGCCACTTATTCGAACCGATCCGCATGCGTGCGCTCGAGATCCCCAATCGCATCGCGGTCGCTCCGATGTGCCAATACACCGCCGCCGACGGTGTGCCGGGGAATTGGCATCTCGTGCATCTCGGTCAGTTCGCGATATCAGGCCCTGGACTGGTCTTCGTCGAGGCCACGGGGGTCGAGCCGGAGGGGCGGATCACCCCAGGCTGCACCGGGCTTTGGTCCGATGCTCAGGAGGAGGCGTTCCGGCCGATCGTCGCGTTCTTTCGCGATTATGGCTCGGCCAAGTTCGGGATTCAGCTCGCCCACGCCGGGCGCAAGGCTTCTGTCGATGTGCCCTGGCGGGGCGGTAAACCGCTGACCGCCGCACAGGGTGCCTGGCAGACCTGCGGCCCTTCGGCCGTGCCCTATGCCGAGGGCTGGCATGTGCCGGAGGCGTTCGGCGACAATGCGCTCGCCCGGGTCCGTGCGGGCTTCGTGCAAGCGGCGGAGCGAGCGCTGCGGCTGGATTTCGACGTGATCGAGCTGCACGCCGCCCATGGGTACCTGCTGCATCAGTTCCTCTCGCCGATCTCGAACCGCCGCGATGATCAATATGGCGGGGCCCTGGAGAACCGGATGCGGTTTCCGTTGGAGATCTTCGAGGCGATCCGCGCGGTCTGGCCGGATGATCGGCCTTTGGGTGTCAGGATTTCCGCCACCGATTGGGTGGATGGATCGGACTGGGCGCTAGAGGAAGCGATTGTGTTCGCTCAAGCTCTGGCGGATCGGGGCTGCGACTTCATCGATGTCTCCTCCGGCGGGAATTCGCCTCTACAGAAGATCGCGGTCGGTCCCGGCTATCAGACCCGTTTTGCTGCCGAGATCCGGCGCGCGACCGGCATGACCACGATGGCCGTGGGCAAGATCACCGATCCGCATCAGGCTGAGACAATCCTGGCCACCGGGCAGGCGGACATGGTGGCGCTCGCCCGCGGTGTGACCTACGATCCCCGCTGGGCATGGCATGCGGCCCAGGCGCTGGGGGATGCCCGTGCGGCCTTCCCGCCGCAATACGCCCGCTCGCACCCGTCGATGCAGGGTGAGCCGATCCCGGGCAATCCGCCCCCGGCGAAGTGAGCGATGTGGACGCGGGGTGCCGCCGGGGCGGGGGCGCTCGGGCTCTATGGCTGGCGGGTGCAGGATCCGGTTGGCTCCTATGCCGCGTTCTATGAGGCCTCCAACTGGCTGACTGGATGGCTGGTCGGAGGCGAAGGCGCTTGGGGCTGGCTGCGCAATTTCATCAATGTGATCCTGGTGGATCAGGCCGATGGGTTCTTGCTGGGCATGGCATTCTTTGCGCTGTTATCGATCCTCTTCTGGCCGGTGAGGGCGTGCGGACGCTGGTGCGCGAAGCGGATCGGGCGGCTCGCAGGACACGGAAACCGACCAGACGCTTGAACGTGAGCCTTAAAGGATGGTCCGCTGCGCCCTGGGGCGGCGGGACATCTCGGTCGAGGGTGGCTGGCGAAACAGCGCGATTAGCGAGCCCGCGAGGAAGCCGCCGAGATGTGCCTCCCAAGCAAGCTCGGTCCCGCTGCTCTCGCCCCCGCCGAACCCACCAGAAAGCGCCAGGGCCAACACCGCGTTCATCGCAATAAGTCCCAGCAAAAGCCGCCAGATCGGCTTCAGCGAAAAACCACCGCGCATCAGCATTGCCGCACGCCATACGACCACAGCGCCCAACTGACCAAACACCCCGCCGGAGGCACCGATCAGCACGCCTTGATGCCCGGCGATCAGACCATGGGCCAATGCACCTCCGATCACCGAGACAAGGAAAACGGTCAGCAGCGTCCCTATGCCAACCGTCCGCACGATCATATGCCCGATTGCGAGGAAAATGCCGCAATTCATCAAGAGATGCAGCCAGGAGCCATGGACCAGAGCATGGGTCAGGAAGGACCACCAGAGCTGGATGGAATAGGGCTCTCCCGCCAGGGCGGCATCGAAACTGGCGCCGAAAAAGCCTAGCAGCCCATAGACGCTGTTCGGCAGGAAGTAGGGTGTGACCCAACCGGCCATTGCTAGGGTTTGCAGCAGATGGATCGCCGCCATCAGCCCCGTGAGCATCAGCAGCATCGCGTGGACGGGCGCGGTCGGAACAGGTGCCTGGTCCAAGGCACCGCTGTCGCTGTTCTCGGTCATGCGAAAGCTTTAGCGCAGTGCAGCGAAGCGTGCCAGCCTTGACGTGGCCGGGGCCAATCTCCATGACGTAGCGCGACGATGAAAGGGGGGTCTGGGATGGACCATATTCCGCGGGTTTTCTCGGGCGTGCAGCCAACGGGCAATCTGACGCTGGGCAATTATCTCGGCGCGCTAAAGCGCTTTGTCGAGATGCAGCGTGAGGGTGGGATGGAGACGATCTTCTGCGTGGTCGATCTGCATGCGATCACGCAATGGCAGGATCCGGCAGCCCTGCGCCAGGCGATCCGCTCGGTGACGGCTGCCTATATCGCCTGCGGGCTGGATCCGGAAAAGTCGATCCTGTTCAATCAAAGCCAAGTGGCCGAGCATGCGGCACTCGGTTGGGTGTTCAATTGCGTGGTGCGGTTGGGCTGGTTGAACCGGATGACCCAATTCAAGGACAAGGCTGGGAAGAATCGTGAGAACGCTTCGGCGGGCCTCTACACCTATCCTGCCCTGATGGCGGCGGATATCCTCGCCTATAAGGCAACCCATGTGCCGGTGGGAGAGGATCAGAAGCAACATCTGGAACTGGCGCGCGATATCGCGACGAAGTTCAACAATGATTTTGGGGCGGAGGGGTTCTTTCCATTGCCCGAGCCTCTGATCGGCGGGCCCGCACCCCGGGTGATGAGCCTGCGGGATGGGACCAAAAAGATGTCGAAATCCGATCCCTCGGATATGAGCCGGATCAATCTGACCGATGACGCGGATACGATCGCGGGAAAGATCCGAAAGGCAAAGACCGATCCCGACCCTCTGCCCGAGACGGCCGAAGCGCTGGAGGGTCGCCCGGAAGCGCGCAATCTCGTGACGATATATGCGGCCTTGAAGGGTGCGTCGGTGGAAGAGGTTTTGGCTGACCATGCTGGGCAAGGCTTCGGTGCGTTCAAACCGGACCTCGCGGATCTTGCAGTGGCGCATTTGGAGCCGATTTCGGCAGAGATGATCCGATTGATGGCCGATCCTGCCGAGATTGACCGGGTGCTCGGCCAAGGCGCCGAACGGGCTGCGTCGATTGCCGCGCCGATCGTATCCGAGGTCTACGAAATCGTCGGGTTCCTGCAGAGTCGCTGAACGTGGTCAAATGGCGCGTGCTAGCGCAAGCAAGACTATATCCTGCCGCCCCGACCATCTCCGGATCGCCTTGGCAGATCCAGTGTGGCGGGGGCGGACTTGATCGTCAACCAGAGCGATCTTGTGTAGCAGTCGCTGGCCATTAACGGACCCGACTAGCGGTTTTCCGAATTGTCAGAGCCCGCTTATCGCCACAGGCTTCATTTCATCATCGATCGCCACCGGCGAGGCGATCTGGTCCCTCTTCTTGCGCGACTGCGCCCTGGCTGCCATGCTTTCGTGCTGTACCGGGCCATGAGAGCCTGCAGACGGGGAGCCGGACGATGCGCAAATTCATGGTCGTGGTCGACGAGACCCCAGAGTGCGCCCATGCGATCCGTTTCGCCGCCCGCCGTGCGCAGAGCACCGGGGGCGGGGTCATCATGCTATATGTCATCGAACCCGAGGACTTTCAGCACTGGGTCGGCGTTGCTGAAGTCATGCGGGCCGAGGCGCGCGAGGCGGCTGAGACGCGGCTGGATCAGATGGCCGCCGAGATTAATGCCTATGCCAGTCTCACCCCGGAGATGGTCATCCGCGAGGGCAGCCCGCGCGAGGAGATCTTCCGCTTGATCGAGGAAGACAGCGAAATCGGAGTGCTCGTCCTGGGTGCGGGAATCGATGGCGACGGACCGGGCCCGCTGATCACCCATATGGTCACCAAGATGTCCGGGCGTTTACCGATTCCGCTCACCATAGTGCCCGGGCATCTCAGCCTAGAGCGGATCGACGCTGTCTGCTAATCGCCTAAAAATTGCAAAAGAGTTGCTGTGATTTGACCTCCCCTTAGTTGCGATCTAAGGACGGTTGCGGGTGTAGGTGAGAGGGATTTTCAATGGCAGTTTTCACGTCTTCCGTTCGGCTCAACGTCACCAATGATACGACGCTACTTGAGTTGACTGGCAATCCGCGCGTGACGACCGATACGCCGACCCTGAATGTCACACAGTTCAATAATGGCAGCGTCACGATCCGTGGGAGCGCTCTGCAGGATTTAGGCGGTGTGGTCAGCGAGCTGATCGTCACGTTCGCTGGTGTCGGATCGGTCTCTTATACTGGGCTGAGTGTTTCGCTCTTGGATGTGGCGACCGTTTCGACCTTCAATCCGGCGGGGCTTTCCGAGCTTTTGCTCGAAGGCAATGACCAGCTCAACGGGTCTGGCTTCGATGATGTACTGAACGGGTTTACCGGCGACGATGAGATTTTCGGCGGCAATGGAGATGACCAGATCTCGGGCAATATCGGTCGCGACGATCTGAATGGCGGCTCGGGCAACGACGATCTTTTCGGAAGCACTGGCGACGACAAGATGTCGGGCGGCAGCGGCAACGACGCCCTGTTCGGCGGGACCGAGAACGACGATATGAGCGGGGGCACCGGCAATGACGATCTGTTCGGTGGGATCGGCGATGACACGCTGAACGGCGGCGCCGGGGCGGATCTGATCGATGGCGGCAATGGGATCGACATCGTCTCTTATGTCGGCTCGATGATACGCAATGTTATCGATCTGCAGGGATTGCAGACCAGTGTTGGCGATGCAGCAGGCGATGTATTGCGCAATATCGAGCAGGTCGTCGGCGGCGACCGGATCGACCTGATTTATGGCGACAGCGCGGCCAACTCTTTGAGTGGCGGCCTGGGAAATGACCGGCTCTATGGCCGGGCCGGCGACGATACGCTGGAAGGCAGCAACGGGATCGACAAGCTCTATGGCAATGCCGGGGCGGATATCATGACCGGTGGGGAGGATCGCGACCGCTTCATCTATTTTAAACTCACCGACAGCCGGGCGGGCGAGAACACCCGCGATACGATCACCGATTTCGACACGTCCGAGGACCGGATCGAGCTTGGACGGATCGATGCCGATACCACCCGCGGCGGCAATCAGGCCTTCGAGTTCATCCGCTTTACTGCTTTCTCGGGCGAGGCGGGCGAGTTGCGCTTCAGCCGGATCGACGGCGATACCATTCTGATGGGCGATACGGATGGCGACCGGCAGGCGGATTTCGAGATCGAGCTGACGGGGCTGGTCAATCTGATGGCGGATGATTTCATCCTTTGAAGGTCAGACCTATTCTTGATTTTTGTGCCGCTCGGGTCCATCTCTGGGATCTTGACGGAGGCTCCCGATGTTCATCCAAACCGAAGCGACCCCGAACCCGGCAACGCTGAAATTCCTGCCGGGCCAATCCGTGATGCAGGCTGGCAGTGCGGATTTCCCGCAGCCGACCACGGCTGATATCTCGCCACTTGCTGCCAGGATCTTCGCGGTCGATGGGGTGACAGGGGTGTTTCTTGGCTCAGATTTCGTGACCGTCACCAAGGGCGAAGTCGACTGGGCGCATATCAAACCGGCGGTTCTCGGCGCGATCATGGAGCATTTCCAATCGGGCCAGCCGGTGATGGCCTCTGATGCTTCTGCCGCGGGCGGACATGCCGAGCATGACGGACCTGATTCCGAGATTGTCGGGCAGATCAAGGAATTGCTCGACACCCGGGTGCGCCCAGCGGTGGCTCAGGATGGCGGTGACATCACCTTTCATGGCTTCGACAAGGGTGTGGTGTATCTGACCATGCAGGGCGCCTGCGCGGGCTGTCCGTCCTCGACCCTCACGCTGAAGCATGGGATCGAAAACCTGCTGCGCCACTATATCCCCGAGGTGACCGAGGTCCGGCCCGTCGGCGGTCTTTGACCCTGCGTACCTGAAGTCTACAGAAACAGGCTCTGCGTGATCCTGGCGATCGACACCTCTGCCGAGCAATGCGCCGTTGCATTGGCAGGTGGAGCAGCGCCGATTGTTTTGACCCGGCAGATGGAACGCGGCCATGCCGAGGCGCTGATGCCCATGATCGCCGAGGTAATCGGAGGCGACACTGCAGGCATCACCCGCGTGGCGGTCTGTACGGGTCCAGGTTCCTTTACAGGGCTAAGGATCGGCATTGCGGCGGCGCGGGGCCTTGCCCTGGGGCTCGGCGTGCCTTGTATCGGCGTCACCCGGCTGGAGGCGTTGGCGTCTGCTTCGGGGGTCTGTGACGTGGTTTTACCGTCGCGGGCGGGGCGGATCATCCGGCAGTCGTTCCGTGATGGGGTGGCGCTCTCCGAACCTATGATCATCCTGGATCATGACGGCGCAGAGGAATCATCGCCGGGTCTGGTCGATCCGCTCCGGCTTGCAGAGATTGCCGCGGGGCGATCCGAAGCGGAGTTGCCGAAGCCGCTTTATCTCCGCGGCCCGGATGCTGCCCTTCCGAGAGAGGCGCCGCCGGTCTTATTGGACGAGATTTGCCCCCGGTGACCGGCTTGCGCCGCTTCGACGTGAAGGCGCCGCCGTTTGAGACCGATTTGGCCCGCCTGGCCTCTCTGACCGCGGGAGTTCCACGCGAGACCGGGTCTGCCTGGAGTGCTGCTGATTTGCGCGCGCTCTGCCAAAGCGAAGGCAGCGTGGTCTTTACCGATCCCGAGATCTGCCGCGGTTATCTCCTCTGGCGCATCTTGGTTGGTGAGGCCGAGATCTTGGATCTGGGCGTTCTCACCAGTGCGCGTCGGCAAGGCCTCGCCAGTGAGATGATGGCTGCAGCCGAACTTGCGGCAGAGACCGCCGGCGCGGGCAGGATGCTGCTGGAGGTGGATGCCGGCAACCATGGCGCCTTGGCGCTTTATCGAAGCCGTGGCTACGCGGAAATGGGTCGGAGGCCCGGCTATTACCTTTTGCGGGATGGCGGACGCAGAGACGCGCTGCTGCTGGTTCGGGAGTTCTGAGCACTTGGGGCGGGGAGGGCGTCACGCTCCCATGAGAGGGTCCGCTTTTGGATCGTCTCCCGCGCTGACCCACCCACCCGCGCGCCGCCCTCCCCGCCGGATTGTCGTCGATGGGGGATTTCAGCGGAGATGTGGTCAGGCTCTCAGAACCACTGTCCGGGTTCGATCAATCCGAGATCGAGCAATTGGGCCGAGGACCAGTTGAACCGCTCGGACCCATGCCAGAGCAGTTTTCCCGCGACTTTGCCGAAGCCTGGCGCCTGCAAGAGCCGCCTGCTACGGCGGAGCGTCATGACAGCCCCGGTTGGAGAATGGTGCCAGGGGGCTGAGACGGCCCGATAGGCCGGATCTGCGAAGCTGAGATCCGGCTGGATCTCAAGACCTGAGGTGGCCCGGAACAAGGTAGGGCGGCCGATCGGCTGCATCTCGGCGGGGATCATCTCCTCGAAGCGCCAGCCGAGGCCGCCGAAGACGGACAGTCGGCGATCCTCGCCCGGAAAGGCGTGGTAGGCGATGCGGTCGAAATGGAGCTCTGCCGCAGTCGGATCCGGTCCTTCAGGAAGCTCGGGCGCGTAGAGATCGATGGCATAGCTGTAGAGGATGCGCCGCCGCTCGTCGCCGAGAAACTGTGCCAGATCGCCGAGGGTACGGGTCTCGCACCAGGGGTAGAACAGGATCTCGCCATTCGACAGCCAGGCGATCCAGCCGCCCTCGCGCCCGGCAATCAGCTTGTTGAGGATCTCTGCCCGCGTTCTTCGGTTGCCGAGGTCTGCTTCGATTGCGGTAAGATCGGGGCCGGGTTGCAACCCCTCGGTCTGACCTATCGCGATTATATGGGCCGGGCGCCTGCGTCTGAGATGAGCGAGGCTGGCTGCCGCCAGCCAGCTCTCTTCGCAGAACAGCACTGCCAACACGCCTGCCTCACGCAAGGCGTGCGAGCGCAGAAATGGGCCGAGATCGAGAAGCGGCATGGATCAGCCTTGGAGCGTGGGCGTGGTCGGCGCCAAAATTCCACGCGGCCTGCGAGGATGTAACCCATCTGGCGAGAGCGTAGCAGAGCGGCTGGCCGGGCGGATTGACCGCCGCGGACGGGAGGATTAGTTTGCGCCGCGATGACACGGATGATTTTTCTCGATGGTCTGGCCGACAGGGCGCGATTGCCCTGGCGGTTTCATGCGCGCTGGTCCGCCAGTATCGGCTGAGCTCGGATACGATCCAGCCACAGGGCATGGGAATGTGGGCCTCGCACCCCATCCCGGCCAAAGCCAAGGACCGCAGCCGAAAAGCGAACGAGATCATGACCGCACCTAAGACCCTTTATGACAAGATTTGGGATGCCCATGTGGCGCATGAAGATGCGGATGGGACATGCCTTCTCTATATCGATCGCCATCTCGTGCATGAGGTGACCAGCCCTCAAGCCTTCGAGGGCCTGCGCATGTCGGGCCGCAAGGTGCGCCATCCTGAGAAGACGCTGGCCACCCCGGATCATAACGTGCCGACCAGCCTCAATCGCGCAGAAGGCATCGAGGACGAGCAATCGCGCATACAGGTCGAAACGCTGCGCAAGAACGCGGCGGATTTCGGTGTCGAGATCTATGATGTCGACGATGTGCGCCAGGGCATCGTGCACATCATCGGCCCCGAGCAGGGGCTCACGCAGCCGGGCATGACGATTGTCTGTGGAGACAGCCATACCGCGACCCATGGTGCCTTTGGGGCCCTCGCCCACGGCATCGGCACGTCGGAGGTCGAGCATGTTCTGGCCACCCAAACCCTGATCCAGAAGAAGTCTCGGAATATGAAGGTGGAGATTACCGGGTCTCTGCCGATGGGGGTCACCGCAAAGGACATCACACTCAGTGTGATCGGAGAGACGGGCACGGCAGGCGGCACCGGCCATGTGATCGAATATTGTGGCCAGGCGATCCGCGACTTGAGCATGGAAGGCCGGATGACCGTCTGCAACATGGCGATCGAAGGCGGGGCCAGGGCAGGGCTGATCGCGCCGGATGAGAAGACGTTCGCCTATCTCGAAGGGCGGCCAAAGGCACCGAAAGCTGCGCAATGGGAGATGGCGGTGGCCTATTGGCGGACGCTCTTCACCGATGATGGCGCGCGTTTCGACAAGTTGGTGACGCTCGCTGGCGAGGAGATCGCACCGGTGGTTACCTGGGGCACTAGCCCCGAAGATGTGTTGCCGATCACCAGCGCCGTGCCTGCCCCCGGCGATTTCGATGGGGGAAAGCAGGAGGCGGCTGCGCGTAGTCTGGATTATATGGGCCTGATCCCTGGCACCAAGCTGCAAGATGTGGAGATCGACACGGTGTTCATCGGCTCTTGCACAAATGGCCGGATCGAGGATCTGCGCGAGGTTGCTAAGGTCATGGAGGGCCGCAGGGTCAAGGACGGGATCCGGGCGATGATTGTCCCGGGCTCGGGACTGGTGCGCGCTCAAGCCGAGGAAGAGGGTATTGCCCAGAAGCTGCAGGAAGCGGGCTTCGATTGGCGGATGGCCGGGTGTTCGATGTGCCTCGGGATGAATCCAGACCAACTCAAGCCGGGAGAGCGCTGCGCATCGACTTCGAACCGCAATTTTGAGGGTCGCCAGGGTAAGGGCGGGCGCACTCATCTGATGAGCCCAGCGATGGCGGCGGCGGCGGCGGTGACTGGAAGACTAACCGACATTCGAGAGCTTTGACGCCTGCCATCCGCGCCCACGAGCGGCGCCGGAGGCGTCGCGCAACATAAGGCTTATGCGGGCTTGCCCGCATTCATTTTGGTACGATCCACCAGAACCAGCTTCCCAAAATGTGATCCGGGCAAGCCCGCCTCGCGTCTTTTCCCCCCTGCCAGCCCGGTCAAGCAGGGCTGGCAGGGGCCCCTTACGGATGGACATGCGACGCCTTCATAGAGGCCTCAGTGCGGGCTCGACGGGCGGTGAGGACGTAGACTGCAGACAAGATCAGACACCATGCGGCCATGGCGGCGCATTGCTCGGGGAAGCTCCAGCCGAAATCGATCGTCCAGCCGGTGACAAAGGGGCCGAGCGCCGATCCGAACACCATTGCCGCCGTGGCCAGCGCCTTGATCGAACCCAGGTGGCGGGTGCCGTAATGCTCTGGCCAGAAGGCGCCCCACATCGCGTTGGCAACACCCGTGCTCGTCCCTACCAGCGCCAGAGCGAGGAACCAGACCCAGACTTGGTTTGCTGGGCCAATTGCCCAGGTGCCGACCGCCATGGAGATCAGATAGACTGGCAGGAGCCTCGCCGAGCCAAACCGGTCCACCGCCCATCCCGCGACGAGCGATGCGAGGACCGTCAGCCCTGCA
Source organism: Pseudomonadota bacterium (assembly GCA_038746695.1). Classification (GTDB taxonomy): domain Bacteria; phylum Pseudomonadota; class Alphaproteobacteria; order Rhodobacterales; family Rhodobacteraceae; genus Thermohalobaculum. Next base: position 2,720 of record JBCDKL010000053.1, on the reverse strand, counting down.
TAGGCGCTATAGGCCAGCGCCATGGTGGCCAGGCTCCAACCCTTCACCTCGGCAATATGAACCTGATGGAAAAAGATCACCGTTCCGATGAAGCTAGGGGTGATCACGCCGGGCAGGACCGCCCAGAAGAGCCAGTGCCCTGTCACTTCGCGCCGGGTCCAGTGCCGCCCGGCGAGCCCGGTCTGGGCGGCTTCCTCGGCGCTGCCACGAGGGATCCGCTCACTGCTCAAGAGGCCAGCAATTAACGGAGCAAAAGCGAGTACCAGCACGGCGGCGACGGCCAGCCACGCCTCGCGCCAGCCGAATCCAGCGATGACAAGGATTGCCAGAGGCGGCAAGATTGCTTCCCCCAGCGCATAGCCAAGCCCCGCCACCGCCACTGCCCGGCCGCGATGGGTGGCAAACCATCGGCCCATAGCGGTGATCGCGATATGCCCCATCATCCCCTGGCCGCAGAACCGCAAGCCGAAGATGAGCCCCACCAGAAGCCAAGTCGATGGATTGGCCCACATCGCCGCCGCTACCGCGGCATAGATCGCCAGAACCATCAGCGCCAGCTGCCCCAGGGCCATTCGGTCGGCCAACCGTCCGGCTTGGATCAGCACCGCAGCCGATGCCAGCGTGCCCGCCAGATAGATCGTCGACCATTCGCCATGGCTAAGCCCATGAGCCGCCATCAGGTGCCCGGCGAAGAGCGAGATGAAAAAGGTTTGCCCAAAGCTCGAGGCAAGGGTCAGGGCGACACCCGCGCCCAACCATCGGGCATTCTCGAGATAGAACCGGGCCGCCATGGCCCTGGTCTAACCGCTCTTACTGTCGAGGGCGAGGGGGGTCTGCGCATGCCTATGCCGTGAATAACGTCGCCATGCGGCTTGCGGGCGGGGACATCGCCGGGCTATTCCCTCCTGCAGAGAGAAGGAGCCCGCAATGGAGAAGTTCGATAAATTGACCGGGGTCGCCGCCCCGATGCCGCTGATCAACATCGACACCGACATGATCATCCCCAAGCGTTTTCTGAAGACGATCCAACGCTCGGGCCTCGGTGTCAGCCTGTTCGACGAGCAGCGCTATCTCGACGATGGCTCCGAGAACCCGGACTTTGTCTTGAACAAGCCAGCCTATCGCCAGTCAAAGATCCTTGTGACGGGCGATAATTTCGGCTGCGGTTCCAGCCGCGAGCATGCCCCCTGGGCAATCGCCGATTTCGGGATACGCTGCATCATCTCGACCAGTTTCGCCGATATCTTCTACAATAACTGCTTCAAGAACGGGATCTTGCCGATCGTCCTGCCCCAGGAGGAAGTCAATAAGCTGATGGATGATGCGGCACGCGGCGCCAATGCAATCGTGACTGTGGATCTGGAAGAGCAAGTGATTTCGGGCCCCGATGGTGGCGAGATCTCTTTCGAAATTGATCCGTTCCGCAAGCATTGCCTTCTGGCGGGGCTCGACGATATCGGGCAGACGATGGAGAAGGAGGCTGCGATTTCGGACTTCGAGGCGCGCCACCGGGCGACGCAACCCTGGCTCTGATCACCCGGTGCTGGACAGCACCTTGGAGCCGAGTGCGGCTTGCGCGGCCCGCGCCTCGCGCCAGCGGCCGAGCCGGCGGCACAGATCTGCGGTGCGGCTCAAGGCGCCTGGATCGTCCTCGCGGGCGAATAACGCATGGCGCAGATCGTCCAATGCGCCGGCCTCGTCACCCCTCGCCGCGCGCCAATCTGCTCGCGCAGTCCAGGCTGCCGGGTCGAGCGGGAAATCATGCACTGTGAGATCCAGAACCTCATGTGCCAAAGCGGCTTCGCCCTCGGCCTGCAGCCGCTCGGCCAGCCGTACGCGCAGTGGGATCGAGGCCTTTTCAGCCTCGAGCGCCCGAACGATGCTGGCCAGATCTTCGTCCGATCCTGCCATGGTTGGATGCCCCCAGAGTTGGCCCCCTTTTCCCGCCGCCATTTTGACAGTCTTGCGCGATTGCGCAAGATCGCAGCATTCCAGCGCTTGAGATGCGGTTTCTTCGCGGTTTTCTGGCCCTCTTCGCAGCAGTCGTTCTGCCCATGAGCGCCGGGGCCGATACGGAAGATCCAATTGCCACTGCAGTGCCCGAGGGGGCGTTCCGGGTCGCGGTCTTCAACGCCGCTTTGGCACGCAAGGGTGCTGGCAAGCTCATCCTGGATATTGAGCGCGGGCGTGACCGGCAAGTGCGCAATGTGGCCGAGATAATCCTGCGGGTCAGACCGGATATCCTGGTGATCAACGAACTCGACCACGATCCGGCAGGCCGTGCATTGGCAGGGTTCCAGGCTGTTTTGGCGTCTGGGATTAAGGACCTGCCGGGTCTGGAATTCGCCGAGGCTTTTGCAGGGGACGTGAACACCGGCGTGCCCTCTGGCCATGATCTCGATGGGGATGGGATGAAGCTGGGCCCCAGGGATGCGTTCGGGTTCGGACGCTTTCCCGGGCAATATGGAATGGCGGTGCTGAGCCGGTTTCCGATCGGTGAGAGCCGTTCGTACCGTCTGTTCCGATGGGCCGATCTGCCGGGGGCGCTGCGTCCGGTGCAACCCGATGGTGAACCGTTCCATGCCGAGGAGGTCTGGCGGGATCTCCGGTTGAGTTCCAAGAGCCATTGGGATCTGACTGTCGTATTGCCGGATGGGAGGGATCTGCATCTGCTGGTGGCCCACCCCACTCCGCCAGTTTTCGACGGGCCGGAGGATCTG
>JBCDKL010000052.1:0-14090 GCA_038746695.1 Pseudomonadota bacterium | reverse complement strand
GGCATTTGTCTGGATTAGCCTTGTGGCGATGGGTTTGGTGCTGATCATGGCCCGACTGGCGCTGGGGCGGAGCACGGCCTGGCTGATCGATGCGGTGATCCTGAGCACGCTGCTCACACTCCTGGCGAGCCAAATCACCGATATCCGCGCCATGATCGCCCGGCACAACTTGGCGATCAGTCGAGAGATGGGCGGGACCGGGCAGCCCCTGGATCTGGGCTATCTCTGCGGCCTCGGCCCGGCGGCCCTGCCTGTGCTCCAGCAGGCGGCCGAGCGGCTGCCGGACGGGCGGATCCATTGTGCGGTGATGCTGGAGACCCGCTTCCGCCAGGAGATGCAGACCTGGCCCGGCCACACACTGCGCAACCGGCGGATCCTGGCGGCACTGGCGCCGCCGACCCCCTTGCCCCTTGATCTGAGCTATCGCGATCTCGACAATCGCGCCCAAGAGGAGCCATGGCCATGACCCGAATTCTGATCGCCGATGACGACCCAGGGATCCGCGAGGTGACCGCCTTCGCGCTGGATAAGGCGGGGATGCAAACGGTGCTGGCCCGGGACGGGGCCGAAGCGCTGGATCTCTTCGGCCAATACCGGCCCGATCTGGTGATCCTGGATATCGGCATGCCGGAAATCGACGGACTCGGCGTCTGCCAGGAGATCCGCAAGACCGCCTCGACCCCGGTCCTGTTCCTGACCGCGAGAGATGACGAGATCGACCGGGTTCTGGGCTTGGAGATCGGTGGCGACGACTATGTCACCAAGCCGTTTTCACCCCGGGAACTGGTCGCGCGGGTGAAGGTGATCCTGCGCCGCACCGCTCAACAGGGGGCTGCGGAGACGCCGGAGACTCTGTCGCGCGGGCATCTGGTGCTTGACTGCGCCCTCTACGAGGCGGCGTTCGAAGGCGCCCCGCTAGCATTGACCGCGCTTGAATTCGCGATCCTGAAGGCTCTGGTCGCCCGGCCCGAGCAGGTCTTCACCCGGGCCCAGATCATGGCGGCGGCCTATGGCCCCTCGATCCATGTATCGGACCGGACCATCGACAGCCATATCCGCAATATCCGCGCCAAACTAGCCAAGGCCGGTTGCAAGGATGCGATCCGCACCGTCCATTCGATCGGTTTCAGGATCGAGGCCTGCGAGCCGGCCTAAGGCTCAGAGTTCCGGCAGTGCCAAGCCGCAAAGTTTGGTGAAGATGGCGAAGTCAATATATTGCATGAACGTGCATTTCTGGCCGTAGGTGATCCGCTCCTCAAGCGTGCTCCCATCATAGATGTTCATCTGGATGGTGTTGCGGACCGCCCCCGGGGTCGGATCGTAGTCCGGTCTTTGGCAAAAGATCACGGTCTTGGTGAAATAGGGTTTGTCGGACGTGTTCGACGCCGCGAACCGGGCCAGGCAAGCATTGTCGATATCGTATTGGGTCAGCGACAATTGGAAGAACAGCACCTGTCCCTCGCTTTGGGGTGCACTGCTGCGGACCCTCAAGCGGCCATCTTGACGATCCACCAGAAAGCCTCCATCGCGGAGCAGGCTCTCAACCCGCTCGATCTCCTCGAAGGCGGCTGGCGGGGCCTCGATATCTGGCTCGTCGGCGGCCAGGGCGGGTTGCGCGAGGCACAACGCCATTGCCAAAGCGAAAAGGTGTTTCATCGGTCTCTCCTGTGGTGGTGGATGTCTTGAAGGGCTCAAAGCCTCAGCTTTGCTGTTGCGATGATCGAGCGGCGCGGAGCAAAGCGCGGGCGCTGGGTGAGAGTGTCTTGGAAGGTCGCATTGCTCAGGATCGCAGTGTTGTCGACCAGCTCGAGTTGAGTGTCGAAAAGGTTGAGCGCCTCGAGCGTCACCACGCCGCGTCCATTCGGAAGGCGAAAGCCGATCACCGCGTCGAAGATGGCACCCTGGTCCGAGAAGGTCCGACCGAAATCGTCGATCCCGGATTGGCTGGCGAAGCTGAGCGTGCCCGAGGCGAAAGCACCGCTTGGATGGAAGTATGAGCCCGTCACCGGCACGACCCAAGTGTCGAGCTCCTGCACCTCCAGCAGGGCCGAATTGTCGAAATTGGTGTAACTCGGCTCGATCGAAACGGCAGCACGGTCGCCCAGCGTGGCCGAGACATAGCCCTGGATCTGCACCCGGTCCGCCTCGCTGTCATTGCTGCCACCGCCCCGGTCGGGCACGCGCAAGCGCAGCGAGCTGACGCTGACCCCGGCGCGGATCGGGTCGAGCAGCCTGGTGTCTACGCCGCCCGAAACCGAGCGGAATTCGATCCCCTGCGCATCGTCGAACACCTGGGTAAAGCCCGCTAATTCCGTGCGATCCAGCGTCTCGGGGAACAGCACCGGGCGGGCCAGCGCTTCGGAATAGGCCGCGCGGAAAGAGACCCCCTCGATAGGCTCGGTGCGGATCGCGAAACGCGGCTGGATCTCCGAAAGTGTGAGCGCCTGCGCGCCGAAGCCGCGCTCGGTATAGCGCTCCCAGGCTGCGCCCGCGGTCAGGATGGTGTTCAGCGGCAGGCCGAGATCAACATAGCCATAGGCGCGGGTCAGGCCGAAGCTGCCCTCCTCGATATTCGGCGGCGCGAAGATCGAGTTGAAATCGAGATTGTCGCCTTCGATCTCGACATGCTCCGCGCCGAATTGCAGAGCGACCGGCCCGAACCGGGCAAAGGCGCTGATCTCGGCCTTGTAGCCGTCATCATCGCCCTCGAACGAAAACGGCCCACCCGTGTCGAAGCTCCGCTCCAGCTCCGCACCCTCGACATAGCCGATAATCGAGAGATTCGGGCCGGGGCGGAAATGCGCGCCGATCCGGTACTGCTTGTTCTCGGACCGCACCACAAGGGCGTTGAGACGCTGCTGCCCGGGAAGAAGATCGATCCGCCGGTCGCCGCCCAGGGTCTCAAGCTGTGAGATCTCGCCGAACAGCGTCAGCTCGGTGATCGGCTGAAACTTGACCTGGCCGATCAAGGATTCGTGGCGCAGATCGTTGTTCACTGCGAAGCCATTCGTGTCGAACAGGAAAGTGCCGACAGAGATCGAAATCGTGTCGTAGAGCGCCGAGGCCGAGGCTTCATAGCCAAAGGTCTCCTCCGCACCGACGAACCCGGTCAGATCGGCGCGCACCCCGTTTCCGTCGAACAGCGGTGCGAATTCCGAGAAGGTGACCCGGGCCGGGCCCGTTGTCTCGAGCAGGGCGAGATCGATCTCGGTCAAGCTGGGCTGCAGCGGGGTCTTCGAAGGTGGAGCCAGCAGGGTCGCTTTGAGCCGCTCGCTGACTTGGGTAATCTCGGCATCCGGGTCGGTCCTGGCAGCATCGGCAAGAAGAAGCCGGGCCTCGGGGTTGGTTGGGTCCTCCGCAACCGCCTCGGAGGCGGTGATGCGGAATAGGTCCTCGAAGCCGAGCACGTCGAAAATCCGGCCGATCGCCGAGCTTTGCACGGCCCGATCCTCGCCCAGCCCCGCCGCACTGCGCAGCACCGACCGGGCCTCGCCAGAGCTTTGGGCGCGCTCGACCTGGCTGAGCGCCTCGACAGGACGGTTGGCATTGAAGAGGCGGAGCGCCTCGAAGAGATAGGCGTTGGGGTCATCCGGATCGGCCTGCTGAGCAAGGGCGAATTGATTGCCGGCCTTCTCGCTCTCACCCTCGGCGAGATAGGCCCGACCCAGCCAGCCGCGCAGGCTTGCCGCGCGGGGATCGAGCGCGGTTGCCGTCTCGATCTCCTGCCGCCCGGCGGCCAGGTCCCCTTGGCGGATCGCCGCCAGACCGAGGCCGAGCCTTGCCAGCGGCAACTCGCTGTCCAAAATGATGGCCCGCCGGAACGCCTCCTCAGCCGGGGCGAAACGACTGCGGGCGAGGGCGGCAAAGCCTTCGATACTGCGCGCCAACGCGGTTTCGCCAAGCGCCAGGGATCGCGCAACCGCCCGCGCGGCGCTGCGGGACTGGCCGAGCGTCAGGTGCAGTTCGGCGAGCCGGGCCCAGGCGAAGGCGTCCTCGGCCCCTGCCCCGGTCGCAACGGCCCGTTCAGCGCTCTCCAATGCCCGGTCGAGCCCCCCAAGCGCCTGATTGGCGTAGCTTTCCGCGATATGGCCCGGCGGAGCGTCGGGATCCGAGGCGACGGCCTGCTTGGCCAGCTCTAACCCCTCCGCCCCACGATTGCGGAACACCGCCGCGATGCTGCGCAAGGCCAGCGCCCCGGCATCGCTGCGCCCGGCGAGCAGCGTCTCGACACCCTCGGGATCGCTCGCGGCGAGGAGATCGGCTGCTTCGGCCAAGACTGGATCATCGTCTCTGGCGAGCAGGATCGGCGGATAATACACAGCCCAGTCGGTCGCCGCTTCAGGTTGCAGGAACAGGGAGCGGAAGGCCGGGGGAACGGTCTCTGCCGTTGCCGCAGTCACTTCAGATACGGGTGTTGCAAAGGCTGCCGGGCGGTCCGTAGCACTCGCAGTCAGGATGATCCGGGCCGCTGGATCGCGCCGGTCGGTGACCGTCACGACACCCTCACGCACCATCAGGAACGAGGCCCCAGTGTCGGGATCCGCGACGACCACCGCCTCGGTCCCGTCGATCCCGCCATCGATCAGCGGTGTTCGCACGCAATGCCGACCGATCACCGAACTAATGAAGGCCATGATCCCCTGGCGCAGGGTCACACACTCCTCCGACATCCCCGGGATCACGGTGACGGAATTGCTGGAACTGCCCGTGGTCGTGTTTTTGCCCACCAGCCGGAACTCGACACGTGAGCGCGCGCCAGTGGTGATCTCGTCCCGGGCGCAGAGCGCCAGGCCGACCCGGCCCGGCACCACCATACCCCCGAAGCCTTGGATCTGAACCGAGCCATCGACCGCGACGATCTCGCCGCGCACATCTCCGGCACAACGTGCCGCCCCGGGCAGATCCTGCGCCGACGCCCCCCGGTCCGCAAGGACCCAAGCCACCGACGCGATCACAAACAAACTACCCGAGAAGCGAACCATTCTAGCCCCCTAGAGTAATTGTAAAATTGATTCAAAAATGCAGCAACAAGAATACCATGGATTTTCGGAGGGTCTAAACCTCTGCGCCGACGACATTCGTCCGGGGGGCTGCGATCATACGCGAGACCTGGACGGGTGCGCGCCGCCCGCGCAGGCGGATCACCCCCTCATCGGAAAGCCCTGCAGCGTCCAGCCTGGCTGCTTGGCGCGTGGCGCCGCTGAGCAGGATGATGTCCTCGCGCTGATCCGCGATTTCCTTGCCATATTGCTCGATCCGGGCGGCGACGATCACGCTGTCACCCAAAGCGTTGAAGTTGAACCGGGCGCGCGAGCCGATCACCCCGGTGGTCACTTCACCGGTGTGCAGGCCGATGCGCAACCGGATGCTGCTGAAGGCATCCGGCAGTTCGGCCCGGCCGCGGTCATGCACGGCCGACGAGGCTGCCCAGGCCGCATCGCAGGCTTTAGCCGCATGCTCTGGCCCAGCGATGCGGTCGGAGAACAGGGCGAGGATTCCGTCGCCCTTGAATTCGGTGATCATGCCATCGCGGGTCTCGATCTCGGCGGCGGCGGCGTCGTAGTAGATATTGAGGATCTGTTCGAGCGAATGCGGATCGGTCTGCTCGGCAATCGCGGTCGAGCCGACCAGATCGATGAACATGATCGTCGCATTCTCCAAGGCGCCTGTTCCGCGGTCGACATGCAGATCGCTCAGCCAGCGGTCGGCGATCTGGTGCGGGACCAAGCGGCGGACAATGGCCCGCGCATTGGCATAGCGGCGCAACTGCACGGCGGCGATCCCAATCGGTAAACCTAGGAAGACCGGTGTAAAGACCGGCAGCCAGGCGGGCAGCGCGGTGAAAGCGGCCAAAGCGCCGCCTAAATAAAGCCCGCCCAGCACGGGCACCGCCAAGAGTCCGCGCCAGCCCCCCAAGAGCAGCCCCGCCCCGAACATCACAGCCAGCACAAGAGTGGTCAGGCCCAAGCCCGTCAAAGGATCGGGCCGCCACAGGACATGACCGGCTTTCAGGTTCAGGAAAGCGCTCGCCGCCACCTCGACCCCGGCAATCCGGTCGGGGGCCGTGATCGGCATCGGCATGCGGAAATGATCCTCGGCATTGGGACGGATCCGGTCGGAGACGCCGATGAAGACCGCGTGGCTCGAGAGATCGAGGGGCAGATTGACCGTCGCTCCGCGCTCGAAGACTTGGCGCATCGAGACAGTAGGGACTGCTCCCGGTGGGCCATAGAACCAGACCGGTTGCAGCGGGGCCAGATCGGGCGGGTCGGGCGCTTCTTCGACCATCTGCCAGACTGCAAACGGCATATTGGCAACCTCGGGAAAAGGCCCGATCCTGGTCGCATAGGCTGTGACCGTACGCCCATCCACTCCGTTGGTCTGGAAATGCGCGGTGGAGCGGCCTGCCCAGGCGATTGCCTCGGTCGGTCGGGCGCGGGTGATCAGGCCCGTGCGGCTGATCCCCTCCAGCAGAACCACATTGCCAGCCTCGGCGATCGCTCTTGCAAAGGCCGCGTCATCCGGGCGCTCGGCGTTGAATTTGACATCGATGGCAACCGCCTTGGGCCGGTGCGGGCCGAGCCGGGCGAGCAAACAGGTGTAGAGCGCCCTCGGCACCAGGTTCACATTGCGCGACCGCTCCATAACCTCCAGCGCATGCGGGGTCAGGCAGCCCTCGAACCCTTCCGCGACTCGATCGAGATCGCGCGCATTGCGTTGCAGCCAGCCAATCGTGTCGGAATCGAGTGCGATGATCAGCGCACCATCGGGTGGCTCCACCGCGCCGCGCAGCGTGTAGAGCAGGCCGAGGCCATAGCTCTGCTCCCATCGCTGACCCGCTGGGCTGGCCGACAGGGCGGCCAGCGCAAGCGCCATCACCATCGCGATCCAAAGCCTCAGAGCCATAACGCCTCCCCTTGGGTCTCAGGTTAGGGGAGGCGCCGCCCGATTGGCAATCGCCGCCCATGCCACGCTCGGTTCTGGACAGGCTGGGGGCAGATAGTGTCCCCTGGCCCCGCGATGCCGATGCCCTCCAATTCCAGCGAGCAGAAATGGCGCCCCTCGCTCGGCCAGGTCACCTTGGCGGTGCTGGCCATGGCGGTGACGCTGCCACTGGTGGGTCTGTTTTTCTTCCGGGTGATCGAGAACCAGTTGATCCGCGAGACCGAGAGCGAGCTGATTGCGCAGAGCGCGGTTCTGGCCGGAGTGTTCGCACGAGAAGCCGAGGCTCCTCGGGCAGATCTGCCGCTGGGAACAATCCTGCCTGTCGACGCCAGGCCCGACCCATCCAGACGCTTCGACCCGATCCTGCCCGCTCTGGACCTTACGGCGGCGGATCTCCTGCCCTCGAGACCCGATGGCCGGCCCGCAGAGCCGCCGGGTCAAGCGGCCTTGACCCTTGGGCGGCGCATGACCGCGCTCGGCCAAGAAGTGCAGCGGGTCACCCTGGCTGGGTTCCGATTTCTGGATTCAACAGGCGTGGTGATCGGCGGTAGCGACGAGGTCGGGCTCTCCTTTGCCCATATCGCCGAGGTTCGGGCTGCGATGGCGGGACGCTATGCCTCGGTGATCCGCTCGCGGATCCGCGACACGCCGCCGCCGCCGCTCTACTCGATCTCGCGCGGGACCACGATCCGGATCTTCGTCGCCATGCCGGTAGTCGTGGGCCAAAGGGTGGCGGGTGTGGTTTATGCCTCGCGCACGCCGAACAATATCGTGAAATACTTCTATGCCGAACGGGTAAAGCTGGCGCTGGCATCGTTGGTGGTCGCGGCAGCGGTGGGGCTGATCGGCTGGTCTTTTCTCAGGCTGATCAACCGGCCCGTGGCACGGCTGATCGGTTGGACCGAGGAGATTGCCCGAGGCGTTCCACCCGATGCGGCACCCAGGCCCGCCGGGCGGCTGGGCACCCGTGAAATCGCACGTCTGGCCGACAGTTTCGAGACCATGGCCCGGGCCTTGCAGCACCGCTCAGATTACATTGCCACATTCGCCCAGCATGTCAGCCACGAGCTGAAATCACCGCTGACCACCATCCAGGGCGCGGCGGAACTGATCCGCGAGGGCGATCTTGCGGAGAGTGAGCGCCACCGACTGGCCGATACGATCTTGGCCGATACGGGGCGATTGAGCGACCTCCTGACCCAGTTGCGCGCTCTGGCCCGGGCAGAACGGGCGGTCCCGGGGGCGCCTGTCGCCCTGGAAGCGATGCGCGGCCGGTTGACGGCGGCACATCCTGATCTGGAGCTTGGCTTCCGGGGCGCACTCGCCCGACCCTTGGCAATGCCAGAGGAGAGCCTCTCGATCCTGCTCGGCCATCTCCTGGACAATTCCGCAGCCCATGGGGCAAGGCGGGTCGAGATCGCCGTTGCGTCCGAGGGGGCAAAAGCCCTGGTCGATGTCAGCGACGATGGGTCAGGGATCTCTCCTGGCAATCGCGCCAGGATCTTTGATGCGTTTTTCACGACGAGGCGCGAGACCGGCGGCACCGGGCTGGGGCTCGAGATCGTGAAGACATTGCTGGCAACCCATGGTGGCGAGATCGCCCTTGTGCCGAGCGGGAAAGGCGCGAGCTTCCGGGTGACCGTGCCTCTGGCGGTCTAGGCCCAGGTACCGGCACGTTTACCTTAGTAAACCAATCGTTAACGATGCCCTGGCAGGCTAATGCCGCATTCGCACGGGAGGCGGGGTTTGCGGCATGCTGTACAGATCGGTCTGATGCTCGCGGCGCTCGGTCTTGGCGAGGCCGCGGCGGGGGCCTGGACACGCGAGGAGGGGACCGGGCAGGTTATCTTCTCGACCGGGCGTCGGGTTGCCCCGGTCGGCGCCCTGACCGGACGGATCGCAGACGAGGATTCCAACACCACGCAGATCTTCGTCGAGTATGGGCTTTTCAACGATCTGACGATCGGCGCGACACTGTTTGCCGAGCTCTCGAGCACCGATCTGGGCGAGGGATCCGCCTCGGCCGGGCTGTTTCTTCGACAGCGGCTCTGGCAGGGCGAGCGGGGCGTGGTCTCGGTGCAGGCGGGTTACATCCATCCCATAGAAGACATCTTTCCGGGCGAGTTCGGACGCAACGGCTCAGCCTCGGAACAAGAGGTCGAGGTCCGCGCGCTTTACGGTCACAGCTGGTGGGGCGATTGGGGGAGCGCGTTTTTCTCCGGCGAGGCGGGGTATGACTGGCATGGCGACGCGGAAGCGGATGAAATCAGGCTGGACGCAACCATCGGCTGGGAGCCCTATCGCTGTTGCCTCGCCCTGATGAGCGGATTTGCGACAGTTCCGGTGGGCGGAGGTGGGAGTGGCGACGCATCGCTGACGATCGCGCCTTCGATCGCCTACACGATCTGGCCGGATATCGGACGAAACCACAAGAAGCCGCAAGGTCCTGTGCGCCCGGCGACAATCCAGATAGGGATCAATTACGACCTCTTGAACAGCGATGACGGGTTGGGGGTGCAACTGAGCCTCTGGCGGCGGTTTTGACCGCCCGATCCGCAGCCCGGGGCGCCGTCACTCCCACCCACCAACCCCGCTCCGCCGCCCCAGCCTGCGGATCGGGCCGGGGTGAGGGTTTGCGGTGGCAGGAAAATCGAGGGGTTAGCTCGCCACACCTGGCAGTTTGCGCAAGGCGACGCCGTTGATGCGCCAGACCCCGTCGATCTCGATCATTTCGTAATCGGCCTCGTAAAGCGACCCGTCCTGAGCCTCGAACAACACCGTCTGGACCTGTAGGCCAGGCCCGGGCAGGAGTTTGAGCATCTCGAAGCGCGAGGGCCGCCAGATCATCGGATAGCCACCTCGGACCATCTGTCCGAACCGCTCGGGGCTGCCGAAGATGGACTGGATCGAGGGCGAGGCATGGGCAAAGGCCGCCGGCAGGTCGGAGCGCTGGAAGGCGTCGATCTGGTCGCTGATGACCGATTGGATCGTCTCGGCGGGCTCCTCGGCGCGGAGCGGGGCGAGGCTGAGGATCATGGCGGCGGCGATTGCGAGGAGGCGTGGCAGGGTCATAAGATCTCCTTTGCTTTCGCTTGACGATGGCGCAGTGCTTGGCCGGGTCAAGCGCCCGCGTCCCCGTCAGCCGAGATCTCGAGGGATCGAAAGCGACCATCGGCGCGTGGCGAAAGTCTCGCCACCGGTCTCCGCACTCAGATCGATCTCGGCCCGATAGCTTTCGGCATGGGCGGTAAAGCGGATCTCTACCTGGGTCTCGGCCTTCCAAGCGCCGCGTTCGCGCAACGTGGTGAAGACAAGATGCCCTGATGCGCCTGCCGGGTTGCCCGGATCGATCCGCCAGGTCTCGCGCGCGGTTTCGTTCTTGATCATGCCATGGCCGGGATGGACGACCCGTCCGGTATCGCTTTCTCGGATGTAAGTCGTGGCGCCGGAATCCAGATCCAGCACGGCCCGGCGCCCAGCGCTCGCCGGGGTTTCACGCGGGAAGCTCGGCAGCGGCGCGGGACCGTTGGGCGCGGGGGGCGGGGCCTCCACTGCCCCGGTGAGGCGGGGCAGGACCAGGCGCACATCCTCGACCAGCAGGCTAAGCGGCGCAGGCGCAGGCTGGATCATCGGCCAATAGGCGGTGGAGAGAGCAAGCCGCAGCCAGTGGCCGGGCAGGAGGCGATAGCCCATCTCGTCCAACTTCATGTGGATGGCGACCGGCTCTCCCGGCATCATCGGCTCTGGCGTCGCATGCCCCCCGCGCTGGGCCAGATTGAGCGTGCCCAGCGCGATCAAGCGGGCCGCTCCGTCAGGATGCAGATCCACCAGCCGCGCGATCAAATGGCCGTGGCTCCGGTCGGGCGTGGCGGTCAGATGCAGTTCTGCCCGACCCAGAAGGTCGAGCGGCTCGGTCAGCACCTCGCCCTCCCAACAGGTTGATAGAGCATCGTCGCGGCGTTGATCACCGGGCTGGTCGGATTGGGTGGATTGGGTGAAGAACGCACCACCCATGATCCCGCAGCTTTCGGGCGAGGCGATCCGGCGCGGGCCTTTGGCGCTGCCGAAACGGCCATCGGCACCGAGCATGAGGACGACGTTTTCGACCCGTTTAGAGGGCCAGTCCGTACCCACCCAGCGGCCAGCCTCGACGGAGCGGTCGCCATCGGGCCGCGGGCTTTCGGCCAGCCAGGCGCGGTAGGCGGGCCAAGTTTCGACCCCGCGTGCCTCGCCCACAAGCCATTGCCGCCACCAATCGATCGCCATCGACAGGAAATCCGCCCGTGGCTCGGGGGCCGCGAAATGCGGATAGAGATGCACCCATGGCCCAGTCATCGCCTTGACCGGGGCCTTAAGATGCCGGGCAAGTGCGGCTGGTGTGTTGCGGTACCCATCGGCCCAGCCGGAGATCGCAAAGACGGGGCATTGGATCGCGCCCCAATCCTCGCAGATCGACCCGTGCCGCCAATACTCATCGCGCCGCTGACGGCTGAGCCAGGTGTCGAGGATCGCGGGCATCGCTTCGAGCCTGCGGCGCCATATCTCGCGCCAGCCGGGGCCCGCGCTCTCGGGATCAGGCGGGCGGGAGGTGTAGCTGAGCATTGTCCCGGCCCAGGCGATCTTGGCGCCCAGCAGGCAGCCGCCCTTGAAATGGATATCGTCGGCATATCGATCTGCGGAGGACGCGATCGAGATCACGGCCTTCAGAGCCGGCGGGCGCATCGCCGCCACTTGCAGCCCGTTGAACCCACCCCAGGAGATGCCCATCATCCCCACGGCTCCGTTCGACCAATCCTGTGCCGCGATCCAGGCGATCACATCACAGCAATCGGCCAGTTCCTGCGGCGAGTACTCATCGTCGAAGAAACCCTCGGAATCACCCTGCCCCCGGCTATCGACCCGGATGCCGACGATCCCGGCGGCGGCGAAGGCGGGATATGTGGCTTCATCGCGCTCCGCCGTTCCGTCGCGGCGGCGATAGGGGAGATATTCGAGCACCGCCGGATAAGGGCCGTCGCCGGCAGTTTCGGCCTCGGGCCACCAGATCCGGGCCGCGAGCCGCGTGCCATCCGGCAACGCGATCCAGCGCGTCTCCTCGATATTGGCCATGGCGCCTGTTCCCATCTTCTCCTAGCGTCGCCTCGAACCTGCCGAGAGGTGCCGCCGATGTCGACCCCCATCACAGACCCCGAGATCCTCGACTTCATCGCCGAAGTGGGGCGGTTCTATCCCGAAGATGCGCATGATCTGCCGATGGCCGAGCAACGCCGGCGCTATGATGCGATGGCGGCGCATTTCAGGGCGAAGCGGCCCGAAGGTCTGGCAGTTGCAGACGGTCGGCTGGCCGGGCGGCCCTGCCGGATCTATGGCTCGGAGAGCGCGGTGCGGGTGTTGTTCCTCCATGGCGGCGGTTTCTGCTTGGGCGGGCTCGACAGCCACGACGATGTGGCTGTGGAAATCGCAGTGGAAACCGGCTGCCAAGTGACCGCGCTCGACTACCGTCTGGCGCCCGAGCACCGCCATCCGGCAGGGTTCGAGGATGCTCTGTCGGCGGCAATGGCGATGACAGGCCCGCTGATCCTCTGCGGCGACAGCGCGGGCGGAATGCTCGCAGCGGCGGTCGCCTGGGCGCTGCGCGGAGAGGAACGGCTGCGGGGACAGGTGCTGATCTATCCGGCACTCGGCGGGCTTGCACATGATCTCCCATCCTATCGCCGAGAAGCGGAGGCACCGCTCCTCACCACTGCAGAGGTGATGGCCTGCCAGGAGATCCGTGCTGGCGGGACTTTGCCCCAGAACGATCCTAGCTTTGCCCCACTGCTGGCGGAGGACTGGAGCGGGATCGCTCCGGCATTCCTCTCGGCTGCCGAGATCGACCCGCTCGCAGACGATGCTGGAGCCTATGCGGCGAATCTCAGAGCAGCGGGTGGAAGAGGCGAGGCGGTGATCGAGGCTGGTTTGCCCCATATGTGGCTTCGAGCCCGTCACAGGTCGCGGCGCGCTGAGGCGGCATTCGCACGCATCCTCGAAGCGATCCGGCTATTCGCCAAGCGTTAAGGGCGCTAACCGCGCCAAATCGCATCCGCGTTCCGCGGACAAGACATGATTGTCCCCACCCCCACCCCCGATCACCACCAGGTGTGACACATCCGTGTCACACCTGGTGGTGATCGGGGGTGGGGGTGGGGTAACAAAGACTTGCGTGCGCTAGCACGCGCGATTTGGCTGCAAAACGGACAAGTTTCAGCGCTCGGTGAACTTGAACTCGATCCGCCGGTTGCGAGCCAGGGCCGCGGGGCTTTCACCGAACGCAATCGGCTGGTACTCACCGAATCCGGTCGCCGCAAGCCGATCTGGCGGAACTCCCTGTTGGGAGATCAGATATGTCACGACTGAGAGCGCCCTTGCCTGGCTAAGCTCCCAATTATTGGCGAAGCGGCCCTGGCCCGAGAGCGGGAGCCGGTCGGTATGGCCGTCGATCCTGAGAATCCAGTTCACATCCTCCGGCAGGTCGCTGGCGACCTCGCGCACGACTCGGCCGAGCTTGGTGAGCTCCGCCTGGCCTTCGGGGCCAAGCGTGGCGGAGCCAGGAGCGAACAGGATCTCCGATTGGAAGACGAAACGATCGCCTTCGCGCCGTATTCCCTCACGCCCGCTCAAGGCCGTCTCAACGCGTTCGAGGAAGATCGAGCGGAGCTGCTCGAGCCGGTCGACCTGTTCGGCGAGAAGCGCGGCATTCTCAGCTTCAAGCGCCGCATTCTCGGCCTCCACCGCCACACGGCGGGCCAACGCTGCATTCAGCCGCTCGCCCAACTGTGAGATCTGGATCTGATCCGCGGCGTCTTGCGATTCCGAGGCGTCGAGACTGCGTTCCAGGGCGGCGATCTGTTTCTGCAGTTCCTGCACCTCGGCGGTCAGGAGCGCGACGCGTTGCTGTTCTTCCAGGGTTTGCGCTTCGGCAGCACTTAGTTCCTGTTCAGCCAGCGCGCGCAAGGCGGCTTCGCGATCGAACGCGCTCGATTGCTCTAGTGCCGCCGCTTCGAGTCGTTCTTTGGCGGCATCTGCTGCGGCCAGGAGGGTGAGCCGCTCCTCAGCCTCGGCCAGTGCCTCTTCCAGCGCAAGGGTGGCCGCGTCGAGCTTGTCGG
>JBCDKL010000051.1:0-14325 GCA_038746695.1 Pseudomonadota bacterium | reverse complement strand
GCGCCGCATACGTCTCTTGTTGCGCGTTTTCTCCGAAAACGCTCGTCCCCACCCGGCCACCCCAAGGGGAGGTGCGGTGGCGGCGCGGGTTATTCGATATGATGGCGGTGTTTAGCAGCGGCTCTTGCCGGTGAGGTCTATTTGAGCACTTTATCGGCGGCGGGGCATCCGGAAGGGAAGCATCAGTTTGACCACCGGGTTACGGAACCGGTCGAGGTCGAGGCTCTCATGCATGGCACGGACTAAGCGGCCCTTGATCTGGGTCTCGACATGGGCGCGGAGATAGAAGGGGCTGTCTTCAAAGCGTTTAAGTACACGCGGAGTAGCACCCGGCTCGGCAGGTATCGACCGGGCGACGCGCCACAGGCCACGGTCGAGCGGTTGGGTTGGCGGCACCTCCATCGGCTCCGTGCGGCCATCGCCGGGAAAGCCGAGCGCCAGACCGAACGGGCTGCCATCGCGACGCATGCCAGCGTAGAGCACCGCCCCTGGATCTCCGGTCCCATCGCCTTCCACACGAAGCCAATCCCAACGGCGAAAGCCGTTCTCGATTGGCTCCTCACCCCAGTTCTGATCGAGATAGCCATGGCCCTCCCAGCGCAGATCTGGGCGCTGGAAGTCCAGTTCGATACGGGCTGTCGGGGCATGAGGGTGCCAGTGATGAGCGGGCGCGAGGTCATGGATATCCGCGGTCAACTGCTCGGGCCACAGGCGGATCCGGCCTTGGATGCGTCCGAGATGGGGCACCGCGCGTTCGTTGATCTGCAGGGTCAGGACGTCGCCCTCCCAGCACATATGGCTGGCACCGACGGCGAAATGGGTGGCATCGCGCCAGAGCGAGGGGCGGCCGCGCTCGGTCATGCTCCACCGGCCCACGCCTGGCCCATAGAGCGCGACATTGATCGCCACATGGTCTTCGGGATCTCTGCGCCCTGCCCAATAGTAGTAGGGTGAAAATACCGAGCCTACAAAGGCGATGACGCTTATGCCGTAGCGCCCGCAGTCCGAGAGCCCGTCGAGATACCACCAGAGATAGCCTCCTTCCGGGACTTTCTGGTCGAAGCGCGGTCCCAGTCGAGACCCAGATCCTGCGCCAATTGCGCCGCCGCCAGTCGACCTGACATCGCCGCCATCGGCACGCCCGGGCCCGGATGCACGCTGCCCCCCGCCAGATACAGCCCCGGCACCCGGCTGGCCGCGCCCATCCGGCGGAAGCTGCCCAGAAGTCCGTGATTGGCCGGGCCGTAGAGCGCGCCCCCGGTTGCTGGGAACAGGTGATGGAACCGCTCCGGCGTGGTGATCTGCATCACTGTCGGGGTCAGGCTCACGCCCGCCCGTGCGGCGAGGTTGGTCATCGCTTGGGTGCATCGTTCGATCTCCTCGGGATTGAGGGGCGCGACATCGCCGCTGGCCGGGGCGTTGACATGAATATGAAGCCGCTCCGGCCCGCGCGGGGCGGGACCATCGGCGGCGTCACGGTCTTGCGCGCAGATATAGACGGTGGGGTGCTCAGGCAGACGCGACCGGCCGAAAATCGCCTCGAATTCCGGACGATAAGCATCCGGAAAGAGCACGGTATGGCGCGAGAGCGGCATCCCCTCGGCGCTGGCGATCATGCTCCAGACCAGGGCAGAGAGCGAGCGCTTGCCCGGCGAAAGCCGTGGCACGGCGCGACGGGTCTCCCCCCCTAGAAGCCCTGTGGCCAGCGCTTGGGCGTCGCCGTTGAAGATGATGGCCCTTGCCGGGCGGTGGCGGCCATCGGCCAGATGGATGGCGCTGGCAGTCCCGTTCTCGGCCTCGATCCGACGCACGGCGCAGCCATAATGGATATCGACCCCGAGCCGCTGGGCGAGCACGGCCATTTGGCGGGCCAGCGCATGCATCCCACCACGGATCAGCCAGACGCCCTCGGCCTCGACATGGGCAACCAGCGAGAGCAGCCCCGGCGCCTGAAAGGGCGAGGATCCGCAATAGGTGGCATAGCGGGCATAGAGCTGGCGCAGCCTCGGATCGGAAAAGTGCCGCCCAAGCCGTTGCCAGAGCGTCGACATCGGGCCCAACGCCATCAGGCGCATCGCAAGCTCTGGCGGGAAGCGGCGCGCCATTGCCAGAGGGCCGGCGCGGGGGGCTTCGATGAAACGGGGGTTCAACGCCTGGAAAAGCTCACGTGCCTCGGCCCGAAACTGACGAAACCCCCGCAAGGCGCCCGGACCGGAAAATGCAGCGATCGCCTCTTCAGTGCGGGCCGCGTCGGCGAAGAGATCCAGCCGGCCGCCATCCTCCCAGCCATGGCGCGCCAGGATCTCAGCCCGGCGCAGGCTCACCCAATCGTCGAACCGCGTGCCCGCCGCATCGAACAGGGCATCGAAGATCCAGCGCATCGTGAAGACAGTTGGCCCGGCATCCAGCCGCTGACCCGCGAGCTCGACCTGGCGCATCTTGCCGCCCGGAGAGTCCGCGGCCTCATAAAGCTCTACCGGCACGCCGCGCGCGGCCAGGTCGATCGCGGCGGAAAGCCCGCCGATCCCGGCGCCGAGAATGATGACGGGGCGCTCTTGCATGATCTGCCTTTTGGGTCTGTCAGTTCAGCATTGACAGGCGCTAGGTGATTGTCCAGTTTTATTGACAGATCAGTTGTAAATTATGGCGGACAACCGCCAGGCGCTAGGGGAGGCGGCGATGGACACCCGGACACGTATCGAACGGGCGATGGAGCGGGCTCTGAGCCAGGCAGGTGGTCCGGGCGCACCGCCGCGCCTCGCCGAGGCGTTGCGCTACGCGCTGCTGCCGGGTGGCGCCTGGGTACGCCCACGGCTTTGCCTCGCGGTGGCAAGGGCCTGTCACGAAGACGCGCCGGGGCTCTCGGACGCGGCGGCGGTGTCGATCGAGATGATGCATTGCGCCTCGCTGATCCATGACGATCTGCCTTGTTTCGACGATGCGGAGACGCGGCGCGGCAAACCTTCGGTGCATCGCAAATATGGCGAACCGCTGGCGGTCCTGGCCGGGGACGCGCTGATTGTCATGGCCTTCGAGACGCTGGGCCGGGCAGTGACCGAAGCGCCGGAACGGCTGGGCCCTCTGGTCCTGACGCTCGGCCGGTCGGTGGGAATGCCGGGCGGAATCTGCGCAGGTCAAGCCTGGGAGAGCGAACCTGCGACGGTGCTCGAGACCTATCAGCGGCAGAAGACCGGCTCTCTCTTCACCGCGGCTTGCGTGCTGGGCGCGTTCTCGGCGGGCGCAAATCCGAACCCCTGGCGGGGCTTGGGCGACTCCCTTGGCGAGGCCTATCAGGTCGCCGATGATCTGCGCGATGCGGTGGCGGATGAGGCCGAGCTTGGCAAACCGGTCGGCCAGGATCTGGCCCATGACCGGCCAAACGCCGTATCGGAATTGGGTATCGAGGGCACTCTGGCCCGACTGAAAGGGCTGGTGGCAGCGGCGCTCGAGGCGATCCCGCCCTGCCCGGGCGAGGATGAACTCAAAGCCTTGGTCCATTCCGAGGCGAAACGCCTGATGCCCAAACGCCTGGCGGACGCCGCCGTTGCCTGACGGCTCAGGCTCCGCCCCCCTGGCGGGGCCGAGAGCGCCGCTCTCTCTGTGGGACCGGGTGCTTGGCTGGCGCGACAAGATGTTGGCTTTGCCCGCTTTTCACCGCTTTGCCGCACGCTTTCCTCTGACCCGGCCGATGGTTCGGGCCGAAAGCCGGGCACTGTTCGATCTTTGCGCCGGGTTCGTCTATTCCCAGGTGCTGCGCGCCTGTATCGATATCAATCTCTTCGCCCAATTGGCAGAAGGGCCGCAGGAGACAGCCGCGCTGGCAGAGGCCAACCGCCTGCCGGAGGCCGAGATGGCCCGCCTGTTGCAAGCCGCTGAGGCGTTGCGGCTGACCGCTCGCCGTTCGGCCGGGCGTTGGGGGTTGGGGCAATTGGGCGCCGCGGTCCATGGGACGCCGGGCCTGGCCGAGATGATCCACCATCACGACCTGCTCTATCGCGATATGGCCGATCCGTTGGGCCTGCTCCGCGCTCAGGGAGCGGGGGCGGAGCTGAACCGGTATTGGACCTATGCCCGCGGCGGCGAGGTCCGCGGCCTTGGCGCCGAGGATGTCAGCGAGTATTCACACCTGATGGCTGCCAGCCAGCGCATGCTGTCCGATGACATCATCGACGCGGCGAGTCTCGGCGGGACCGATCACCTCATGGATGTGGGCGGCGGCGCCGGAGCTTTCGCGATCCGGGCTGCACACCGTTTACCACGGCTGAACCTCACCCTGCTCGATCTGCCCGAAGTCGCTGAGATCGCGAAGGAAAAGATTGCCAAGGCTGGGTTTTCCGACCGGATTGCCACCCAGGGAGTGGATTTTCACAGCGACCCCCTGCCTTTGGGGGCCGAGACGATCTCGCTGATCCGGGTGCTCTATGACCATCCCGACGAAACCGCTGCCATGCTGCTCCGCAAAGCCCATGCCGCGCTGTCCCCAGGCGGCCGTTTGATCATTGCCGAGCCGATGGACGGTTCGGGCGGAGTTGCAAGGGTCGGAGCGGCTTATTTCGGCTTCTACCTCCTCGCCATGGGTGGCGGACGTGCCCGGCAGCCAGAGACATTCCGCGGCATGCTGGAGGAGGCAGGCTTCGACCGGATCCGCCAGCACCGCACCGCCAAACCGATGCTGGTTCAGGTGATGAGCGCGCGCGCCCGCTAGCCCTGCGGGCCGGGATGCCACGCTGTATGAGTTTCACGACAGGAAGAAGTGTCAGAATTAATTGACATAGCCATGTGTCAGTTTAGAGTGATCAGAAGAAATCCCGACCCAGCGTGGATTCGAAGGAGGAGCCGATGCAAGCCCATGCCGTAGTGCTGGACCAGCCTAAGGCTCTGAGCATGCGCAGGCTCCCTCTGACCGATCTCGGACCTGGTGATGTCGTTGTCGATATGCTGTGGAGCGGGATCAGCAGCGGCACCGAGCGGCTGCTCTGGTCGGGCGAGATGCCGCCCTTCCCTGGCCTCGCCTATCCCCTTGTTCCCGGTTATGAATCAGTTGGCGAGATCGTCTCGGCACCCGATGGATCGGGCCTGGATATCGGCCAGCGGGTCTTCGTGCCTGGGGCCGATTGCTATGGCGAAGTGCGCGGGCTGTTCGGGGGCACTGCCTCGCGAGTGGTGATCCCTGCGGAGAAAGCGGTGCCCGTGCCGCGCGACCTGGGGGCGGAAGCGGTGCTGCTGGCGCTCGCCGCCACCGCTCATCACGCGCTTGAGACCGCGGCCGCCCTGCCGGAGCTGATCATCGGCCATGGCGTGCTGGGCCGGCTTCTTGCTCGGCTCACACTGCTCAAAGGGGGCGCGCCCGTGGTGTGGGAGACCAATCCCACCCGCCGCTCCGCGCCCTATCCGGTGATCTCCCCCGAAGACGATCCGCGCCGCGATTATCGGGCGATCTGCGATGTCAGCGGCGATGCCGGCATTCTCGACAGCCTGATCCACCGCCTTGTCAAGGGCGGCGAGATCCTGCTGGCGGGGTTCTATGCCGAACGGCTGAGCTTTGCCTTCCCGATGGCTTTCATCCGCGAGGCGAAACTGAGCATAGCGGCGGAATGGAGCGCGGCCGATATGGCAGCGGTCACCCGCCTGGCCGCCGAAGGCACACTCGCGCTTGACGGACTTTTAACCCACACCGCCCGGCCCGAAGACGCGGCCGGGGCCTATCGCACGGCTTTCGAGGATGCCGACTGCCTGAAGATGACTCTCGACTGGAGGAATGCGGCATGAGCCCTGCTGCCGATGGCGCCCAAGAACCGATCAAGCTGGCGGCGGGCCAGGCCGTATCGCTGCGCGAGGAAGCGGCGATCGGCCCCGATCCAGTCCATACTGGGGAAGTCAAGAAAGAGACGCAAATTATTGCAATCTATGGAAAAGGTGGGATCGGGAAGAGCTTCACGCTCTCCAATCTCTCCTACATGATGGCCCAGCAGGGCAAGCGGGTTCTGCTGATCGGCTGCGACCCGAAATCAGACACGACCAGCCTGTTGTTCGGCGGCAAGGCCTGCCCAACCATCATCGAAACCTCGACCAAAAAGAAGCTGGCGGGCGAGACGCTCACCATTTCGGATGTCTGCTTCAAGCGCGATGGCGTCTATGCCATGGAGCTCGGCGGCCCCGAGGTTGGTCGCGGCTGCGGCGGGCGCGGCATCATCCACGGCTTCGAGACGCTGGAGCAATTGGGATTCCACGATTGGGATTTCGATTATGTGCTGCTCGATTTCCTCGGCGATGTGGTCTGTGGCGGCTTCGGCCTGCCGATTGCGCGGGACATGTGCCAGAAGGTGATCGTGGTCGGCTCGAACGACCTGCAAAGCCTTTATGTCGCGAACAATGTCTGCTCGGCGGTGGAGTATTTCCGCAAGCTCGGCGGAAATGTCGGCGTCGCGGGCCTGGTGGTCAACAAGGACGACAAGACTGGCGAGGCGCAGGCTTTTGCAGAAGCAGTCGGCATTCCCATCCTCGCCGCCATCCCCGCCGATGACGATCTGCGCCGTAAATCCGCGAATTACGAGATTGTCGGCAAACCGGACGGGCAATGGGGCGACCTCTTCGCCGGCCTGGCCGAGCAGGTTGCCATCGCCCCGCCACAGCAGCCCTCTCCGCTTTCGGGCGACGGCTTGCTGGAACTGTTCGATGGCGAAAGCGAAGGCACCGGCTTTGTGATGGAGCCAGCTTCAGAGGCCGATATGCGCGGCCTTGACTGGACGCCGAAACCCTCGCTCGAAGTGGTCTACGACAATGTTTGACCTGGACGCACTCGCCCGGGCCGAGGAACGGCTGCGCCTGCTGGCGGAGCGTTCGCAATGATGGATGATCAGGCGCCACTGACGGAGACGCTGGCCGAGACACCGGCCGAGGCGCTCGACGCGGCGGCGTCTCAGGCTCCGCCAGACGCGCCACCGAAGATCGCGGGCGATGGTGTCGGCTGTCACGCGGGCGCTGATCAGATGCGCGCCGCAGCGGAAGGTGCTGGGAAATCCGAATTGCTCGAGCGGTATGCGAAGGACTATCCGCAAGGCCCGCATGACAGACCGCAAAGCATGTGCCCGGCATTCGGCTCGCTGCGTGTCGGCTTGCGGATGAAGCGCACAGCAACCGTGCTTTCTGGTTCTGCATGCTGTGTTTACGGGCTGACTTTCACATCTCACTTCTACGGTGCGCGCCGGACTGTGGGCTATGTCCCCTTCGACTCCGAGACCCTGGTCACCGGCAAATTGTTCGAGGATATCCGTGAGGCGGTACACGCCCTGGCCGATCCCGAGAAATACGATGCCGTGGTCGTGACCAGTCTCTGCGTGCCGACCGCCAGCGGGGTGCCGCTCCAACTCCTGCCCCGCGAGATCAACGGCGTGCGCATCATCGGCATCGATGTGCCGGGCTTTGGCGTGCCGACCCATGCCGAGGCGAAGGATGTGCTGGCCGGTGCCATGCTGAAATACGCCCGCGAGGAGGCCGAGGCCGGGCCGGTCGCCGCCCCTGAGGGGGGAGCTTCGGATCTGCCGACTGTCACCTTGCTGGGCGAGATGTTCCCCGCCGACCCGATGGTGATCGGCCAGATGCTGGCTCCCATGGGTCTGGCCGCCGGACCGGTCGTGCCCACACGGGAATGGCGCGAGCTCTATGCAGCGCTCGACTGCGCGGCGGTCGCGGCGATCCATCCCTTCTATACCGATGCGATCCGGCAATTCAGCGCCGCTGGCCGCCCGGTATTGGGCTCGGCCCCGGTGGGCGCCGAGGGCACCCATGACTGGCTGGCTGCCATCGGCCAGACTTGCGGCGTCGCCGCAGAGAAGATTGCCGCCGCTCAGAATGCCTTTGGGGGCGCGGCGCGGGCTGCCCTCTCCGGGGCGCCGATCAAGGGACGGATCACGGTGTCAGGCTATGAAGGTTCCGAGCTTCTGGTCGCCCGTCTTCTGATCGAGAGCGGTGCGGATGTGCGCTATGTCGGCACCGCCTGCCCGAAAAACGATTGGTCGAAGACCGATCGCGAATGGCTTGAGGCGCATGGGATCACGGTCACTTACCGTGCCTCGCTGGAGCAGGACACTGCTGCGGTGGACGAATTCCAGCCTGATCTCGCGATCGGCACCACGCCCGTTGTGCAGCATGCGAAACAGAGCGCGACGCCCGCTCTCTACTTCACCAATTTGATCTCGGCCCGCCCGCTGATGGGCCCGGCCGGGGCAGGCTCGCTGGCCCAGGTGGTAAACGGCGCCATGGGCTCGAAACCCCGCTTCGACCGGATGCGCGCGTTCTTCGAGGGCACTGGCGAGGACCAGAATGCGGGGATTTGGCAGGAGACCCCTCGCCACCGCCCCGAATTCCGCAAGAAATACGCCCGCAACCTGGAACGGATGCAGGCCAAGTCGAAGGATTTCGACGAGGGGATCGGGGAGGGCGTCCTATGATGATCCTCGATCTCGACCGCGCCGGGGGCTATTGGGGTTCGGTCTATGCCTTCACGGCGATCAAAGGCCTGCAGGTGATCATCGACGGCCCGGTGGGGTGCGAGAACCTGCCCGTGACCTCGGTCCTGCACTACACTGACGGGCTGCCGCCGCATGAACTCCCCATCGTGGTGACCGGTCTTGCCGAGGAAGAACTGGGCCGCGACGGCACTGAAGGCGCGATGAAACGCGCCTGGGGCACGCTGCGCAAGGACGAACCGGCCGTGGTGGTCACCGGCTCGATCGCCGAGATGATCGGCGGCGGCGTGACGCCCGAAGGCACGAATATCAAACGCTTCTTGCCGCGCACGATCGACGAGGATCAATGGCAAAGCGCGGACCGCGCACTGCTCTGGCTTTTCAAGGAATTCGGCATCAAGGCGGGCAAACGGCCCAAGGCCCGCGCTCGCAAGGAAGGCGATCCACCCCGGGTCAACATCATCGGGCCGCAATATGGCCAGTTCAACATGCCCTCCGATCTGGCCGAGATCCGGCGACTGGTCGAAGGGATCGGCTGCGAGATCAACATGGTCTTCCCGCTGGGATCGCATCTGGCCGATGTCGGGCGCCTGGTGAATGGCGATGTGAATATCTGCATGTATCGCGAATTCGGGCGGTTGCTGTGTGAAGAGCTCGACCGGCCCTATCTGCAGGCGCCGATCGGGTTGCATTCGACCACGGCGTTCCTGCGCAAATTGGGGGAACTGACGGGCCTCGACCCCGAACCCTTCATCGAACGCGAGAAACACACCACGATCAAACCGCTTTGGGATCTCTGGCGCTCGGTCACACAGGATTTCTATGCCACTGCCAGCTTCGGAATCGTCGCCGGCGAGACCTATGCCCGAGGGATACGCAACTTTCTCGAGGAAGATCTCGGCTTCCCCTGCCATTTCTGCTTTGCCCGCCGGCCGGGAGAGAAGACCGATAACGAGGCGGTGAAAAAGGCCCTCGCCGAGACCCCGCCGATGATCGTCTTCGGCTCTTATAACGAGCGGATGTATCTCGCCGAGATAGGCGGGCGCAGCATCTATGTCCCGATTTCCTTCCCCGGCACGGCAATCCGGCGGCATACCGGCACGCCCTATATGGGCTATGCCGGGGCGACCTGGATGCTCCAGGAAGTGGCAAACGCGCTGTTCGACGCGCTGTTCCATATCCTGCCGCTCTCGACCGAAATGGACAAAGCCGCGGCAACGCCTGCACGGATCCTCAAAGCGCTGCCCTGGCAAGCCGCGGCGCAAGAAGCGCTGGACCGCGCCGTCGCCCGTCACCCTGTGATCGCCCGCATTTCCGCCGCCAAGCGCCTGCGCGACGCGGCCGAGGCCGCCGCCCGCCGCTTGGGCGCGGATGAAGTCACGGCCGAGACCGTTGCCGATGTTCTGACCGAATTGCGGGAGGTCGCATGACCCAACCCCGCCAAGCAAGGCCCAAAGGGCTGACGAGAGAGGAGACCAGATGACCAGTGTCACCGAGGGGATGACCCCGCGCCCGCTGAAACGCGCGAAGGAGCGTGACTATCGGGTGATCTTCTATTGCAGCTTTCCGCTGTTCCTGGCCGTGGCCTGCGTGATGCGCCTGCTGCCCTGGGACGGCGCGGGACGGCGCCCTGGCGTGCTCCAGAATGCGCGCTCGATGGCCAACACGATCATCCCCTTCGCTTTCATGCATTGAGAAGGGGGACGAGTTCCGGCGGGGGCAACCCTGGCGGAGTGCTGCGGCGGATGACCCGCCAAGGCGATCCTCGCCGCACGGGATTGGTGCGGTAACGGGCCGAGAAGCCTATTAGCCGGAGGAAATTCGATGGCTGATGACAAGGTACACTGGTCGGGTCTGACGGATAACGAGGCCAAAGAGTTTCATGAAGTCTACATGAGTGGACTCACGCTCTTTACCGCCGTTGCCGTTGTGGCCCACTTGCTGGTGTGGCTGTGGCGCCCCTGGATTCCAGGGGACGAAGGGTATGCGGTGCTCGACGCCGTAACCAAACTGATCGGGTGACGCGATGTTCGATGTGAGCAAATTCTACAAGATTTGGCTCGTCTGGGACCCGCGCCGCGTGCTGGTTGCACAAGGCGTGTTCCTGTTCGCGCTGGCCGCGATGATCCACTTGGTGCTGCTCTCGACCGAGCGGTTCAACTGGTTCGCCGGCTGATCTGACGATCCACGAAACGATGGCGGGCGTCCCGCGCCCGCCGTCAAACCCTAACGATATGGCCGATGGAGGCTCGGGACCACTCCCGTCCGGAGGATTGAACGATGGCAATGCTCAGTTTCGAAAAGAAATATCGTGTGCGGGGGGGGACACTGATCGGCGGCGACCTGTTTGACTTCTGGGTCGGGCCGTTCTGGGTTGGCTTCTTCGGTGTCACGACACTGTTCTTCAGCTTTATCGGCACGGTGCTGATACTCTGGGGTGCGGCTTTGGGGGGCACCTGGAACCCCTGGACCCTCTCGATTAACCCGCCAAGTATCGACAATGGCTTGGCGCTCGCCCCGATGGCCGAAGGCGGGATATGGCAAATCGTGACGATTTGCGCGGTCGGGGCTTTTGGCTCTTGGATCATGCGACAAGTCGAGATCAGCCGCAAATTGGGCATGGGCCTGCATGTCCCCTTCGCCTTCTCGGTCGCTGTGTTCGCCTATGTCTCGCTGGTGGTGATCCGTCCGCTCTGGATGGGCGCCTGGGGGCATGGCTTCCCCTACGGGATATGGAGCCATCTCGATTGGGTGAACAATATCGGCTACTGGTACGCGGCCTTTCACTATAACCCGCTGCATATGATCGCGATCACGTTCTTCTTCACGAACTGTCTCGCGCTGGCGCTGCACGGGTCGCTGATCCTTTCGGCGGTGAACCCCTCCTCGGGTCCGGTCAAATCGCCGGAATACGAGGATACGTTCTTCCGTGACACGATCGGCTATTCCATCGGCACGCTGGGGATCCACCGCCTGGGCCTGTTCCTGGCGCTGGGGGCTGGGTTCTTCTCGGCGCTCTGCATGCTGGTGACTGGCACGCTCTGGACCGATTCCTGGCCGGAATGGTGGGAGTGGTGGCGCGAGCTGCCGATCTGGCCCGCCGATCCTGAAGGCTCGGACTTCTGAGGGAGGAGAGAACACATGTTTGAATATCAGAACATCTTCACCCAGACCCAGGTCCGCGGGCCGAAGGAGATGGGTGTTGCGATCGACGAGACCTTCGGTGACCGCTGGGGCATCCCCAGTTTCTCAAGCTGGGTCGGCTATTTCGGCAATGCGCAATTCGGGCCGATCTATCTGGGTTTCTGGGGCGTTTTGGCGATCATCACCGGTACGCTCTGGTTCACCATGGTCGGCTTTTGGTACTGGATACAGGTCGACTGGTCGGTTGGGCTGTTCTTCAAGCAGCTCTTCTGGCTGTCGCTAGACCCGCCGCTTGAGGAGCATGGGCTGAAACTGCTGATTCCCTGGAACGAGGGCGGCTACTTCCTCCTGGCCAGTTTCTTCCTGCTCGTCTCGGTCCTCAGCTGGTGGATCCGCACCTATATGCGGGCCCTGGCGCTTGGCATGGGCACCCATGTAGCTTGGGCCTTCGCCTCTGCGATCTGGCTCTTCCTGGTGCTCGGCCTGTTCCGCCCGCTGGCGATGGGAAGCTGGTCCGAAGCAGTGCCCTACGGCATCTTTAGCCATCTCGACTGGACTCAGAACTTCTCGCTGGCCTGGGGTAATCTTTTCTACAATCCCTTCCACGCGCTCTCGATCGTGTTCCTCTACGGCTCGGCGGTTCTCTTCGCAATGCATGCGGGGACGATCCTGGCCACGACACGGGTCGGCGGCGAACGCGAGATCGAACAGATCACCGACCGCGGAACTGCGGCCGAGCGGGGCGCTCTCTTCTGGCGCTGGTGCATGGGCTTCAATGCCTCGATCGAATCGATCCACCGCTGGGCCTGGTGGTTTGCGGTTCTCACCACCCTGACAGGTGGGATCGGGATCCTGCTCACCGGGCCGGTGGTCGATGATTGGTATGGCTGGGCCGAGAAGCACAACTTTGCCCCTGCCAACTGGGACGGCGAAGTCGGCGGCTGATCCCGCCCTTCGCGACGAAACCGGGGCGGGGGAGCTATACTCCCCCGCCCTTCTCTTGTCAGGGAGGCCGTAGCCAAATGCAGACCGTCGCGCTCTCGCTCTACCGATTCTCAGGCCTGGGGAAGGCTTGGGCTTTCGGGCAGATGGGCCTTGCTCGACGGGCCTTGGCGCGGCTCCCGGACCTCGAGTTTCACAAGATGTTCGGAACCGGCACCGGCGAGGGATTCACTCCGGTTCCAAATCTCGCCGTCTACGCGCTGATGACTGTTTGGCCAGATGCGGCGATTGCCAGGACGCGGCTGGCTGAGGCTTCGGTCTTCGCCCGCTATCGCCGTCACGCGGAGGAGACGGCAACACTGCTGCTCTCGCCTGTGTCCACCCGCGGCGCGTGGGACGGTAAGGTCCCGTTCCGGGCCGAGGGCGACAAGCGGCCGAGCCCCATCGCAGTTCTAACCCGAGCAACCCTGCATAAACGTGCGCTCAGCGGCTTTTGGAGCAATGTGCCGGGCATTGAGGGAACGATCCGCGAAGAAGAGCATCTCCTAATGAAAGTCGGCATGGGCGAGGTGCCTTGGCTGCAGCAAGTCACCTTCTCGATCTGGCAGGACGACCGCGCGATGCAGGAATTCGCCTATCGCAGCCCCCATCACCGCGAGGCAATCCGCCGGGTTCGTGAGGGCGGTTGGTTTCGTGAGGAACTCTATGCCCGCTTCGCTGTCGCTGGGGCTGAGGGCATCTGGCAGGGCCGCCCTCTCGCTACCAGTCTTCAATCAGCAGCGAGTGCCTTGGCCTGAGCGATCCACTCATCCCGGCTAGCGCGGCCCTTGAACCCTTCCAGATTGTCATCGACCCAAGCGAGTTCTGCATCGGACCACGCCGCAATCTGATCGAAATGGAAGATCCCCATGCCGTTCAGCATGATCTCCATTTTAGGCCCGACACCTTTGATCTGCTTGAGATCATCGGGCCCTTCAGCCCTTGCCGCCTCCATCATTTTCGGCTTCTGACCAACGGGAACCGCTGTAGGAGCCTCGTCCGCTGGAGCAGGGGCTGGAGCTGGTGCGGGTTTAGGCGCTTCAGGTTCGGGTTTCGGCGCGGGAGCCGGTGTTGCCTCGACCGGTTTCGGCGCAGGCGCCGCTTTCGGCTTCGGCGCGGGCTTTGGCGCAGGGGCGGGCTTCGCCGCTGGGGCCGGTGCCCCATGATCCATTGGCTCGCCGGTCAGGCGCGAGATCGCTCCGGATGTCTTCGCGCTCGACATGGTCTTGGCAGGCTCGGGCCGGTCGGAGACACGGGTTTCGGTGAGCCAGCCTGCAGCCATGCCATCACCCTCGGACGGCGCTGACGGTTTGTCTTCACCGAAGATTTTTGCCATCCACCCGGCTTCGTCCTCCGAGCATTTCCGGGCCAGGAGATATGCCGCGCCGAACCAGATCACCATCAGGCCCAAAAGCGCGAGCCCCTCGAAATTTCCAATCCCGGCGACGATCAGAACAGGCAAACCCGACGCCACGAGTGACAGGAGCAGGCAGCGCCCGCTGATGGAATTGCTGCTTCCGTTCTCGGTCATCTCTCACCTCCCCCTAGTTTCAGGCCCTGACTTCCGGGCGTGATCATCCCCGGTCACTGCTCTTCCGACCCGAGCGCCCACAAAGAACCGAACGGGCAGAGGGGCAATCCCGCTGCTTTCGAAGGTACTATGCCGCGAGGAAAGAAGCCTGTCGAGATCCGGGCGTCACTCTGCGGCCTGCCGCCCGGCGCGGGCGACGCT
>JBCDKL010000050.1:0-14349 GCA_038746695.1 Pseudomonadota bacterium | reverse complement strand
GAACGCGGTGAAGTTCCTGGAATATCTGGCCTCGGATCAGGCGCAGGAATATTTCTCGGCGGGCAATGACGAATACCCCGCCGTGCCGGGCGTGGCGCTGAGCCCCTCGGTGGCGAGCCTGGGCTTCTTCAAGCCCGACGATGTGGATCTGAGCCAAGTGGCCAAGAACGTGCCCGCCGCGCAGAAGATCTTCAACGAGGCCGGCTGGAAATAACCCAACCGGCTCCCACACCAACAAACCAAACGGCGCGAGAAAACCCTCGCGCCGTTTTCGCATTGATCGCCGCGAGATCAGTGCCCAGTAGGAACGGATTCGCCCATATCGCCGCCTTCAGGGCATGCTGCGCTGCGACGAAATTCGTTGACAGAAATGCTCGTTCATAGGAGTTAAAGTGCCGAGAACGGCCAGCCAATCTGATCGAGATGAGTATCGCGTTCGGACAGCCCGCCAAAGGCTCAGTCGGATGAAGGCGACATGGTTGGAATAAGTGACGACATCTGCCGGATGCCGCGCACGGCGTTCTTTTTGACCGCGATGCGTGGGCCGGGACCAGTCGCTCCCTTCTTTGTCACGTCGATTTCTTGCGTCGTTGCGGAGGCCCGGCCATGATTGGTCAGGGCGCGATAGGCGGGCTCACCCGGTGGGCCGAGGCGCGTCCATTGCTAACGCGGTGGCTGCTGGCCGGACCAGCCACTTTGATCGCGGCTCTTATGTCGATGGCGTCGATGCCCCTCTTCCTGCCCGAGGGCCGCGCCGGGATCGATCATCTGGCCTTTCCAATTGTCCTTTTCCCGGCGATCTGGGCGCTTTTGTTCTTCTATACTTGTCTCGAAGCGCGGCTTGGGCGGGCTATCATCACCATGACTGCGCTGATCGGCGCGCAGACGCTGCTGATCCTATCGGCATTTATGGGGGGGTGAGGGATGATCGCGCTCGACCAGGCAAGAACCAAGCGTCTGACTGCGATCCATGGCTGGTCGGGTACGATCCTCGGTGTCCTGCTTTATGTGGTCGTCCTTACCGGAGCCGTGGCGGTTTTTGCCGAAGAGATCGGGGTTTGGAGCCAGGGCGGCACACGCTCGGCCAATGGAATCACCGAACTGATTGACCGCCCGCTACGTGACATCGCGCGCGAGACCGATCCGAGGGCTCTCGAAGAAATCTCGATATCCAAGCGAACCGATGGTGCGATCAGGCTTTCGCTCCACACCCACGCCGAAAATCCCGCGACTGGCGAATCCGACGAATTCGGAGCACTCTATTACCTCGATCCCCAGACTGGCGAACCGTTGCGTCAATGGGAGGGGTTCTCTTCCGAGATGCGCCGCGATGATGGCGGACGGATCGCGCTGGAGCGGTTCTTGATCGATCTCCATGTGCAGCTCTACGTACCTGCACCCTGGGGCTTGATCCTTACTGGCATTCTTGGCTTGGCGATCATGGTCGCCTCGGTTTCGGGTCTGATGATGCACCGCCATCTGATCCGTGACGCTTTCCTCCCGGCCCGGGGCAATCAGCGGCTGGTGAGCGCCCGTGACCGCCATGTGCTTGCCTCCACTTGGAGCCTGCCTTTCGGGTTCCTACTGGCTTTTACCGGAGCGTTTTTCAGCTTTGCGATCTCGCTGGGCCTGCCGATCGTGGCGATGGTCGCGTTCGGCGGTGATCAGCAGGAGATGGTCGAGCAGGTCATTGGCATCGAGGCTCCAGCCGACAAGACACCAGCGCCGCTGGCGAGCCTGGATTACATCTTGGCAGAATCGACCGAGCGGGTCGGTACGCCACCGGTTTCCGTGGCGATCGCGGGATATGGCACGGCTGGGGCGACGGTCACCCTGTTCCATCCGCCGGACAATGGCGCGTTGCTCGGCACGACCCTTATGTTTAGCGGGGCGGACCGCAGTTTCCTGGGCGAAAAGCCTGCTCTCTGTACAGTGCCCTCGGCAGGGTCCGCCGTCGTCAGCCTGATGGGACCGCTGCATTTTGGGAATTTCGCTGGTTTGACCTCGAAGATTGCGTGGCTCGCGCTGGGTGCGGCCATGTCCTATGTCGTGATCTCAGGCATGCACATGTGGGTGCGGCGACGTGAGGATCAGGCGGTTTGGCGGCGCTTTGCCTGGGCGATTACGATTTCGGCTTGGGGGCTTCCTCTGGCCATGCTGGGCTCGGCGGCGGCGTTTTTCCTGACCCTGCCTGCGGGCGACCCGACATTCTGGACGCCGATGGGCTTCTTGATTGCTGCTATCGCTGCGATTTTCGTCGGTCTCGGTCCACAGGATCCATCCGATCGTTTCCGCGTCGTTTTCGCTGTCTCCTGCTTGGCTCTGCCATTGCTCCGGCACCTGACCGGCGGCACGGCATGGAGCGACGCGCTGGCAGGCGGCCAGGTCGAAGTGATCAGCATCGATCTCTTGCTGCTGGCGTTGGGGGCCGTGCTGCTCTGGCAGCCTAATCCGTTCGGGCGCCGCGAGGATGGCGAACACCGCCGTTCTGATCAGCGGGGCGACGAGATTGTGCTGGAGCCTGCGGAATGACCGGGCCGCTGACCATTCTGGCGCTTATCCTCTCGGGGATCGGTCTCGCCTACTTGGCGGTCACCGATCCCAAGCGGCGTCGGGCATTCGCCCAGCCAGTGCTGGAGCGGCGACGCTGGAAGCTCGTGGCCCGTCTTCTCGTGTTCTTGCCCGGTTTTGGTCTCGCTTTCCTTGGCGATGTGGCTGCTGTGATCATCTGGCTCGGGGCAATCACCGTTCTCGGATGGGGGATCGCAGCGCTTTCGCCTCTGCATATCGACGCCCTGAAGAGCAAAAGCCGCGAGGCGGCAGGGAATTATGCCATGCGCCTTGCAGGGCTTGCCACGCCCTTGCGCGCGGCGGCGGGCGTTGTTCTCGGCAGTCTCTCTTGGGCGCTGTCGAAAGGTGTTGAGCGTGTGACACCCGGACAGGTTCCAGTTCTTGTTCTACCCTCGCGACGCGGCGACTCCGCCAGGATCGCCGAGCTCGAAGCCCGCGTCGTCGCTCTCGAGGCCGCGCTGGCCGATCTTGCGCCAGCCACCGAGATCGCGGTCGAGATGCCCGCGCCTCCCCTCGCCCTTGCCGGAAATGCCTCATGAAGATCAGACCCGTTGCCATGGCGTTTGCCATGCTTGCCCCTCTGCCTGTGTTGGCCGAAGATGTGAAAGTCATGGTCGAGCTTAACAAGCTCGAGACCGAAGGCAGCGCCTGCCAGGCCTATATCCTGCTCCAGAACAAGACCGAGACCGCCTTCGAAAATCTCGCCCTCGATCTGGTCATGTTCGATCCCGACGGGATCATCGCCCGGCGTCTGGCGGTCGAGATGGCGCCCCTGCGTGCCGGGAAGACCTCGGTGAAGGTCTTCGGCATAGACGGCCTGACCTGCGAGGGGATCGGTCGTGTGCTGGTCAATGACGTGTTGAGCTGCACCGCCGGGGGCGCTGCGAAATCCGATTGCCTGGGCCTGATCGAAACCGTCTCGCGCGGCCCTGTCGAATTGATCAATTAAGGAGGCCGCAATGGCCGACACCGAAGACCAAACCGCGGCAGAGGCTGCCCCAGGCACTACCGAATCCGTTGCGACGGATGGGCTGGCGCAGAGTGGCGATCTCTCTGCCGCCCTGCCCACAGCCGTTAATGAGGCTCCAAGCGGCCCTTCGGCGCAGGCGGTCACCGCGCTTGAGGCCGCAGGTGAACTGATCGCGGCGGGCGGTCCTGTGGTCATCATCCTCCTCGCGTTGTCGGTCGCTGCCTTAACGATCTCGCTGGCCAAGATCTGGCAATTCTCTACCGCCCGCCTGGGCGAGCAGCGCGCCTGCCGCGAGACGCTCGCCCATGTCCGCGCCGGGCGCCTGACCGAGGCTTTCCACAGCGCACGGAAGAGCGGTGGCGCAGCCACCGCAGTGCTGGCTCTGGCGCTGGAAGGTCAGGCGCGGGGAATTGCCGAGAGCAAGATCCGCGAGGCCTGCTATGCCAGGGCCTCCGAAACGGTCGAGGCTCTGCGCTCGTGGATGCGTCCTCTCGAGGTAATCGCAGCTTTGTCGCCGCTGCTGGGCCTTTTCGGCACAGTGCTTGGTATGATCGCGGCCTTCGCACAGTTGGAAGAGGCGGGAAGCCAAGTCGACCCGGCAATCCTGTCGGGCGGCATCTGGGAGGCACTGCTGACCACAGCGGTCGGCCTCGCCGTCGCCATCCCGACCGTCGCAATCGTGAACGCGTTCGAGCGTCGGATCGAACGGTTGGAGCATTTGATCGATACCAGCCTCGCCGGGCTGTTCTCAGCCGATCCCAACGCGCCGGATCACGATCTTGTCCCTGAATCGAGGAGCACGGGCCATGGCAGCGCTGCCTTCCGCCCCGTTCCTGCTGGGGAATAGACCGAAGCGGCGGCTCAGGATCTCGATGACGCCGCTGATCGACGTGGTCTTTATCTTGCTGGTGTTTTTCATGCTGGCGTCGAGCTTTCTCGATTGGCGGTCGATCAAACTGTCCTCGGCGGGTGGGCAGGGCGTGGCCTCGGGCGTCGAAGGAGCGCTGCTGGTCGATCTGACCGAAACTGGGCCGCGGCTTTCGGGCGAGCAGATGAGCCTGCAGGATTTGGGCACGCGGATAGCAGAACGCTTGACCCAGAAACCTGATCAGCGGGTGCTGGTGCGCCCGGCCGATGCAGTCGAGATGCAGCGCATGGTCGATCTTCTGGACCGTCTGGCCGAGGCCGGGGCGACCGATATCGCCCTGATGCCGGGACGCTGAGCGATGCGCCGCCTGTCTAAACCTCGCAAGCGGATGGACGAGGAGGAACGGATCCTCCCGCTGATCAATATCGTCTTTCTTCTGCTGATCTTCTTTATGGTGATGGGCCGGCTCTCGGCTGGGGATCCGTTCGAGATCCTGCCGCCGAAATCGCTCAGCGAAGGTCAGCCGCCGGCCGAGGAGTTTCTGATCTCGATCGGACCCGAAGGGCAATTGGCGCTGAACGGAGAGGTGATGGCAGCCGATGCGGTCCTGGCGCAGATTGAGGATTCCGATCAAGACCAAGTGCGGATCAAAAGCGATGGACGGGCCGAGGCGCGCGCGGTCGTGGCGCTGATCGAGCGGCTGCGTCTCGCAGGCATCGAGTCGATCAAGTTGATGACGGTGCCGGGGACGAGTTCTGCCCTGGCCTCCACGGGGGCTGAAGAATGACCAGCCCGCGCCTGTCGACCCTGGGCTTGGCGCTCGTGGTGGCGCTCGGCCTGCATCTGCTCCTTGGCATCGGCATGTTCTGGACCAGTGTCACTTCCGGCTCGATCGGTGCCGGGATTGGCGGTCTTGAAGTGTCGATGGGGGTTGCGGGCGGCGTGATCGGCAGCGTGGATGCCGAACGTGCCGAAGGCGCGGCGGAGGCGTCACCCGAGACCGCGGATCAGGTGTCGGCTGAGACAGCCGACGAGGTCGACACAACTGTGGCAGACGAAATCGCAGCCGATACCGTAAACCAGGCCGAGCCGGATGCGGTGACCGACAGCACGGCCTCCGAGGTCACCGAAACCACACCCGACCAGGTGCAGGCGGTCGAGCAGGCTGAAACTGCGCCGCCCCCCGTGCCGGTCGAAGCTGCCCAGACGAACCCGGTGACAGAAACGGCGGTGACCGCCGAGGCGGTGCCGATCGCCACACCGGAGCCGGTCGTGCCGCTGGAAACCGTGACCCCTGAGCCGCTTCCGCTTGTCGAAGCGGCACCGGTCGACACGCCTCCTCCACTG
The DNA here is from genome assembly GCA_038746695.1 of Pseudomonadota bacterium. Classification (GTDB taxonomy): domain Bacteria; phylum Pseudomonadota; class Alphaproteobacteria; order Rhodobacterales; family Rhodobacteraceae; genus Thermohalobaculum. Next base: position 8,593 of record JBCDKL010000050.1, on the reverse strand, counting down.
CAACCGGAGCAGGTAAAGGCGGCCGAGCCCGAACCCACGGAAACCGAGCGCGCCGAGACCCCGCCGGAGACACCGGCCGAAACCGTCGATGCAACGGATACCGATCCGATGGCATCGGTGCCGATGCCCATGACGAAACCACCGGTACCGAAAGACTTCAAACCGGAGCCGAGGCAAGCTGCCAAGCCGAAACCGGCCCAGCCGAAGAAGAAGGCCGAACCGAAGCCGAAGAAAACCAAAACCGCTGCAGCCCAGCCGAAAGCCAATGAGCAGCCGCGAAAACCCAAAGCCGAGACTGATACCTCCGGCCAAGGCAGCGCGGAAGCGGGGGCGGCCTCGGCACAAGGCGGCTCGACCACCCAAACTGGCAATAGCGGCGCCGGCGATAACGCCCAAAGCGGTGGTAATCCCGGGGCAAAACAAGACTATCTCAGCCGGATCGCAGCGCTGATCGAGCGCAAGAAACGCTATCCCCGCCGTGCGCAATCCCGGCGCCAGGAAGGGGTGGGACGGCTCTACCTTCGGATTGGGCCCGATGGGCGGATCATGGCTTCGAGCCTCAACAAGAGCTCGGGCCATAACCTGCTCGACAAGGAGATACTGTCCATAGTAGGTCGCCTCGGACAGCTTCCGCCGTTTCCCGATGACATGGCGCAGACCCCGGTCCAACTCGTCGTCCCAATTCGCTTCGCCCTCAGGTGAGCGGAGCGGCATTTGGCGCTGCCATCGGTCGCAGGGTCGCAGCCGCGATTGAACCAAATCCCGACGAATTCGCTAAGAGAATCGTTTGCCGCGGAAAATCCGTCTGATAACGTTTGCATGAGTGACGCACTGCCGACCGCCAAACGCTGAGACATCAGTGCGTGAACGACAACAGTGACAGATCTGTGCCAAAGGGGTCGACAAAATTGTGCGGCAGACCCTCGGGTGCAGACGAACCGCCAGGGACCGCAGCACCGACATATGCCGAGACAGCGAAGATCCATACAGCCCAAATCGCATGCGCGTTCGCTCGTAGCGGCATGGCGGGGCAGTGGCAAAACTGCATCTACGGGCAAGGCTGTTAGCGTGATCCTTTGCGGACTTCCGGGTGTATGAGGTGATCCCGACCAGATGACCAAACGCCTCTTGGACAGATCGCAAACCGTCAGCCGCAGCATCGAGCGGCAGCTCTCGGATGTGAGCGCGGCAGAGCGCCACTTCGTCTCTGGCTTCAGGCGAATGCTCGACGGTTCCGAAGGGCGGGCCCGGATGCAGGCAAGTCTGACCCCCAAGCTTGGCCGGATCGGCACCAAACGGCTGCTGAGGGCGTTTGAGCTCTTCCTTGATGCGCTGACTGAGGGTCAGCGGCGCGATTTGACCCGGCAAGAGACCGATTGCCTTAGCATCGGTGCCGATGAATTGCTGCTGGCTGGGATCGTCCGCAGCGCGGCCAGCGGCGACGCTGAAAGCGCAGCCTCGCAGGCATCCGACGTGGTCCGGCAGAATGCGCTGGCGCTTCTGCTCGAACGGGCGGCCCTGTTGGGCAGTCTGTTGGACTATAAAGACAAAGGCTCCATCTCGCCGCCCGGCAGGCGGGCGCGTTTGCACTGAAAACCAGGACTTAACAGGGACCAAGGAGACATCAGATGAAAACACTACTTCTCGGCAGCGCGGCTGCTCTGGCCATTGCCAGCCACGGGATAGCCGCAGAAAAATCGGCGGTGATCGACAATTACATGGCGATTGCCGAGGCGAAGTATGCCGACAGCCTGGCGACTGCCAAGACGCTCGGCACTGCCGTCGACGAATTGATCGCCAATCCGAGCGACGCGACTCTCGAGGCTGCGAAGGAAGCCTGGCTGGCCTCGCGCGTTCCCTACCAGCAGACTGAAGTTTACCGCTTCGGCAACGCGATCGTTGATGATTGGGAAGGCAAGGTGAATGCCTGGCCGCTGGACGAGGGCCTGATCGATTATGTCGATGGCGATGGCGCGACTGACGAGAACCCCTATGGCGCGCTCAACATTGTGGCGAATGCCAGCTTCACCGTGTCGGGTGCCACGCTGGATGCAGCCTCGATCACCCCTGCCTTGATTGAGGAATTGCATGAGCTCGACGAGATCGAGGCCAATGTCACCACCGGTTACCACGCGATCGAATTCCTGCTCTGGGGCCAGGATCTGAACGGCACCGGACCGGGGGCGGGAAATCGTCCAGCGACCGATTTCAGCCTTTCCGACTGCACCAACGGCAATTGCAAGCGCCGGGCGGAGTATCTGAAAACGGCCACCGATCTCATGATCTCGGATCTGGAATGGATGGCGGCGGCCTGGGCTCCGGGCGGCGACGCGCGCAAGGAGCTAACCGCGAAGGGCGAAGATGGCGGCATCATCACCATTCTGACTGGGATGGGCAGCCTCTCCTATGGAGAACAGGCAGGCGAGCGGATGAAGCTTGGTCTGCTGCTGAACGATCCGGAGGAGGAGCATGATTGCTTCTCGGACAATACCCATAACAGCCATTTCTATGACGGGCTGGGCATCCGGAACGTCTATCACGGGCGCTATGTGCGGATTGACGGATCGGTGGTCGAGGGTGCTTCGCTGGCCGATCTGGTGAGTGCCGCAGATGCCGAGACAGGCATGCGCCTCACGGGTAGCCTGGATTCCACCATGGCAGCACTTGGCGCGATCAAGACCACTGCAGAGGCCGGCACCTCTTATGATCAGATGCTTGCCCCCGGCAACGAGGCGGGTGCTGCGTTGATCCAAACGGCGATCGATGCGCTGGTCGCCCAGACCCGCGATATCGAGCGGGCCGTCTCGGCCCTGTCGCTGCAGCCGATCGCCTTCGAGGGTTCGGACAGTCTCGACAACCCATCGGCTGTTTTCGAGTAACGCCACCATGCCAGCCGCCGGCCCGTTCTCTGGGCTGGCCTTAGCCAGCGGATCCGTGAATGAGCAAAATCCCTTCTCCCTGCATCGATGTTTGCAAACACAAGATGAAGGGCCACTGCATCGGATGTTCCATGACCAAGGCGCAGAAAAGCGCTTGGAAGAAGACCAGCGGCAAGAAAGCGCAAAGACGTTTTCTTGCCATGCTGGTCGCCCAGCAGCAGAGCCTCGGCGGCAAGTTCAAGGGCTGGATCATCGCCTATCGCCGCAAATGCGCGAAAAAGGACGTGGCCTGTCCATTGGATGAACTGACACTTGTGGGCTGATTTGTAGGGTTTTGTCTGCGCCTCCGACGATAGAATCGCCGGAGGCAAGGCAGAGAGGCTCTTAACCGGCTGTCACTTCAGGTGAGCGCGGAGCAGCCAGGCAAATTTTTCATGGGTCCGGCCGCGGCCGATCGCCATATCTTGGGTCAGCATATCGCCGTTCTTTTCGGCGATATCCGCGAGACCGGCCATCGTCCCCGCCAAGGTCTGCTGATCGTCTGCCAGATTGGCAACCATGCTTTCCGCCGGCAACACGCCGTCGCACTCCGAAATCTTAGAACGCTCGAGCATGCCCGAGAGTCGGCCCTCGGCATGGCCGTCGAGCGCCTTGATCCGCTCGGCCATATCGTCCTGCGCCTCGAAATGATCCTCATAGATCTTCTGGAACAGTTCGTGCAGAGGGCCAAACGCCATGCCGGTCACGTTCCAATGGTAGTTTTGCGCCTTCATCGTGGCGACTGCGGTTTCCGCAACGGCCTGGTTCAGGCCATCGACTATTTTTTCGAGCGCTGCCGCGTCGAGTTCTGTCGCGAGTTTCTGCATTACTGTCCTCGATATCTCTGCCAAGAGTCGTTGCCAAAGGGTGAGCTGGCTGGCTTAAGGACGCAAAAGAGCGTTCGCGGCTGGCTGGCTCACGCTCTTTAGAATAGTTCTAAGGTAAGAATGTCAAGATGGCTGTGAAAATATATCTGCACATCCCTTGGCTAGAAACTGGATCGGCGCATGAAAATGGCGCGGAATCCGCGACGCCAGGCCGAAAACAAGGCTGTCCGTGTCATCTGTCCGCACCGAATGCAACAGCCGCAACAGCCATTTCTCGTCGAAACTGCGATCCTCGACCCCGGGTCGGAGGAATGTCACGCGGCGGTTCATCGCAACCGGCAACAGGCGGAGCAACGCCGAAAGATGCGCCTCAGCCGAGAGAACCTCGCCCTTATGTCGCAGCGCACAGATCGATTCGGGGTTGGGTTTGCGTGCCAGTCGGCATTCCATCGCCGCGAGGCGAATCTGGTTCAGGACTTCCCGCCCTCCAGAATCGAGTTCGGGAGACTGGTCAAAAGCCACTTGGCGAGCATGTATGGTCATAAATGCGCCTTCGGAGAAACAGTCAGGGTTCCGAGCTGCGACGCAAAGGCCGGTGGCTATGTCCCTGAGTCTTTCAGTAGGTTTTGATACGGTGGGTGAGACCACTTAGCAAGAGGAGTCTCCATGCTGCGGCATTCAATCAAGGCAATCTGTCTCGCCGGCGGGCTGTGTCTTCAGGCCAGCGCGGGACAGGTATCCAATGCCGAGATTGCCGATGACCCGCACCTCCCCATTGTGCCGCGGACCGAGGCGGAGGCCGCACGGATTGCCAAAGTCCTGCGCCCGCCCACGGATTTCTCTGCGCCCGAAGCTTTCGAGGACCGGCCTGCGGGTGCTGCAACTCGGTTCGGTTATCTCAACACCCATGCCTTCTCCAGCGCCTCGGCAAATATGCCGTTCGAGCGCGAGCTGGATTTCAAAGTCGGGAATGGGCTTTTCAAGAAGCTGTGGGTGTCGTCGCCCGCATCGACCAAAGCTTCCGACGGGCTCGGCCCGCTTTACAACGCCCGCTCGTGCCAGCGTTGCCATCTGAAGGACGGGCGCGGTCACACGCCGAACGGACCGGAGGACAATGCTGTCTCGCTGCTGCTGAAAATCGGGCTTCCCGGTGGTGAGCCGGGACCGATCCCTGGCAGCCATGCGGTGCAGCCGCACCCGGTCTATGGCGGGCAATTGCAGGATTTCTCGACCGCTGGGGTGCCGGCCGAGCACCGCCTGGGTGTCATATGGGAAGAGTTCGAAGTGCAGCTGTCAGGCGGCGATGTGGCAGTTCTGCGCCGCCCGACCTGGCAGGCCAACCTGATCGACGGCTCGACGCTTTCCGCGGACACCATGCTCTCACCACGTATCGCGCCGCAGATGATCGGGCTCGGGCTGCTGGAAGCTATCCCGGCGGCCGACATTCTGGCGAATGCCGATCCCGAGGATGCGGATGGCGACGGTATCTCCGGACGGCCGAGCATTGTTTGGTCGCGGGAATTCGACCGTCCGATGCTGGGGCGTTTCGGATTAAAGGCGAGAAAGCCAACCTTGCGCTCCCAATCCGCTGGCGCTTTTTCTGGCGATATGGGGCTCTCGACCACGCTGTTCCCGGAGGATTGGGGCGATTGCACTGCCGCTCAAAACCGTTGCCGCGGCGCGCCCCATAGCGGTTCACCGGTTGAAGTGGAGGATCCGGCGCTGGATGTCGTGACATTCTACGCCCGCAATCTGGCGGTCCCCGCTCGACGCGACACTGGCGATCCTGAGGTCTTGGCCGGCAAGGAAGTATTTCACGGGGCCGGCTGCGCCTCATGCCACACGCCGAAATTCGTCACACATCGTCTGGATGGGCAGCCCGAGCAAAGCTTCCAGCTGATCTGGCCCTACACGGATATGCTCTTGCACGACATGGGCGAAGGGCTGGCCGATGGCATGCCGGAGGGCGTGGCCTCGGGGCGCGAGTGGCGCACCCCGCCGCTTTGGGGTATCGGCCTGACCGAGGCGGTCTCGGGCCATACCGAGTTCCTGCATGACGGCCGCGCCCGTTCGCTTCTGGAAGCCATCCTTTGGCATGGCGGCGAGGCGGAGACTGCGAAGCAACGGGTTGTCTCAATGCCGCCCGATGACCGTGCGGCGCTGATCCGCTTTTTGGAGTCCCTCTGATGATCCGTCGTCTCTTCCTAGCCGCGATCCTGACGCCCTCGCTTGCGCTGGCCGCACCCGACCACCAGGCCGTGGCCGAGCGGACGCTGGCGCAGGTCACCTCGGCAAGTGCTGGGTTCGCCGCGGCGACCGAAGCGCTGCGCGGGGCAGCGCCTGCGGCATGCGAGGCAATCGATGCCGAGGTTTTGCAGACCCGCTTCCATGCAGCCTGGGATGCGTGGATGGCGCTCCACCCGATGCGGTTCGGCCCGCTGGAGGATGAGGACCGCGCGTTGCAGATCGCATTCTGGCCCGACAGCCGGGGTACCACAGGTCGGACCGTCTCGCGGGCGCTGAAATCGCAAAATCTGCCGCTTGACGATCCGTCCGCCTTCGGCAACGGCTCGGTCGCCTCGCGCGGCTTTTATGCGCTTGAGCGGCTGCTCTTTAACGATGACGGCGCGATCCCGCTTACCGATCCCTATCGCTGCCGCTATGTCGCTGCAGTGGCGGTCGATCTCGACCGGCTGGCCGATGAGATCGCAGCCAGCTGGGCCGGTCCTTGGGGCACGCGGGTCAGCACCGCCGGGGCGCCCGGCAACGACACGTATCTGGCGGCGGACGAGGTCTCCCTAAGGCTGTTCGCCAGTCTGACAGGGTCGCTGGATGAGACGATCAAAACACGGATCACCGTGCCACTCGGCTCGTTCCAGAAACCCAAGCCAAGGGTGGCCGAGGCGCGGCGCTCTGGACGGTCGCTCCAGCAGATCGCGCTCAACACTCAAGCAGTCGGCAGCGCGGCGCTGACGATCTTCGGGCCGGAGCTCTCCTCCGAAGCGGTTGGCCAAATCGAGGCGGCGCTGGCAGCGGTCGAGGACTCGCTCGCAGATCTGCGCGCCATTGGGATGCTGCCAGAGGTGCTGGTCTCCGACCAATTGAAGGTCGAGATCCTCGGCCAGAAAGTGACCGGCCTCAATAACGCCCTTCGGGCCACTGTGGGGCCGGGGTTGGGCATCGCCGAGGGCTTCAACTCCGCCGATGGCGACTGAACGATGCTGAGCCGGCGGCGCTTTCTGCTCACTGCGGCCGCGGCACCTTCGTTGGCACCCGCGCTGAGCTGGGCCGAGGCCGGGGCGCCGGATTTGCTGGCCGCCGCCAAGACTCCCGAGACTGGGCACTTCACCTTGCTGGGACTGCGCCGCAGCGGAGAGACGGTCTTCTCCCTTCCGCTGCCCGGCAGGGGCCATGCCGCTGCGGCCCATCCCTATCGAGCCGAAGCGGTGGCCTTTGCCCGGCGGCCGGGCACATTTGCTTTGGTAATCCGCTGCACCGATGGCGCTGCGATTGCCAAGCTGACGGCGCCCGAGGGACGGCATTTCTATGGCCATGGCGTGTTTTCGGCGGATGGCGGCCTGCTCTACACCACCGAGAACGCCTATGAGACCGGTGCGGGCAGGGTCGGGATTTGGGACGCCTCCGACGGGTATCGCCGGCTGGGCGAGATCTCCTCGGGCGGGATCGGGCCGCATGACATGGCGCTGTTGCCCGATGGTGCGGCCCTGGTTGTCGCCAATGGCGGCATCCGCACCCATCCGGCCAGCGGACGCGAGAAGCTCAATCTGCCCGAGATGGCGCCTAATCTGAGCTATCTCAGCACTGTCGATGGCGCTTTGATCGACCAAGTAGGGCCAGAGGCTGAGTTGAGGCTCAACTCGATGCGCCATCTGGCGGTGGCGCAATCCGGCCTGGTTGCGGTGGCGATGCAATGGCAGGGCGATCCAGAGGATGGCGTGCCACTCCTGGCCTTCCACAGCCTTGGCGCGCCCGGCCTGTTGATTGCCGAGGCCGAGCCGCATCAGCTCGCGCGGATGCAGGGCTACGCTGGCAGCGTAGCATTCGACCCATCCGGCGTACGCGCGGCGATCACCTCGCCCCGCGGCGGGCAGGTGATGGCCTGGAATATCGAGGGCGGGCCTCCCGCTCTCTGGCGCCGCCCGGATGTCTGTGGTCTTGCTACTGCGCCCGAGGGCTGGCTTGCGACCGACGGAATCGGCGGGTTCTTCGCCCTGGCGCCAGACCTGGCCGCCAAACCGCTGGCGCGCCACGGAGTGGCGTTCGATAACCACCTCATCGCGCTGGAAAAGTTTTCTTGACTGCTTTGCTCAGAAATTTACCTTCGGCCCGGTTGTAGGCTGCCACCTAACCGCAAGATCCGGCCACGGAAGCCCTGTCTGCAGGATCAGACGAAAGCGGAACAGGGGTCCTCACAATGGCATCTTCTCATCTTTATCGGGCGTTGATGGGTGGCACGGCGCTGGCCCTGATCGCAGGCTCAAGCGGGCAGGTCGCGGCCCAATCGGCGCAGCAGATCGAGGGCGCCTCGTCGGTTCTGCAAGAGATCGTCGTCTTCGGCGGAGCGCGGGACGAACGCGCCCTGCTCGAGACCCCAAATGCCGCTAGCGTGATCGGCGCGGACGAGCTGCGCCGCCGCTCCGCCTCGACCTATGAGGAGTTGCTGGGCGATACCACCGGTCTGATTATCACCGGTGGCCCGCGCGGGATCAGTCAGGAGCCGAACATCCGTGGCTTCAGCGATGAACAGGTTGTGATCCGCACCGATGGCGTGCGGCAGAACTTCAACCTCGCGCATAGGGGCCGGTTCTTCACCGATCCTTCGATCCT
>JBCDKL010000049.1:0-14390 GCA_038746695.1 Pseudomonadota bacterium | reverse complement strand
CCTCCGGCAGCTGCTGCTGGGAGATGAGGACGTCGGCGAGGAGCTGGTTGGCGCCGAGGTGGTTCGGGTTGAGGCCGACGGCCTGGAGCAGGGGCGCCACCGCCCCGTCGAGGTTCTGGCTCCGGTAGAGCCCGAGGGCGGCGTCGTAGAGACTCTGGGCCACCGGCTCCAGGTGGTTCAGCACTTCCTGCACCCGGTGGAGGGGCTTGTAGGTCACCAGCCAGCGGCGCAGCAGCTCCACACGGAACTGGAGGTCCTCCCCCGAGGGCTCCAGGATGTCCCAGTCCTGAAGCTTGGCGGGGGCCTCCTGGAGGTCCCGGATCACCACCCGCACCCCCGCCTCGTGGAGCCGGTCTTCCAGTTCCACGACGCTGATGGGCCGCGGGCCGACGTCCGCCAGCGCGGCGATCACCACCCGCTCCGCCGCGCGCAGGCTGGGTTGCGAGAGATGCATCGCGATCGGCCCGCGCCCGGTGAATAGAGTCTCGACCCGCGTTCCATGCCCATGGGCCAGGAACCCGGGCGGCAGGGAGGATAAGCTCGCCATAACAGCGAGCAACCTGCGTTTGCTCCAAAGCGCTGTCAACTCACCTGGCGCAGCGGGACCGGCCCATCTGGAGAAGCCTGGATTTCAGCGAGGCGATAGCGGGCCTGGCGGTGCTCTAATCGATGGCTGGTGGAGATCGGCGCCATGCTGCCATGGACGCTGATCAAGACGGTCGCTGACAGCCGGCTGGCGACCCGGCTTAGCGCCAGTCTGGCGGCAGTGTCGATCTCGAAGATCGGATCGTCGAGGATCAGGATGCCCGGCTCGCTCAGCACCGCCCGGGCAAGTCTGATCCTGGCGGCGATCGAGGCGGGCAGACCGCGCCCAGCCTCCGGGATCTGGGTGGCGAGGGCTGTGGCAGGATCGAGGTCCTGGTTCCAGAGATCGCAGAGCCGCGCGATCTCAGCAATCCGATCCACCCTTTCGCCGCGTTCCCCGCCCGCCATTCCGGCCTGGAGATTGCTGGCTAAGCTCCCCCGGCGCAGTGGCACCTCGGGTGCGACAAGGGCGGCCGCGCGCGAGACCCGGGCCGCATTTCGCACCAGGCCATCTGCGTCGGTCAGCCGGATGCGCCCGGAAGCGGCTCGATCCAGCCCAGCTATGGTACGCAGAAAGGCCGTGGCCTCGGCGGCGGCGGCGATCTCGACCACGGCGCCCGCCGGGATCTCGAGACTAACGCGTTTGTCACTGGGACCAATCCGCGCCTTGTCGAGCGTCACCGCCAACGCACCTTCCGATTGCCAAGGTTCCGCACTTGGCCCGGCTTCGGCGAGCAACTCGGTCAGGCGGCGGCGGCCCTCCTCGTAGCTAAGCCAGTATTCGAGGCAACGTGCCAAAGCGCGGAGCGCTCCGGTCGCTGCTGTGAGGATCAACAACCCCGGGGCAAGGCTGGAAAGAGCGGCTTCAGGTGCTTGCAAGGCCGCAAGACCCAGAAAGGCGAAACCGGCGATAAATCCCAGATCCGGCCCATGGCGCAGCAGGCTGGCATAGAAGTAGCGCCAGGCGGCGGCGCGGCTCAAACGCTCCGACAGGCGGTAGACATGCCCCTTTTCGCGGTCGAGCCCGCCGAAACTGCGTATCGTCGGCGCCGTCAGCAGAGCCTCGCCGACCCGTCCGGCCAAGCCGCCGCGGCGCGAGCGGACCTGCCGGATCCGCCGTCTCAGCGGCCGGAAGACAGCCAGCGCGATCAGGGCAGAGAGACCCGCGGCCAAACCCAAGGCTAGCAAAATGCTGGATGACAGCGAGCCCGCACCGACCGCCAGCACGGTGAGCATAGCCGCATGGGTGGCTCCGCCTGCAATACCGATCCCGACCCAGCCTTTCAGCGAGCTCAGATCGGTGATCATGCGTGTCATGGCAAGCCCATGCCGCCCGCCTTCGCCACCATTACGCACGATGGCCTTGAGAAGACGGACCCGGCAGATGGCGACATAGCCGAGGCCGAAACGTTCAGCCTCGGCCCGTCCGATCGCCCGTACAACCAATGAGAGAGCACCGAGACCCAGCAACAGCGCGATCAATGGCCAAGCAGAGGTCCCTTCGGAGACCTCCAAAAAACCGCCCAGGGCAAAGGCTGCGGCAAGCATGAGCCCGGCCTGCACCGCCCCTAGCAGCACCAGAACAGCCATCACGCGCCGCCGCTTGGCCGTGCCGAGAATGCCTGGAAGCGTCAAGAGGCCAACTCCATCCCGATCTCGACCGCGCCGCCTGGCGCGTCGGCACATTCAAGCCCTGCGATCCGCCGCGCCACATCAGGTTCGCAAAGCCTGTCGAAGGACAGGCATTCCGGCCCTTTCCGCCCCAGTTCGCGCATCGCCAGCGGCGAGCGGGTGATCGCGCCCGAGACACAGGCCACCGCAAAGCCGCGGCGCTTCAACCACTCCACACCAAAGGCCGCCCCGGCGCTTTCGCGCGCCGCGAAGATCAGCCTTGGGAGCAGTGCGAGCATGCTCGAGCGGTTCAACAATGCTTCGGTCTCGGGCTGCGCCAGACCGTCCGAGACCTCGACAATCGCCACATCGCAGGCCGCCGCCTGTACTTCGTCGAGCAGGGTCAGCGCCGCCGACTCGATCTCGGCGGGATCCTCCAGATAGGTCGATCCGAAGCCTGCATCGGTGAAATCCAGCGTCACGGCCGCGCCGGCATCGCGGTAGTACCAATAGTCGCCCCCAGCTCCGGTGCCGGTCATCTTGACCGCTCCGACCCGGTAACCAGCCCGGGTGAGCCCATGAATCAGTGCTGCGGCGCAGGTTGTCTTGCCAGCATTCATAGCGGTCCCAACAATGCCGATGGTCGGGATCGCCACTGGCTCGAAACGCGCGCGTAGAGCATAGTCATCGAGATTGAGCGGTCGTCCGGCGGATTTGCCGAACAGACCCAGCAAGGTCAGCTCGGTCGGCCGGATGATCCGGTCGTGGATCTCGACAATCCGCCCGGCGATCCCCCCCGCCGCCGCCAGATGGCAGGGGCCGAAGGCAGTGGGCACCAGCGCCTCGTATTGGTCCGGCGCATAGCGCGCACCGAGCGCCAAGAGAATCTCGTCGCCCTCGAACAGCCGCGCCTTGCGGCCATCGACCCGCTCGAGCTTGGTGTGGTGACCGATCCGGTCGACCCGCGCCAAGGCGAGATCGCCGGGCAAAAACCCATAGCCCGGCAGATCCTCGGCTCCCAGCAAGATCTGAAGATCCTCGGCGGCGACCCGCCGCGTGGTGAACGCGCGCTTGATCGCCGATGAGCGGCGTTGATCTAGAACTGTCGCCATGCAGGTAGTCTCCGCTTCTTCGGCCTTGGCGGCCCGTGACATGATGGGGAGACGCATAATCGACGCAGAGTGACATGGGGCTGAAACCCGTCGTCAGCCTCTCGTCATCTTCGCTGTGGTCTTAACCGCGGCGAGAAGAGTGAAAAAATGCGTCGCGCAAGTCTTGCCCTGCTGGTTGGCTCGATGGTTTCGCCGGTGCTTGCGGAGCCCGCTGCCGATCTGTGCGACGGTCAGATCGCAGGCTTCACTGAACTAGGCGAGCGCATCGCCCTTGTGCCGCAGATCTCCGAGGGCGATCTTCTCTCGATCCGGCTTTTGAACCATGAGGAAGATCCGTGCAGGATGGTGTTCCGGGTCGATGTCCTGTCCTGGCGCGGCAGCGTTATGGATTTCGCCTTCGATGCCGGAACGCTTGAACGGGTGGTCCTCGGCGACGATGCGGCCTGGATCGATGTCGAGGAAGATCTCGGCGGCCGCGGGATAGCCGCCGCTCCTGACAATCGCGATGGGGAGGCGGATGACGAGGATGATGCCTTTGCCGAACCGGGAGACGACGATTTCGCCGATGAAAATTTCGCCAAGGACGACGCAGAAGACGGAGATGTGGAGGACGTGGACGCGGAAGACTGGGACACAGAAGATTTGGACGCGGATGAGGACGAATCCGACGGCGAAGAGAATTAAATGCGCGTGCTCCTAATCGAAGACGATGCGGCCCTTGCCCGGGCGGTCAGCCAGTCGCTCCAGAGGGCCAGCTATAAGGTCGATATCGCCGATAACGGCGAGGATGCCGAATTCATGGGCGAGTCCGGCGAATATGACGCGATCATCCTCGATCTCGGCCTGCCGCAGAAGGACGGTTTGACCATCCTGGGCGAGTGGCGCGAACGCAAAATCTCAACGCCGGTCCTGATCCTAACCGCCAGAAATTCCTGGCGCGACAAGGTGCAGGGGCTGCGCCGCGGGGCGGATGACTATCTCGCCAAACCGTTCCAGCCCGAGGAACTGGAAGCAAGGCTCGAGGCCCTGATCCGACGCTCCTACGGTTCAGCCAGTTCGATCCTGTCGGTCGACGCCTTCGAGATCGATCTGTCACTGCGCTCGGTCACCAGGGACGGGGCGCCGTTGGATCTGACACCGAACGAATACCGGCTGCTCACCTACCTGGCGCTGAACCGGGGCCGGGTGGTCTCGAAGACCGAATTGACCGAGCATGTTTATGACCAGGCGTTCAATCTCGACTCCAACGTGATCGAGGCAACGGTGGCCAGGCTGCGCAAGAAGGTCGGCAGCGCTTTGATCAAGACACAGCGGGGCCATGGGTATGTGGTCCCGTGACTCGCTGCTGGTCCGGCTGATCCTGGGTGCTGCGATCTGGTGCGGTCTGGCGCTGATCGTCTCGGGGTTCTTGCTGGTCAGCCTGTTCCGGCAGCATCTGGAGAGCCGGTTCGACTCAGGGCTCGGCGATCACCTGATCCATCTGGTCTCAATCGCGCGGCCCGGCGAGGATGGAGCGATCCGGGTCAGCGGCACGCTCTCGGGTGCGCTCTTCAACCGGCCGTTCTCGGGCTGGGCCTGGCAGGTGCGGCAAGGCGAGCTTGTGCTGGCGCAATCGGTCTCGCTCGGTCCCGCCCGTCCCGGTGTAGCTGAGATCCTAGAGGCGCCGCTCGGAAGTGTGGGCACGTTCGACGGGCCAGCGGGCATCCGCTCGCGCGGTTTGGCGCGCGAAGTCCGGCTGGCCGAGGCCGCGCCGCCCTTAATCTACAGTGTCGCCCGCCCCGTTGCCGAGATCGACCGGGCGCTCGGGCAGTTCCGCCGCACCGTGGTGATCGCTCAACTGATCCTCGGCATCGGTCTGGTGGTCGCGGTACTCTATCTGATGCAGACCAGTCTCAAACCACTCGACGCGTTGCGCCGCAAAGTCGCGCGAATGCGCGAGGGCCTGCCGCGCCAAGAGGATCGCTGGCCGCGCGAACTGGCCCCAGTGGCCGAGGAACTCGACGCGTTGCAGGACCATGTCGAACGCCTGGTCGAGCGCGGGCGGGGCGAGGCCGCCGATCTTGCCCATGCGGTGAAAACCCCTCTGGCGGTGCTCTCGCAGCTCTCTATAGGCGCCAATGCCGAGGATGCCGAGACCATGCGTCGCCAGATCGACCGGATCGAGGCCTATTTGAACCGCCATCTCAGCCGCAGTCGCAGCTCTGGTCTGACCAATCAGCGGGTGGATGTGGCGGCCTGTGTTGCGGATCTGCTGTTTGCGATGCAGACCGAGCTCCAGGCCCGCGACGTCGCGATAATGGTCGAAATCCCAGCGGAACTCAGATTTCTCGGCGACGAGTCCGATCTTTTCGAGATCCTTGGCAATGTCCTCGACAATGCGCGCAAATGGACCGCAACGCAGATCCGCGTCACCGCCTGGCTGGCCGAAGGCGGGTTGGTGGTGGCCGTGGCCGATGACGGGCCAGGCGTGGCACCGGAGCAACGCGATGAGATCTTCGCCCGCGGCACCAGGCTCGACGAGGCGACACCCGGCGCGGGCCTCGGTCTGACCATCGTGCGCGAGATCCTGCTTCTCTATGGCGGCCAGGTCGAAATTTCCGCCAGCGATCTGGGCGGGGCGCTGTTGACCCTGACCCTTCCCGGCCTCGTGGAAACGGGCCGAGTGGCGCACAAGATGGAGAGACAGGCATGACCAGCAGACTTGACCGACGGCTCTTCCTGCTCCTCTCCGGCGCCGCTTTGACGGGCTGCGGCACCGGGCTTCTGCCGGGCACCGAGGAAGAAAAGAAACGCGCCCGAGCGGCGAAAGAGAAGAAGAAGAAACGCTCGAAGACCCGCGAGATCGGGATCGAACTCTGGGCCGGGGCCGAGCGACAGCCCGGCACCCCCTTCCCCACGGTCAATACCGTCTCCGGCCGCCGGCGCAACCGCTTCATCCGCGGACCGATCACCTGGACCAATCCGCGTACGGACCAGCGAATTCTCGCCTATGAGCGGATCAAAAGACAGAACCAGGGCACAAAGCGCCAGATCCTTGCCATCAGCCAGGACGGCCAGGGTCTCGGACGGGTCTTTGATTCCCGGGCCAACCAGCCCGACCGCCATTTCGAAGACGAGGTGATCTTTCCTTTGGGTGTCTGGAGCCGTGGCGAGAGACGCGATTTCGAGGCGATCGAACACACCGCCAGCGGGCCAGAGCTGCGCAAGATCCGGATCAAGATCCGACGCTTGGACTATACTTATCGCGGGGCCGAGAACTCTCTGCGCTATGACTGGACCAGCCGCGATGCGAGCGGGAAACTCCTGTTCCGTGAGCGCTATATCTACAGCCCGGGCGAAGGATTGGTGAAATTCGAGGACCTCACCAAGCGCAAGAGGAAAAAGAAGAAAAAGCGTAAAACTAAGGCCGAGAGTTAGGCCAGAAACCTCAACTCTCACAGATCAGATCGCACAGAAAGTACTGCGCGCCCTTCGGTTGTCGCGCGTGCAAAGCCCACTCAATTTAAAGCCCGTGTCTATCTGTCCCAGATCGCTTGGCACAGCGGATATTGCTAGAGGGTCGGCGAAGAGCCAAGCCAAACCAAAGTCGTCCGACCGTTCCAAGAAGCCAAGATCATCAGCATAGACTTGAGGCGCTACATCGCGACCATCTGGCCGATCAGTCGAATGGCTGCGAAGTGCCTTCGGCGATTTTTCTCAACCCCTGGACTGCAGCATAGCAGTCCGGAAAGGGGGTCTACCTACCTCACCCAAGCTTGCTGCGGAATATGAACACAGGCGAGATGGACCACGCGATCAGCACGGCAAAGAACAGCAGCTCTGGCACCACCATCCACCATCCGGATGCGATGATGCCCAGGATCATGACAACGTGGCCCAAAAAGCCCCAGAGCAGGCTAGCAGCTGCCTCCAAACCGCTAGCGGCTCCGCTGCGAACAAGCCGCACATAGACCCAGATCGACAATGGGATGAAGACGACCGCGGCCGTGAGCAGGCCAGGATTGTACGCACCCGCCGAGACGGCCGCGCCGATATGGCTGATTGCGTTCACCAAAACAATGGAAGCCATGCACAAGGCCGGGAATACATGCGATGCTCCACGCCAGATTGCAAACCCGGCGACAAGCCAAACGAGAGACGTGTTGATTACGAAGACACCCGCATCGCTGAGAGGTGGCGATGCCCCATCCTCGCCGCCGAGCCGTTCAAGCAGCATGGCATTCAAGAAGGGTTTGAAGGCGTAGATGCTACCGTAGAGATCAACCCAATGCTCCTCAAACTGGTGAGCGATATAGGCGATCAGAAGCCAGAGGGAGAAAAGCCGAATGCTAAGCTCGGGCGAGCTCTCATGCGCCGGACCGAATGCAAACGCGATGAGCAGCAAAAAGGGCGCCATGAAGGTGCCGAGCTTCATCCAATGTTCGAAAAGAAAGTGATGCTGACCGAGAGGTAGCCACAGCATCCCGAAGGCGCAGATGAG
Organism: Pseudomonadota bacterium; assembly: GCA_038746695.1. Taxonomy (GTDB): domain Bacteria; phylum Pseudomonadota; class Alphaproteobacteria; order Rhodobacterales; family Rhodobacteraceae; genus Thermohalobaculum. The sequence continues at coordinate 6,602 of JBCDKL010000049.1, read as the reverse complement.
GCAGGCAAGAGAAGCATACTTCGTCATGGCAGTTTGAGGTTTTTCTCACCAATTCGCGTTGCGCAATAACAGTAGGTCATCAGGCGAACCTGCTTTCCATCTTTCTAACTCATTCCTTACCTCATCCAGTTCACAAAGCTTGTCATTCTTATCATGGGCCGAGCCATGAGTGTTCGGCGGTCAGAGTAATCGGCGCCCGGGACGCCTTTCGCCTTCGTCTGGGGAGTGAACAGAAGCTCAGAAACAAACATAGCCCAGATGCTCAGACCCGCGCGGCACACAGGCTCCTTCGTCGAACCAGAAGACACGCCATTGGTTTCTTCATTGGCTGTTACCGCCCTTCCCGCCGCCACAGGCGCTCGACGCAACACGCATGGTGATGAGCACGCCAAGCGATCGCAGCCAATCAAGCCATGAGGGGTGGCTCACCTTTTTTGAAGATCGCGGTGTTCCCCAATTATAACTCCCTGCGATCCCTCCTCTTGGCATGGGGCATTCCCTTCCTCGGCCAAAATGCCCATCCTATCGGACATCAAGCATCGAAGGGAGGACCGCATGGCCCGCAGATTTTCCGAGATCGCATTCACACCCAAGGTTCTGGCGCATCAGGAGCGGCTGGGCTCGGCACCGAAATATGCGGAATTCCTCTCCGACCAGGCCGACCCCGCCGACCGGATCGGCCCCGATGAGGCAAGTTTCATCCGCGCCCGGGACGGGTTCTATCAGGCGACCATCTCTGAAACAGGATGGCCCTATGTGCAGTTCCGCGGAGGCCCTCCAGGCTTTCTCCGCGTGCTGGACGACACCACAATCGGCTATGCGGATTTCCGCGGCAACCGGCAGTATATCAGCCTTGGAAATCTAACCGGTGACGACCGTGTTTCGCTGATCCTGATGGATTATCCCAGCCGGCGGCGTCTGAAACTCTTTGGCCATGCCCGCTTGGTCGAGACCGAGGAAGACCCTTTTCTGACCGAGAAGCTGATGGTCCCCGGCTATCGCGCCAGGCCCGAACGCGCTGTCGTGATCAGCGTCACCGCCCTCGACTGGAATTGTCCCCAACATATTCCGATGCGCCTTACGCTGGAGGAATTGGAGGCGAGCCTGGCCCCGGTCCGCGCGGATCTCGCCCGCCTTAAAGCCGAGAACGAGCGGCTGCGCGCCGAATTGGCGGCAGCCGGCCAGGGCAGCGGCGGGACAGAGTGACACCTGACAAGACGCGGCACCCAGGCACGGTCTTCCTGCTGCAAAGCGCGGCTGCGATCGTCAATGCTCCGCCCTATGACTGCACCGCATCGGGGAACGGCAAGTTGAGACCCGCCTGATAGGCCCGGTCCAGCAAAGCCTCGCGCCGGGGTGCCGAACCGGTCGATCCGTTCAGCACCTCCAAACGCCGCGGCGAGAACCCGAAATATCCAAAAGTGCCCTGGATCCAAGCAGTCTCGAGCGCAGTTTGATAGCCCTCGTCCTCCATCTCGTCGGACCGTGCGCCCGCTGGGATCAAAAGGACACCCGTGCGTGGGCGTTGCAGCGAAAGCTCTCGGTCGTCCAATTGGTCATAGGCCCAACCCCAGGCCCAAACCCGATCGACCCAACCTTTGGTCATCGCCGGCATGCCCCACCAGAACAGCGGAAAGACCAGACAGATCGCATCGGCACGCCCAATCCGCACCTGCTCGGCCAGAACATCCGCAGGCGTCGGGGCGCCGTCGTCCCGTTCGGCATCCTCGATCGTCCAACGCGGGTCGAAACCCTCGGCATTCAGATCTGCCAATTCGTAAGTATGGCCCGCCGCCAAGGCACCCTCATTGAACCGCCTAGCGGCGGCGGCGCTGAACGAGGCAGGATCGGGATGGTCGAGGACGGTCAACACATGCATTGCTCGTCTATTTGGCATGCGGGTCGGTCTTTGAGAAGCGCTTGGGCGTTGGATCAAGGAGCACCCCATACGAATATTCGTCAACGCCAGACCGACAAGTGGCTCTAGCGGCCCGCAGAACCGTGCAGACCGAAATCAATCAAATCTTGCTGGGCTCTAGCAACACAAGTTGGTTCGATCCGTTGAAACCAGCAGCTTAGGCACGACGCACTTGCAAAATAGCCACTGCCGAATAAGGTTAATTTGTCTGAACAGATGCCGTGTCGAGGACTTTGTCGAGCGCAACAGCATGAGTCCGTCACCCCAGACAATTGGGCAACTCCACCGGACCGCCGCCGATCACCTGTGTCAGGCGTTCGACCAACTGTCCGCGGTCTGTCCGCCGGAATTCGCCGAAAGGGTTTCGGACGAGCGCGCCGAGGTCGCCGACTGGCGGGCACGGATCGCCATTGTCGGTCAGGTCAAGGCGGGCAAAAGCTCGCTTCTCAGCACGGTGATCGAGAAGCCGCACTTTCTTCCATCCGAGGTCAATCCCTGGACAGCGGTGGTCACCAATCTGCATTTCGCCCATCCGAGGGACCCGACCAGCGGCGGGATCTTTCACTTCTATGACGAGACCGCCTGGGCACGGATTGTCGAGGGCGACCCCGACACCCGGGCCTTGGCGGAAGATCTGCTGCCGGGCTTTGCCGTCGATGTGCTGTCGCAGCAAGTCGAGAGCATGCGCAGGCGGGCGCGCAACCGTCTCGGACAGTTCTATGAGCTGCTGCTCGGCAAGTCCCATTCCTATGAGATCGTCACGCGCGAGACGCTCGAACGCTATGTCTGCGCCGGACCCGAGCGTGATCCGGAAGCAGCGCTCAGCGGACCTGCCGGGCGCTATGCCGATCTGACCGAGCGGGCGGATATCTATCTGCCGCCTGGCCCGTTCTCGGCCGCATCGGTTCTGACCGACACGCCGGGCATCAATGATCCGTTCATGGTGCGCGATGCCTATACCTGCCGCAGCCTTGGCCAGTCGGATATTTTTATCATGGCGCTGTCGGCACATCAGGCGCTGACCGATGTGGATCTTGCTCTGCTGCGGATGTTGGCGCTGCGGCAGGATAACGAGATCATCGTCTTCATCAATCGGATCGATGAGTTGGCCGATCCAAAAGCGAATTCGCAAACGGTGATGGACAGCGTGCAGTCCAGGCTGAACGAGGCGATGCCGGATCGCGAGATCCGCCTGTTCGCGGGCAGCGCCCGCTGGGCGGAACTCGCGCTACAGCCCGAGGCCGAGCCGAAGGCGTTCGAAGCGGAACTGGCCCGGCCCGGACTCCGCACCTGGTTGGATGCTCAACCGGGCGAGAGCGACCGGGAAAGGATGCTCCACCTCTCGGGCTTGCCGGTCGTGCATGAAGCACTGTCGGAGATTATCGACGAAGGTATCGGGCGGGACTTTCGCGAGCGTTCGGCGCGCAGTTTGCTGGTGACGCTGGACGCCTGTACGGCGCGATTGAAATCCCGCGATCAGCAGTCCGATCTCTCTGCTGCCCCGCCTTCCGACTCTCGCTCTTCCCGCGAGATATGGGAGCAGACCATGCTCGATCATCGCCAGGAGATCGCGGATGCGTTGGCCAATGTCATCGTCTCGCTCCGCCGCGAACTCGAGCAGCAGTTGCGCGCGTTTGTCGATGGCAAATGCAATGAGCTGGTCGATATCATCGAGCAGGGCGATGTCGATGGCCGGTTTGAATTCGACGCGCTGGCGCTGCGCCGGTCGCTGGAAGATACCTTCATGGCGAGCTATGCGGCCTCGCGCGCCAGGCTCGATGCAAAACTGACCGCGCTGCGCCAACAGGCTTCGCAAACCGCGCTGAGCCTCGTCGGAGATCTCGGCCTCGGCCCCGATCTGCCGGATCTGCCTGGGCGCGAGGTCACCCCGCTCTTCGCCACGCCATCGACACAACTGACCCTTGAGCTGACATCGAAGAAAAGCTGGGCTTTCTGGCGCCGCGCAAGCTGGGATCAGGCGGGCAATCTGGATCGTCTGGCGCGGATGATCCGGTCGGAGTTTTATCCCAGTATCGAGCATTTCCTCGAGCTTGCCCAACAGGAGCTTGCAAAACGCGGCAATGTCGCGCTGCGCGACATCGATCAGGTCTGTCAGGCGGCGCTGACCGCGCGCGAGGCCGGGGGGCTGGCGCATATCCAGTCGAACCCGGCAGAGCGGCGCCGCGGACAAGACGAAACGCTTGCCGATCTCAAGGCGATCCGGGCCAAGATCGCAGCGCTTTATCCGGCGCCAATGGCTGAACCCGTATCGGCCTCGGGCGCGTCATGAGCCTGAGCTGGTCCCCATCTCCGGCGCCCGTCTCGCTGCCCCAAGTCACAAAGCGCCTTTTGGTTGTCGGCGGCTTCGGCGCGGGAAAGTCCACCGCGATCAATCTCATGATGCGCCGCAAGCTCTGCGCCACCAGCATCGCCGCCCGTCCGCGCCCGATCGTACATCTCTACGAGACAGATGGCGCCCAGCCCTGGGGCGTGCCGGTCGACGAGGATCTCGCCTCCGACCCAAGTCTTGAGCGTGTGGTTCGGCTGGATCATCCCGCACTCGCGGGTCGGCAGGTGAGTGAGATCCAAACAGACCGGCCCGAAGACATCACCGACCGGGTCGCAGGGCATCTGGAACGAGGGGATCAACTGATCTGGTGCACTATCGCCTCGCAGGCCTGGCGGCAGAGCGAACGCCTGACCTTCGATGCGATCAAACGGGTCTATTCCGGCCCTGCGCATCTGGTCGTGACCCGGGCCGACCTTTTGCGCTCGGCCGAGGATCAGGAGAAGATCCGTCTGCGGCTGGTCCATGAGACCAAAGGGCTTTTTCAGTCGATGACCTTTCTGGGCGCACCAGAATTGCTCCTCGACCAACTAGGCGCTCCGGAGATTTGGCGCCAAACTGGGGCCGGAAGACTGCCGGACGACCTGACCAATATACTGGGCAATACGCAAATCGATGGCATCGACTTGGGTCCACTCCCCAAAACAGAGCAGGCGCCCGGGGTTCTACCGCGTACCCGCGAGCCTTCCGAGACCGTCGGGAAGGCGACGCCAAAAGGCAGCCCCGCATCGCGTGCAGATCTGATGATTGCGAGCATGGAGGCCCAGACCACAACTCCCGATGATATCCCTGCACCCACACCCAATAACACTGAACTACCGCAAAATGTTGCTGATTTAGTCATTGAAAGCGGGGCCGACACGGCCAAGCCAAAGACGCCTGTTGCAGATCTTCCTATACGTGGACCATTAGAGCCAGCGCCCGAAATCGCCGAAACCATAGCTGCACCTCAGGTTGATGCGCCTGCAGCACGTGCTTCCGCGGCGCCCTACGCAGCCACGCTCGATCGGATCGCCGCCCTGGTTGGGTTCGAGGCTCTGACCGTCTTCGTCGCCGGTACCAGCCATGTCGTCGAGGGGCGCGGGCTTTCCGGACCCGAGATGGAGCGGATGGCGGTCATTGCTGCGCTCTTGCTGATCGCCCATGGCGAGGATCCGGTCGAGGAGGCGGCTTTGCTCGGACACTCCAAATTCACCCTGATCATGGTCTTGCCCGGCGGCGACGGGCTTGCCGTCGCGGCACGGTTCGACGCCACCGCAGTGCTCTACGCGCCTACGCGACTCCAAATGTCGCGCATCATCGCGGCACGTGCGGCCGGAGCGGCATAAGGCGGGCACTCCGCAGCCTTGATCGGGAGGGATTTCTAACGCAGAAGGTGGCGCCGGGGACAGCGCCCGTTTCACCTTCGGTCACCCCAGACGTCACTAAATTTGGCGAAGGAGCCAGCATGAACGTCGACATAGAAGAACTCAAACAGATTGCCGGTTTCATAGGTGCCTGCCTCGTGGACAGCGAAACCGGCCTGATGCTGGGGTCGGTCGGCGGCGGCAGCTTTGACCTGGAAGCGGCGGGGGCCGCCAATACGAGCGTGGTCAAAGCCAAGCTCGCGGCAATGAACACGCTGCAATTGGATGACGAGATCGAGGACATTCTGATCACGCTCGGCAAGCAGTTCCATCTGATCCGCCCAATTTCAGCGAACCCAGCGGTCTTTCTGTACCTAGTGCTGGACAAAAGCAGCGCCAATCTGGGCATGGCACGTATCCAGCTCAAAAGGGTCGAGAGCGTCGTCCAGATCTGAGACTGCGGATTGAGGTCCCTGCCTCTCTAGATCTTGCTGCTGGATCGATGGCACCCCGTTTGCGCCGACCTCTTGGTGTCTTTACCAGCGGAACGAACTCTATGTCTGTATCCCGAGCTTACAGCGCTTAAAGCCGTCCTTTGGATCCTCGCTTCGGGATGTTGATACTCTAATGCGCACGAGATGAATGTCGGCCCAGCGCAGATCCGATGATGCGGCCAATTCAGACGGGGCGGCAGGTTTGCCGCCCGTTCACAGTCAATGGCAGGAGGGCGCGTTGACCATTCTTGTATGCGGTGAAGCGCTCTACGACCTGCTGCAAACATCGTCCGGCCCCGACGGATCTCTGACCCTCGAGGCTGTTCCCGGCGGCTCGCCCTTCAACGTCGCCATGGGGATCGCGGGGCTGGGAGGGCGCGCGGCCCTGCTCAGCGGGATCTCGACCGATACGCTAGGCACGAGGCTCTACGATCAACTGATCGCCCGTGGGGTCGACACGCGTTTTCTGCTGCGCAGCGACCGGCCCACCGCCCTGT
>JBCDKL010000048.1:0-14517 GCA_038746695.1 Pseudomonadota bacterium | reverse complement strand
GTCAGGGTTTCGGACGAGGCAGACCCGACAAGGAAGGGCGTGAAGCGGAAAAGACTCTCGCTGATCAGGTTGATCCCGATCCCTTCCAGCACCACGACCGAGCCCTCGGTCCCGAAGGTGATCTCGACACCCGTTGAACCGGTTGTGATGGTCAGGTCGGAAAACTCGTCGGCACCCGTCCCGAACTCGATCTTGTCGCGAGACAGGGCGAAATCGGTGATCGTGTCGCGTTCGGAGAACGTATCGACGAAGAAGATATCGCTGCCGACCCCTCCGGTGAGAAAATCATCGCCCGCGCCGCCAAACAGGGTGTCGTTGCCCGCCCCGCCGATCACCCGGTCGATACCGTCACCGCCAAAGAGGTTGTCGGCATTCTGGCCGCCATCGATCAGATCATTGCCATCGCCGCCGAAGAGGTCGTCGAACCCCGAGGCGTCGCTCAGCGTATCATCGCCGGCATCGCCAAACAGCGTGTCGTTCGAGCCGCCACCTTCGAGCGTGTCATTGCCGAAGCCGCCGAACAGAAAGTCGTTTCCGCTCTGCCCATTCAGGCTGTCATTGCCGTTATTGCCGAACAGACGGTCCGAGGCGCTGCCGCCTTCGAGCAGGTCGTTCTGATTGCCGCCGTCCAGGTCGTCATTCCCCGAGAGGCCGCGCAGCGTATCCGCGCCATCGCCGCCTAGGAGGAGGTCGCCCTGCCCGCCGCCGGAGAGGATGTCGTTATCGTCGCCGCCCCGCAAGATATCGGTGCCGAACCCACCATCCAGACTGTCCGCGCCCGAGCCGCCATCCAAACTGTCCGCGCCGTCGCCGCCGAACAATGTGTCGGCCTCGCTGCCGCCTTCGATCGTGTCATTGCCAGACCCGCCTTCGAGGATATCGTCTCCGCCGTCGCCAAAGATCCGGTCGGCCTGGTCGCCGCCATCGATCGAGTCGTTCTCCGACCCGCCGAAGATCGTGTCGAAACCTGTGCCGCCCTCGATCGTGTCCAGGCCCGAATCGCCCAAGAGCGAATCGTTCCCATCAGCTCCGGTGATCAAGTCGTCATCCGCTCCGCCCGAGATCGAGTCGTTGCCCAAGCCGCCAACGATCGAGTCGGCTCCGTCAAAGCCCGTGATCGTGTCAGCATCGTCGCCGCCAAACAGAAAATCGGCGCCGCGCCCGCCGCCCAACACATCGAGCCCGTCTCCACCGAAGACCGTGTCTTGCCCGTTGCCGCCTCGAAGCTCGTCATCGCCGTCATCGCCAAAGATGAAGTCGTTGTCTTGATTGCCCTCGATCGTGTCGTTGCCGATGCCGCCTTCCAACGAATCGTTACCGGCGCCGCCTAAAATGGTGTCGTCGCCCATTCCGCCATCCGAGGCATCGGCGCCACCAAACAGCTCGATCAGATCGTTGAGGATAGTCCCGTCTAGGGTTTCCGAGATGCTCGATCCTGTAATGGTGTTGTCACTCATCCAACCGGCCTTTCAATCGCAACCAGCGGCAGATTGGGTGGGCATGTAAGCCGCGGCGCAAACCGCGCCCGACCGCCATGCCTGCTCGTCCACCCCGCCCGCTCTAAAGGTTTTCAATCAGTGCCGGTGGTTCTACAGCACCCATCCCAAGTTGTTAAGATCACAGTAATCACAGATTGAGTTGAGGCAAATTCATGGAGAATCTGAGGCAGCATCTTCGTCAACTGTCCCAATCTCGGGCGCCGCACCCCGGGTTTCGGCCATCAGGGCGGCTTCGTTGATCAATTCGGATTCGGCCTGGCCACCCTTGATCGGCACCCGCCCGGCTTCGAGCAACAGCGGTGCCGCCAACGGTGTTACATGCGGCGCGCGGACATGGCGGATGCGGCCCTGACTGCGGGCCAGCATCTCCTCGATCCGGCCGAAATCGACCAGCCCGCTCTGCGCCTCGCGATGGGTGATCCTCAGCATCAGGTGGTCGGGGTCATATCTGCGCAACGTGTCATAGAGAATGTCGGAGGAGAAAGTCGCCTGCCGTCCGGACTTGCGCTGACCCATCACGTTGCGCTCGATTAGACCGGCGACCATGGCAACCGCGCGGAATGTGCGTTTCATCACGGCATTGCCAGCCAGCCAATCCTCCATGCCGCGGCGCAGACCATCGGGGGTGAGCAGATCCTGAGGATCGGTAACCTCCTCCAACCCCCACAGCATCAGAGCGTAATCGCTGGCGACGAAGCCCAGGGGGGCCAGCCCCGCCTCCTCCATCCGTTTCGAGAGGATCAGCCCAAGCGTCTGCCCCGCGTTCTTGCCCGCAAAGCAATAGACAACCAGATACCAGCGATCCCCGCGCCGGAAGGTCTCGACCAGCAGCGCCTCGCGGGCGGGCATGGCCGAGACGCGGGCCTGGGTCTCAAGCCAGTCGCGCACCGGGTCGGGCAGACCGCGCCAGCGCTCGGGCGCGTTCAAGAGCCCGATCACCCGCTCACTGAGGCCCGAGGAGGTGGCAAGCTTGGTGCCGGAGAAGACGGCGATCCTGGGCTCCTTGCCGGGCGCTGGCGACACTTGCAGGGTCATCTCGCGCATGCCCTCATAGCGTACGACCTGCCCTCCGATCAGGAAAGTGTCACCGACCGAAAGGGTGGCGGCGAACATCTCCTCCACTTCACCCAGCTTGAACCCTCCGCGCGAGGCCAGCCCGCGCTTGCCGCCGAGCTTCACGCCAATCGTCTCGGTCTCGACGATGGTCCCCACATTCATCCGCAGGCGCTTGGCCGAGCGGGGATCGCGGAGTTGCCAATGGCCCTCCCGCTCGACAATCCGCTGCCATTGGTCATAGGCGCGCAGCGCATAGCCGCCGGTGGCGCAGAATTCCAGACAGGCGTCGAATTCCTCCCGCGTGAGCTCGGCATAAGGACCCGCGCGGCGGAGTTCGTCGAAGAGCTTTCTGGCTGAGAACGCTCCTGCACAGGCGGTTAGAAGGATATGTTGACACAGAACATCCAGACGGCCCGCGCCCAGCCCCTCACCATCCAGTTCTCCGTCGCGCACCGCTTCCAGAGCGACCACGCATTCGAGAACCTCGAAGCGGTTGGCGGGCACCATGATCGCTTTCGAGGGCGCGTCAAAACGGTGATTGGCCCGGCCGATCCTCTGCACCAGGCGCTTTACGCCTTTAGGTGCACCGATCTGGATGACCAGATCCACATCGCCCCAATCGAGCCCCAGATCCAGCGAGGCCGTGGCGCAAACCGCCCGCAGCGCTCCTGCCGCCATTGCCGCCTCGACCGACTGGCGCGCATCGCGGCCCAGGCTGCCATGGTGCAGACCGATCGGCAGATTGGCGCTGTTCTCAGCCCAGAGCGCCTGGAAAAACAGCTCGGCCTGCGCGCGGGTATTGATGAAGATGATGGTGGTCTGATGCGCCTCGACCAAGTCCATCACTGCCCGCGCGGCATAGCGGCCCCCGGCACCGGCCCAGGGCGGATCTCCCGCACTGGTCAGAATCGAGATATCCGGATCCGGCCCCGGATCGGCCAGCAGGATCTCGGCCTCGGGCGAGAGCCATCTTGCAATGGCGCCGGGATCCTCGACCGTGGCGGAGAGCGCGATCGTCCGGTGATCGGGCGCCAGCGTCCTCAGCCGGGCCAGCGCCAGTGCCAGGTGATCGCCGCGCTTTCCTCCGGCCAGAGCATGCACTTCGTCCACCACCACCCGTGCCAGGCTGGCGAAGATCCGGGGCGCCTCGGCCCAGCTCAGCATCAGGGCCAGGCTTTCCGGCGTGGTGAGCAGAATATCAGGCGGATCGCTGCGCTGGATCTTGCGCTGGCTGGCCTTGGTGTCGCCCGTCCGCTCTTCGATCCTAAGATCGAGACCCATTTCACCGGCAGGACCGCGGAGATTGCGCCCAATATCGACCGCCAGAGCCTTAAGCGGTGAGACATAAAGCGTGTGCAAGCCCCGCCCCGCCCGCGCCTCCAGATCGATCAGCGAGGGCAGGAACCCTGCCAGGGTCTTTCCCGCCCCGGTCGGCGCTATCAGCAGGCTCGCCAATGCATCGCTCTCGACAAGCGCGCTCTGATGGGGATGCGGCGCCCAGCCCCGTCCCGCGAACCAGTCGGCAAAGCGCGGCGGCAGTGCCTCTCCGCTCACCGCCCGGCGGGCGTGATCCGCGCCCGGCCCGTGGTGCCGGCGGCGATCTTCCAACGCGAATGACTGACGCCTTTGATCGTCACCTCCTGCCCGTCGCGAAGATACATGCCGGTATCGATCAGCTGCGAGACTGTCGAAGACAGAATTCGAAGCGGCACCTCCGGTTGCACCGGCATCGGCGCGATTTCGACCTCACAGCCGAGATAGTCCTGCGCCCCGCGGGTGAAAGCGCCGATCTGCTCGGATTTCTCACCAGTGCCGTAATGCACGTCGTAGCCGATCCACATATCCACCGGCCAGGTGCCCTGGGCGATCTGGTCAACGGCCCGGCGCAGCTTCGACGGGGGGACTGCCGCCTCGGCCGAGCGCCAGCAGACCCCCATCACCGGCAAGGTCTCGCAAAGTGCGGCTGCCAGGCGGGTCATCGCTACCGATTGCGCACGGACCAGCCCCGGAGTGTCCTCGGTCGTCTCGGCCGTCAGGGCCATGAATGCATTATGCCCGGCCATCTTATCGGCGGCCACGGGCCAGAACACGCTGCCATCGATCGCCTGTGAAAAATCGGGCTCGGGGATCGGGCCGTGCATGACAACTGCGACGAAATCCTGCCGGTCAACGGTGATGGCCAGCGCGCTTTCCTCCTCGCCCGCCGGATGTGCGGTGATCCTGGCCGAGACCGGTTGCGGCAGATCCTCGAGCGCCAGGCGCAACGTCTGCTCGTCGAAAGGCTGCCAATCCTCCAGCGCCATAAGACACATCAGTCCCAGCTCCGCCATCCTTCCAACCCTTCCGAAAGACACATCTCAACGCTTTGCACCACGCGACATAACAAGATACCGTGAAACCTTGGCTATCCTCGGCAATCAAGGAGTTTCTCGCAAATGCAGCGTCAGGCAAGTCCTCCCGGTCCCGTTCAGGTGCAAGATGCCCTGGGGCCGGTGCCGATTGCGCAGGGCGTGCATGGACGCGCGGGTCGGATGAGGGTCGATGCAGGGATGCCTGCCGCCAACACGGGCTTCTTGGGGCGGGGAGAGTGGCCCACCTGGCTGGCGCTGGCTTGCATGCATGCGGGATGGGGGATCTGCCTATTCGCCTATCCGTCACTGGGCGTGTTGGTCTGTGTGCCCCTCGCGGTGCTGACAGCCTTTCACTCCTCGCTGCAGCACGAGGCGCTGCATGGCCACCCGACCCGACGGGCCTGGCTGAACGAGCTTTTTGTCGCCCTGCCGGTGGGGCTGTTGATCCCCTATCGCAGTTTCAAGACCAGCCATTTGCGCCACCACAATGATGAGCGGCTGACCGATCCTTATGACGACCCCGAAAGCTGGTATCTCGCCGAGCAGGATTGGCCTGCCTTGTCCTGGCCGATGCGCAATCTAATTTGGATCAACGGAACCTTGGCCGGGCGGCTGGTGGTAGGCCCCTGGCTAATGAGCTTCGGATTCTTGCGGGCGGAGCTACGCGCCCTCCGCAGCGGATGCACCGATACACGCGGCGCCTGGCTGCGCCATTTGCCTGGTATGGCCGTCGTCCTTGCACTGGTCTGGGCCGCGGGAATGCCGGCTTGGATCTATGTCCTGGCGGTAGTTTGGCCTGCGCTGTCGCTGCTGTCGCTCCGCACATTTATCGAACACCGGGCTGCGACCTGCCCGAAGCAACGCTCAGCCATTATCGAGAGCGGTTGGTTCTGGAGCCTTCTCTTCCTCAACAACAATCTTCACCGGGTTCATCACGAACGCCCAGCACTGGCCTGGTACCGCCTTCCGGCTGCCTGGCGGGCGGAGAAGGCGCGCTATCTCAGCGAAAACGGCGGATATCACTTCGCCGATTACGGCGCTGTGGCCCGGCGATGGATGTGGCGGCGGCGCGAACCGATGGTCCATCCTCTCATGCGCAAATCCGGCCGTTAGGTGCCTTTTGCCGCGCTGGAGATGTATGATTGGCCGGAAATCCGCACCCATACCGACCGCTTCTGGTCCGAGATTAGGACCGAGCTAGCCAGTCACGGCGTGGCCGCAGCCGAGGAGCTGACCCGCGGCGAGGATATCTCGGCCCCGTGGCGCATGCCGGATCTGCTGCTTGGCCAAACCTGCGGTTATCCCCTGGTGCGGGGCCTGGCGGAGCCCGCCCTTGCCTTCGCCCGGCCGAGCTATGACGTCGAGGGCTGTGGTGAGGGAACGTATCGCTCGTGCTTCCTTGCAGGCGAGAATGGGACGCTGGCCGATTTCCGGGGAATGCGGGCAGCGGTCAATGGGTGGGACAGCCAATCGGGCTTCATCGCTCTGGCGCATGCAATCCGCCCCTACGCAGCCGCAGATGCGCCGTTTTTTGCGGCCGCCTCGGTCACCGGCGCGCATCGCGCCTCGGCGGATGCGGTGGCCCGTGGTGACACGGATCTCTGTGCAATGGATGCAGTTGCATGGGCGCTCTATCAGAGGATCGAGCCTGCGCGGGCGGCTTCGCTCCATGTTATCGGCTGGTCGACGGAGGTGCCCGCCCTGCCCTATGTCACGGCACCCGGTCATGCGGAGCTCGCCGAAATGCTCTGCACCGCCCTCGACAGAGCGGCCCGAACACTGGAAGGCACCTGCCCCGCCCTCCCGATTCGCGTCACCCCTGCGACGCGGGTGGATTACGCACCGATCGCTGCCATGGCCGAAGCTGCCACCGAGATGGCTTTCGCGCCACAAGGCGCCCAGCAATCGCCTTGAAGCTGAACCGAGACTTGCGTTTGACGTCGCGAGCATGCACCAAACCATGGGGCCGCCGTCGCGAAGAACGGCAGTAGAGGGAGATCAGCGTGATCTCAACTGAGAAGCCGTCCGGCACGCTTTTGACGGTCGAGGATCTTTCGATCGGCTTTCACGGCATCGCGCGGCCTGTGGTCGACAGCGTTGCCTTCGCCCTCGCGCCGGGCGAGACCTTGGCGCTGGTCGGCGAGTCCGGATCGGGAAAGACCCTGACCGCCAAGGCTCTGATGGGGCTTCTGCCGAGGGCGGCAGAGCGTCTGTCGGGCCGGGCGGTGATGACACTGCCAAGCGGGCCGACCGATCTGCTGGCTCTGCCAGAGCCGAAACTGCGCCGGTTGCGCGGCACCACCATCTCGATGATCTTCCAAGAACCGATGAGCGCGTTGTCTCCGCTGCACACGGTGGGGCGACAGGTATCGGAAGTGCTGCGCGTCTCTGGAAACTTCACGCGCGATCTCCGCGGCAAAGTGCTGGAATTGTTCGATGAAGTCGGATTTCCAAATCCAGCCCGCGCCTATGCCGCCTATCCTTTCGAGCTTTCCGGCGGGCTGCGCCAGCGTGCAGTGATCGCCATGGCAATGATCGGGCAGCCGAGCCTGGTGATCGCCGACGAGCCGACCACGGCCCTGGATGTCACCACCCAGGCAATGGTGCTGGATCTGCTCAAACGGCTTCAGCGCGAAAGGGGCATGTCGGTCGTCATGATCACGCACGACCTTGGCGTGGTTGCGAACATGGCCGACAAGGTCGTGGTGCTCCGCCGGGGACAGACGGTCGAGATGGGCGATGCGCGCGATGTTCTGACCGACCCGGGCCATGGATATACCCGAGCTCTGATTGCGGCGGCCCCCAAAGTACCCGAGACACTCTGCCCCTATTCCGCGCCGAATGTGGCGCCGATCCTCTCGGTCGCGCGACTTTCGAAGACCTATCCGGGCCGCAAACGCAGTTTCGGGCCGGACGATCCGCCGGTCCGCGCAGTGGCCGAATTCAATATGGTGCTGGAGCGAGGCAAGACCGTGGCCGTGGTGGGCGAATCGGGCTCGGGCAAATCCACCGTTGCCAAGCTGATGCTGCGCGCCGAGCGCCCGGATCCAGGCGCCGAGATGACCTTCTGCCCCCGCGACGGGCAGCCCTGCGATATCGCCTCCCTGTCGGGAAAGCAGATGACCGCCTTCCGATTAAAGGCGCAGATGGTGTTCCAGGACCCTTATGCCTCGCTCAGCCCCCGTTTGTCGGTCCAGGATATCCTGACCGAACCGATGCTCATCCATGCAGTCGGCAGCAAGCGCGAGCGTAAGGAGCGCGCGGCCTATCTGATGCAGCGCGTCGGGCTTTCTCCCAACCATCTCGCGAGGTTTCCATACGCTTTTTCGGGTGGGCAGCGCCAACGGATCGCAATTGCCCGCGCACTCGCCCTGGCGCCCGAACTACTGGTCTGCGACGAGCCGACCTCGGCCCTGGATGTCTCGGTGCAGGCCGAAGTGCTGGAGCTGTTGGCGGAACTGCGCGAGGAGATGGGGCTCAGCTACCTCTTCATCTCGCATGATCTCGCAGTTGTGGCGAAACTGGCCGATCGGGTGATGGTGATGCGCCGTGGCCGGGTCGTCGAGGAAGGCTCGGCAGAGTGCATCTTCGCCGATCCACGCCACCCCTATACCCGCGCCCTGATCGCCGCCAGCCCGGAGCCTGACATGCAACATCAACTCGACCTCGCCGCTGTGGCCGCCGGGGCGGGCGAACCGGAAAGCTGGGAGGATCCGTTCCGTTTCGAAGGCGAAGATGCACCTGGGATGGTAGAGGTTTCTCCCGGCCATCTGGTGAGGGCGGCGGCATGAGGGGACTCTTCCTTTCCCTGTACCTTGTCTGGGCGCCGATGGCCCTCGCCAACGGATTGGTTGAAACGCCCGGCCTGCCCGAGGGCCTACCCCCGATTGAGGAACGGATCCCTCAAGAGCCCTTGGTGGTCGATCTCGCCGAGAAAGGCCGCGAGCCCGGGACGCATGGCGGCACGATTAGGATGTTCGTCGGCCGAGCCAAGGATGTGCGCCTGATGGCCGCCTATGGCTATGCGCGGCTGGTCGGCTATGCCGCGGATTACTCTCTGGCGCCCGATCTTTTGCGCGATGTCGAGGTCAGCGAGGGCGGGCGGAAGGTTACCTTCCATCTCCGTCGAGGGCATAAATGGTCGGACGGGCATCCTTTCACCACCGAGGATCTGCGGTATTGGTGGGAGGATGTGGCGCTTAACGAAAAGCTCTCACCTTCAGGCCCGCCGGTGGAGCTTCTGGTCGAAGATCAATTGCCGGTCGTGGAGGTGATCGACGAAGTCAGAATCTCCTACACATGGCCCGCGCCCAACCCGAGATTCCTGCCTGCCCTGGCGCAGGCGCGACCGGTCTATATCTACCGGCCCGCACATTATCTGAAAGCCTATCACAAGGCCTTTGCCGACCCTTCAAAACTGGCCGAGACGATTGAGAAGAAGAAGCGGCGCAATTGGGCCGAGCTGCATAACCGCATGGACAATCAATATAAATTCGACAATCCGGACCTGCCGGTTCTCCAGCCCTGGCAGAACACATCGAAGAAGAACGGCCAGCGCTACGTGCTGAAGCGCAATCCGTTTTTCCACCGGATCGATACGGAGGGCCGGCAACTCCCCTATATCGACGCGGTGGAGCTGGAGGTCGCCGCCTCGGGCCTGATTCCGCTCAAGGCATCGATGGGCGAGGCGGGATTGCAGACCCGAAGCCTCGGCTTTGCCGATGCCCCGGTCCTCAAGCAAAACGAAAACGGGCTTTACGAGACAAATCTCTGGCGCTCGGGCGCGGCCAATGAAGTAGCGATCTATCCAAATCTCACCTATGCCGATCCTGTCTGGCGGGAGTTGATGAGCGATGTGCGCTTCCGCCGGGCCCTGAGCATGGGGATCAGCCGCAAGGCGATCAACAAGGTGCTCTATTTCGGCCTGGCCGCCGAACGTGGGGTGGCGCCCTTGGAGGAAAGCCCGTTCTTCGATGAGGAGCAGGCCACCCGTTGGGCGCGTTTCGACCTGGACGCCGCCAATACGCTCCTCGATGAAATCGGCCTGACGACGCGCAACCCGGCGGGCATCCGGATGCTCCCCGACGGCCGCCCGATGGAGATATTTCTCGAAACCGCAGGCGAACGGCGCGAGGTCGAGGACACGCTGGAACTTGTCGCAGCGACCTGGAAGAAGCTGGGCATCCGCTTGCTGGTCCGGCCGCTCGACCGGGATATTCTTCGCAACCGGGCTTATGCCGGGCGATCGATGATGGTGGCCTGGTTCGGCTGGAATAACGGGGTCCCGACACCGGAAGCGGCCCCTTTCGAACTTGCCCCTGTCGATCAGGCGAATTTCACCTGGCCGAAATGGGGCCAGCATTATCAGACCAAGGGCAAGATGGGCTACGCGCCTGAACTGCCCGAGGTGGCGCGACTGCTCGAGCTCTACCGCGACTGGACACGCGCCTACAGCGAGGCTGAGAAAACCGCTGCCTGGAGCGAAATGCTGGAGATTCACGCCGATCAGGTCTTCATCATCGGCACGGTCGCCCGGGCGCCGCTGCCGGTGGTTCATGCAGCGAACATGCGCAACGTGCCAGAAACCGCACTCTATGCCTGGGATCCCGGCGCGCATCTCGGCATTCACCGAATGGACGAGTTCTGGTTCGACCCAAGCGTAGAGACGGCCGTCTCGCAATGACGGGTGGATCGGGTTCTGCAGCGCGGCTTCGCCGCCGACCACTGTCGAGAGACGGCACTCCTAGGCGTGCAGTATGCTGAAGTTCCTATCCAGGAGGGTCGTGACCATGGCGCTCACGCTGGTTGCGATCTCGGCCCTGGTCTTCGTCATCATCAACCTGCCGCCGGGCAATTACCTCTCGAACCAGATCGCCGAGATGCGCTCGACCGGCGAGGCCGCGGGGGTTGCCAAGGCCGAGGAACTGATGCGCCA
Source organism: Pseudomonadota bacterium (assembly GCA_038746695.1). Taxonomy (GTDB): domain Bacteria; phylum Pseudomonadota; class Alphaproteobacteria; order Rhodobacterales; family Rhodobacteraceae; genus Thermohalobaculum. Next base: position 3,676 of record JBCDKL010000048.1, on the reverse strand, counting down.
ATACGCGCTCGATAAACCGATCTGGCAGCAATATCTGATCTGGATCGGGCTGGCGCCTGGGATCGATGGATTCAATGGGCTGCTCCAGGGCAATCTCGGCTGGTCTTTCGAACTCGAGCGCCCGGTGGCAGATGTCTTGGGCGAGACGGTGATGCTGACCATCCTGGTTAATCTCTCCTCGCTGCTCTTCGTCTATCTCGTAGCACTACCGCTCGGCACCATCGCGGCGGTGCGGGCCAATGGACCGGTCGACTATATTGCGAGCTTTGTCGGCTATATCGGCCTGGCCACACCGAATTTCCTGCTGGCGCTGATCCTGCTCACCTATGGCGCGCGCTATTTCGACATCCCGATCGGCGGGCTGATGGCGCGGGAATTCGAAGGCGAGCCGATGAGTTGGGCCAAGTTCCAATCGATCCTGCTGCACCTGATCGTGCCGACCATCGTGATCGGCACCTCAGCGGCGGCGGCGGTGATGCGCCGGCTCCGGGCCAATCTGATGGATGAGCTGAACAAGCCCTATGTCGAAACCGCCAAGGCCAAAGGTGTCGACGGGGTGACGCGGGTGATCCGCTATCCGCTGCGCATGGCGCTGAACCCTTTCGTTGCGGATATCGGCAATCTGGCGCCACAACTGGTGTCAGGCTCGGTGATGATCTCGGTGGTGATGAGCCTGCCGACGATTGGGCCGATTCTCCTCCAGGCGCTGCGCAGCCAGGATATCTTCATGTCGGGGTTCATTCTGCTGTTCGTCAGCGCGCTCACCCTGGTGGGGATGCTGATCTCGGACATTCTGCTGGCGGTGCTGGATCCGCGTATCCGCCTGGCCGCCAGGAGGAAGAGCGCATGAACGGCGCCGGGTGGAGCGCATGCCTGAAGCCGGGGGCGCGCCGGTGCCAAGAGGCGGCATAATGGACCATTACGTTGCTCCTGAGGAATATCGCCCCGGTGCCGAGCGTCAGTTGCTCGACCGAGCCGATCTGGATGCGCCGACCTGGGTTCTGGTCTGGCGGCGGTTCAAGAGGCACAAGCTGGGAGTGGCCTGTTTCCTCTTCCTGGCCTTAGGCTATGCCGTGCTGCCCTTTGTCGAGATCCTGGCGCCCTATACCCCGAACAGGTTCAATGAAGACGCGATCTATGCTCCGCCACAAAACCTGTATCTGTTCCACGAGGGCCAATATATCGGCCTGCATACCAGCCCGACCGCGACGGTCTATGACCTCGAAACCGGCTTGGTGAAGAAGACCGAGGATCGCTCGGTCGCCCTGCCCGTGCCGGTCCTAACCACCTGTGGCGAAACCTATCGCCTGCTCGGTTTGATCGAAGGACGGTTCCGGATCATCTGCGCGCCCGAGGAGGGGGAGCTGTTCCTGCTCGGCTCGGACCGGCTGGGGCGGGATATGCTGTCCCGGATGATTTATGGCGCGCGGCTGTCGATGACCATCGGGCTGATCGGGGTGGCGGTGAGTTTCGCCATCGGCCTGTTGCTGGGCGGTGTCGCGGGCTATTTCGGCGGCTGGATCGATGCGACCGTGCAGCGGCTGATCGAGATCTTCCGCTCACTGCCCGAACTGCCGATCTGGCTGGCATTGTCGGCCGCTGTCCCCGTGAATTGGGGGCCGATCACGGTATTTTTCATGATCTCGATCATCCTCGGCCTGCTGGATTGGCCGGGGCTTGCGCGGGCGGTCCGCTCGAAATTCCTGGCGCTGCGTGAGGAGGATTATGTGCGCGCGGCGGAGTTGATGGGCGCCAAGCCACGGCGGATCATCATGGCGCATATGATGCCTAACTTCATGAGCCATCTGATAGCCTCGGCTACCCTGTCGATCCCGGCGATGATCCTGGGCGAGACGGCGCTCAGTTTCCTCGGCCTTGGCCTGCGCCCGCCGGCGGTGAGCTGGGGAATGATGTTGAACGACGCGCTGAACCTGAACGCGGTGGCGATCTATCCCTGGATCCTGATGCCGATGATCCCGGTTATCCTGGCCGTTCTGGCTTTCAGTTTTGTCGGAGACGCCCTGCGCGACGCGCTCGATCCTTATTCTTGAGGCGTCTCAGCAAGACGTATGCCTTGTCAGCCTTTCGGGGCGCTTGCACTGCGGGCACAGTTTAGCGACAAGGCGTCCGGCAGAGGAGGCGCGGATGAATTTCAAGACCCTCGACGATATGGATCTGGGCGGCAAGCGCGTGCTGGTGCGGGTGGATATCAACGTTCCTTTGCAGGATGGCAAAGTGTCCGACGACACCCGGATCAAGGCGATTGTGCCGACCGTGACCGACATTTTGGCACGCGGCGGCAAACCGATCCTGCTGGCCCATTTCGGGCGGCCGAAGGGCGAGGTCAGGTCCGAGATGTCGTTGCATGTGACGCTCGACGCGCTTTCCGCAGCATTGGGTGTGCCGGTCAACTTCGCCGGAGACTGTATCGGACCCATCGTGGACGAGCTTATCGACCGCACGCCGGAGGGGCATGTGATCCTGCTGGAGAATACCCGCTTTCACCCCGGCGAGGAAGCAAACGATCCGGGCTTTGCCGATCAGATGGCGCGGCTTGGAGATGTCTATGTCAACGATGCGTTCTCCGCTGCGCATCGCGCCCATGCCTCGACTGAGGGGCTGGCGCGGCGCCTGCCCTCCGCGGCGGGGCGGCTGATGCAGCGCGAGTTGGAGGCGCTCGGCCAGGCGCTCGGCCAGCCCGAGCGTCCTGTGGTGGCGGTGGTCGGCGGCGCCAAGGTCTCGACCAAGCTCGACCTTCTGGGCAATCTGATCGCGAAGGTCGACCGGATCGTGATTGGAGGGGGCATGGCCAACACCTTCCTCGCGGCTAAGGGGATCGATGTGGGCAAATCGCTCTGCGAGCACGATCTGACCGGCACGGCACGTGATATTACGGCCAAAGCCGAAGCGGCGGGATGCCAGTTGGTCCTGCCCAGCGATGTCGTCGTCGCCCGCGCATTCGAAGAAGGTGCGGAGAGCGAGATCGTCCCCGCAGATGCCTGCCCGCCCGATGCGATGATCCTGGATACAGGGCCCGAGTCGGTCGCGGCAGTGAAAGGGCATTTCGAGCTGGCAAAAACACTCGTCTGGAATGGTCCCTTAGGCGCGTTCGAGGTTCCGCCCTTCAATGCCGCCACCGATGAAGCGGCCCTGGCGGCGGCCGAGCTCACCGAGGCAGGCGCGCTCCTATCGGTGGCGGGCGGGGGCGATACGGTCTCCGCGCTCAACAAATCCGGCGCGGCGGCGCGCTTCACTTATGTCTCGACGGCGGGTGGGGCTTTTCTCGAATGGCTCGAAGGCAAGACCCTCCCCGGAGTCGCCGCTCTGATGGAGTCCGAGCAGTAATTCAGCAGATCGCGCGATGGATCAGCGGCCACCGTCGACACAACCGCTCTCACTGAGCGAACAGCGCCAAGGCCAGCGGTAGCAGCACCGCGTAGATCACCGCAAGAACCGGCAGGACATCGCGCCAACGCGCCTCGCTGATCGATGTCGACCCGATTAGGGTTTTTACCCAGGCAACGCATACCGTGAGGAACTGCGGGATTTCAGGGCGGTGGGTGTGGATGAAAGGTATCCTCTCTCTCCACTTCCTCAACGCCGCCATGCGCATCGTGCAAATGACCCGGCCAGTCACCGGGTTATGGCAGGCAAAGGACCAGGAACAGGGGGCAAG
>JBCDKL010000047.1:0-14585 GCA_038746695.1 Pseudomonadota bacterium | reverse complement strand
TCGATCTCGGCTGCGACCAGGATGTGATTGAAGACATAAGGGGTCGGCAGCCCAGGGTCGATGCCATGGCCCGTGCTGGTATGGGCCAGCACCGGATAGGCCTCGATCCCCAGCGAGCGGAGTGCCGTGATCAGCAGCACCGACTTGTCCTTGCAATCGCCATAGCCTCGGGCGACCGTCAGCTCCGGCGGGCGCGGATGATAGGCGCCGTCGCCGAGCTCGATCCCGACATAGCGGATCCGGTTCTGCACCAGATGCAGTGCGCGGCTCATCCGGTCGAGCGGTGTCTGCGCACCCTCCAGAGCGGCATTCAGTTCAGCGGCAAAGCTGGCCGGCAGCGCATGGATCTCGGAATAGAGCGGCAGGATATCGTCGACAACTTCTTCCCAGCCCCGCATCGAGCTGATCGAGATCCTATCGTTCGGATTGTGCCAGGCGGGGGTGTGCCGCTCGCTCTCGACCGGGGCGATGTTGCCGGTGCGCCATTCATGGATCAGTGCCTCCTCGCTCCGCTCGATACGGGGAGGAGCGATGCTGTCGGTCTGGCGGATCTGGATCTCGCGATCCGGTGGGCCGATCACGCGCAGCCGGGCCAGGCTGACCGGCACGCCCCAGGAGGCGCGCGCCTTAACCGTTACATGGGACTTGGCGATGATCGGCGTCTCGACCCAGCTCACCGCGGTATCGACCAGATCGCCGACCCGGACATCGGGGATGTAGGCGAGGGCGGTCAGATGGCCGTCGATCATCCAACTATCCTCGAGATCGGTCTCACGGCGCAGCAGTTCGAAATGGATCCGGTCAGTGACGTCGATCCAGACGCCATCGCGTTTCAGGCGGACATGATGCAGGACCAGACGCTCATGCGCGGGGTCGAAATCCTTGGTGATCCGTGCCGCCTCCTCCAGGCCCGAGCGGCTCTCGACATGGAAGACGGTGCGGTAGAGGTTCTCCTGCAATCCGGGCTGCCATCGGATCTGGGTATCGACAAGCCGGTAATCGACCCCGCCGACCCGGTGATCGGCCTGGGCGGGATCGGCGGCCGGGACAGGTTCGTCCAAGGCCCAAACGGGCAGGGGTGCCCGGTCGACCGTGCCCGCGATGGCTCCAAAGCCGACGCAGGCGAGCATCAGGCAGAGTCCAAGGCTGGTAATCAATCGCATCATTGGCAATCCGCTGGCATACGAACGCCGTGATTAGGTGCATAGAACGGCTTGCGCTGCAAGGGCGACAGCGCGTTCGATGCGGGGTCAGAGGTCAGGCGTTGAAACTCAGTTCAGCCAGCGTTTGCGGCGGCGATAGCTGCGGACATCGCGGAAGCTTTTGCGGCCCTGGTCGGACATGCCGAGATAGAATTCCTTCACATCCGGGTTCTCGCGCAATTCGGCCGCCGGGCCGTCCATCACCACCCGGCCCGATTCCAGGATATAGCCGTAATGAGCATAGCGGAGCGCCACATTGGTGTTTTGCTCTGCCAGCAGAAAGCTGACGCTTTCTTGCTCGTTTAGGCTCTTCACGATCTCGAAGATCTCCTCGACCAGTTGGGGGGCGAGGCCCATCGACGGCTCGTCCAGCAGGATCGTCTCGGGCCGCGACATCAGTGCACGGCCAATGGCGCACATCTGCTGCTCGCCGCCGCTGGTATAGCCCGCCTGGGATTTGCGCCGCTCCTTCAGGCGAGGGAAATAGCTGTAGACCTTGTCCAGATCCGTCTGGATCGCGCCGCGCCCGTCACGCCTGGTATAGGCGCCGGTCAGCAGGTTTTCCTCGACGGTCAGGTGTTCGAAGCAATGCCGCCCCTCCATCACCTGGATCACGCCGCGACGGACCAGATCGGCCGGGTTGAGCTCGGTGGTCTTCTCGCCGCGATAGGTGATGGCGCCCTTGGTGACCTCTCCGCGTTCGGAATGGAGCAGGTTCGAGACCGCCTTCAGCGTCGTGGTCTTGCCCGCGCCATTGCCGCCCAGAAGGGCGGTGATGCCGCCTTGGGGCACTTTCAGACTGACGCCTTTCAGGACCAGGATGACGTGATTATAGATCACCTCGACATTGTTTATGTCGAGCAGGGTCTCGGCCTCGGTGGCCGCCTCGGTCTTCGGCGTGTCGAGCATCAGGCCGCCTCTCGCAGCGGGGCGGGTTCTGGGCTGGCCTCGGGCTCAGGCGCGCGGGCGGCTTTAGCGGCTTCGTCTGCCTTCATCTCGCGCACTGCGCGTGAGGCTTGTCGCGTGGCCACGATCATCATGGCGAAAATGCCGAGTTTGAAGGTCAGGACCAGCAGGCCTGCGATGGTGATTTGGTCCATATCCGGCTCCGTTTCAATCGGGTGAGAGGGGGGTGCCTCCCTCCCGCACCCTCCCCCCGGGCTTCGGGGAGAGGGCAATTGGCATCAGGACCTCGCGTCAGTTGCAGGTCCGCGGGGTCAGGCCGGTCTCGGCCGCGAAGGCTGCGGCATCGGCGGCGATCAGCGTGTCGACGATCTCTCGATCCGCACCGACGAAATCGGTGATCAGCGACCAGGTTTCGGTCTCGGCGTTCCATTGCTGGATGGCGCCGAGGCCCGGGCCGCCATGGCTGGCACAGGTCACGTCGATCTCGACGGTGAAATCGGCCAGACCCATCTCGACCCAGCGGGCCTGGTCGATCTTCAGGCTCTCCATCCCGTCGCGCATCTGAGCGGGCGTGATGTCGGAATTGCCCGAGACCTTCTGGGCGTTCGCCGCAGCTTCGGCCAGCAGAGCCGCCTGCAGGATGCCACGGTTATAGAGCACCGTGCCCGCCTGATCGCCGGCACCGGCCGCATCGCCCTTGTCCCAGACATACTCTTTCAGATCGGCATAGACCCCGAAATCCGACCCGGTGTTGTGCAGCGCGATCGCCTTATAGCCGTTCGCAGCGTCGCCCGCGGGCAGCACATCATTCTCGGAGGCCGACCACCAGACTCCGATGAAACGGTCCATCGGATACCGGATCGAGGCGGCTTCCTTGATCGCCACCTGGTTCATCACGCCCCAGCCCCACATGGTCACGAAATCCGGGCGCTCCTTGCGGACCTGCAACCAGGTGCCCTTCTGCTCTTGCCCCGGGTGGTCGACCGGCAGCAGGACCAAGTCGAAACCATGCTTTTTCGAGAGCTCCTCGAGCGTGCGGATCGGCTCCTTGCCATAGGCCGAGTTGTGATAGACCAGCGCGATCTTCTTGCCCTCGAGACTGCCGCCTTCGACATCCATCATGTGCTTGACGATGATCGAGGCCGCATCCCAATAAGTGCCGGGGAAGTTGAAGATATGGCTGAACACCGAGCCATCGGCGGCAGAGGTGCGGCCATATCCCATCGTGTGCATCGGAATATCATCGGCGGTCGCTTTGGGGATGAGCTGATAGGTGATCCCGGTCGAGAGCGGGAAATAGACCAGCGAGCGCTCGCCCTTGGTGCTCTCATAGCACTCGACGCCTTTCTCGGTGTTATAGCCGGTCTCGCATTCCAGCACATTTATTGGCTCTCCGCCGATGCCGCCATCGCGGGCATTGAGCATGGTCATGTAATCGGTGAACCCATCCGCATAGGGGATGCCGTTCGGGGCATAGGGCCCGGTGCGATAGCTCAGCAGCGGGAATACCAGATCCGCCGAGGCCGGGGTCGCGACCGCCAATGCGGCCGAGGCCGCCAGGGCCAGTTTCAGGGTTTTCATGCTGTTCTCCTCCCAAAATGGTCAAGCATCAGTCAGGTCCCGTTCTCCGGGAATGTTGTTGGTTCCCGTGAGCTTAGTGCGGGAACGGCCAAAGGCGCAATTTCTCTTTCGCCAGGCGCCAATAGGCGGCCAGTCCGTGCGGCTCCTTGATCAGGAAATAGATGATCAGGGCGCCGACGATCACGATCTGCAGGTGCTCGGCAATATCCGTCGGCCAGCCGAAAGCGCCGACCAGGACATTCTTGAAGAACACCGGCAGCAGGACGATGAAGGCCGCTCCGACAAGGCTGCCGAAGATCGAGCCGAGCCCGCCCAGGATGATCATGAACAGCACATCGAAGCTCTTGTCGATGGCGAAGCTTTCGGTCGGCTCGGCCGCACCGTTCCAGACCGCAAAGTAAAGCGCCCCCGCCAGACCGATATAGAAACTGGAAATCGCGAAGGCCGACAGTTTCGCGGTCAGAGGGTTCACACCGATGATCTCGGCGGCGATATCCATGTCGCGGATCGCCATCCATTGCCGCCCAAAGCGGCCCCGCACCATGTTCCTCGCCGCCCAACCGAAGATGAACAGGAACATGAGACAGAATAGATAGGTCGCCCAGGGTTCGGTCTCGGCTCCGGTCACGGTGATGCCGAATGCATCGCGCGGGGCGGCCGTGATCTGGCCGGTCGGCGAGTAGTTATAGGCCCATTCCCATTTGTTGAACAACCAGACCAGGAAGAACTGCGCTGCCAGGGTCGCCACCGCCAGATAGAAGCCCTTGATGCGTAAGGAGGGTAGCCCGAACAGGATCCCGACGCCTGCGGTGATGAACCCGCTCAGCAGGATCACAAGGGTCATGTCCATCCAGGGCATGCCGGTCATCAGCTTATAGGATGCATAAGCCCCCACCGCCATGAACCCTCCAGTGCCCAAGGACACCTGCCCACAATACCCTGTCAGGATATTCAGCCCGATCGCCGCCAGCCCATAGATCAGGAAAGGCAGCAGGATCGCCTTCTCCCAATAGGAGTTGATGAACAACGGCACCACCAGGAAGGCGATCCCGATGACCACCCAAAATCGCCAGAAATCGAACCGGATCGGAAAGGTCGCTTGATCGGCGATGTAGGAGGTCTTGAACTCCCCGGCCTCGCGGTAGAACATCAGACCACTCCTTCCTTGCGGAACAGGGCGCGTGCGCCCAGCTTGGATGTATCAAAAGCTTGGGGGTGCGCCGTCATGACCACATCGAGAGATCCGCGTAGAAACGCGCCCGGCTTTTTGCGGGAGTTCTGGCGCAGCCTAGTCCGCGGGCTCGGCGACACAATCGGCCGCTTGATCGCTCTCTTCACCCTGGGCACGGCAGCGGGCGCTGTCGTCACGCTCTTCACCGGGGTCGGGCTGCAATACGCGTTTGTCGGCGGCGTGGTGCTGGTGCTCGTGGCGATCCTGTTCTGGATCCTGCTCAACGGGCTGTAGACGCTGGCCATCGCTACACCCTCTCGATGATCTTCTCGCCGAACAGCCCCTGGGGGCGGAACAGCAGGAAGAGGAGGGCGAGCATATAGGCGAACCAGTTCTCGGTCGCGCCGCCTATCATCGGGCCGATATAGAACTCGAACAGCTTCTCGCCCAGCCCGATGATCAGCCCGCCGATAATCGCGCCCGGGATCGATGTGAAGCCGCCCAGCATCAGCACCGGCAGGGCCTTGAGCGCGATCAGGCTGAGTGAGAACTGAACGCCGGATTTCGCCCCCCACATGATGCCCGCGACCAGGGCGACGAGGCCCGCTACGGTCCAGACGATCCACCAGATCGTCTCGAGCGAGATGCCGACCGAAAGCGCCGCTTGGTGATCGTCGGCCACGGCCCGGAGCGCACGGCCCATCTTGGTGTACTGGCTGAACAGTGTCAGCCCCGTCACCAGCAGGATCGCGACCACAGCGGCCGAGATCTCGAGCTTCTCGATAAACATGCCCGTTGCGTCGATGATCGTATCCGAAGGACCCGAGGGCAGGCCCACATCGAGTTTCTTGACGTTCGAGCCCCAAAGCAGATCGCCCGATCCTTCCATCACGAATGCGAGCCCAATGGTCGCCATGAACAGGATGATCCCCTCCTGCCCGACCAGAGGGCGCAGGATGACATTCACAATCGCCCGCGCCATCAGCGCCATGAAGCCCAGAGTCATGGCAATGCAGAACACCACGAACCAAAGCGGTGGAGAGCCGTTTTCGGTCTCTGGCGGGTCGTAGAGATGATGCGCATTGACCCCGAAAATCCAATCGACCAGATGCGCAAACGGCAATTGCCCGGTCATTAGCCCAACCAGAGTCAAAGCTGCAAAAAGAGCCATAACCCCCTGGGCAAAGTTGAAAATCCCCGAAGCTTTGAAGATCAGCACGAAGCCCAGGGCGACCAGTGCATACATCACACCGGCGAGAAGGCCCGAGATCACCACCTCCCAGAAGAACGGATCGGTCAGGAACATCAGAAACCTCCGAAACTGTCGCTGTTGGGGGCGTGACCCGGGATCTCATCGACCGGCACGATAAGGAGAAATCCCGCAGCGAGCGTGCGGTTGCGCCTCTGGACCGGGTGTGCGCCGGATCTAGGGCCGCTTCTGGGGTCAATCATGGCTGACCCCCAGATAAGCGTCGATCACTTCTTGATTGCTGCGCACCTCATCCGGGCTGCCATCGCCGATCTTGCGACCGTAATCGAGGACGACCACGCGGTCGGCGATATCCATGACAACGCCCATATCATGCTCGATCAAGGCGATCGTAGTGCCGAATTCGTCGTTCACGTCCAGGATGAAGCGGCACATATCCTCCTTCTCCTCGACATTCATGCCCGCCATCGGCTCGTCGAGCAGCAAGAGAGAGGGCTCGGCGGCCAGAGCCCTGGCCAGTTCGACGCGCTTTTTCAGACCATAGGGCAGCCGGCCAACAGGGGTTTTGCGGATCGCCTGAATTTCCAGGAAATCGATGATCTCCTCGCATTTGCGGCGGTGATCGATCTCTTCCTGCTCGGCCGGGCCGGACCAGACCGCCTGCCAGAACAGGTTTTTCTTCATCTTGGTCAGCCGCCCGGACATCACATTGTCCAGCGTCGTCATCCCGTTGAACAGCGCCACGTTCTGGAAGGTGCGTGCGATCCCTTGTTTGGCGATCTGATGCGGCTTCATCGGCCCGCGCTTGGCGCCGCGGAACCAGACCTCGCCCTCTTGCGGGTGGTAGAACCCGTTGATCACGTTCAGCATCGAGCTCTTGCCCGCCCCGTTCGGCCCGATGATCGCCCGGATCTCGCCTTCGAGAATGTCAAACGAGATATCTTTCAGCGCCGTCACCCCGCCGAAGCGCAGGGTGATGTTCTTCATCTCCATCACCGCATCGCCGATCGCGCGCGGCTGGATCCCGTGATCCAACTCCTGATGCGCATAGGTCAAATCGTCCTTGGCCGCTTCGGCGACTTCGTGGCTCATTTTGTCCTCACGCGGCTTGGGATTGCGATTGAAGGCCCACTGTCGTCGCGTCGCGGATCTCGAGCGTGGCGGAGATCTTGCCCTTGCGGCCGTCCTCATAGGTCACCTCGGTCTCGGTCGAGACCGTTTGGGCGCCGCCATAAAGCGCGTCGATCAACTCGGCATATTTCTCGGCCACCGGTTTGCGGCGGATCTTCATGGTGCGGGTCAGTTCACCGTCATCGGCGTCGAGCTGTTTGTGCAGGACAAGGAAGCGGGTGACCTGGCAATGGCTCAGCATCGGGTCGGCTGCGAGACTTTGGTTCATCTCTTCGACATGGGCCTGGATCATCGCCATCACCTGCCCGTGCCCGGCCAGTTCCTGATAGGATGCATAGGCGACATTGTTCCGCTCAGCCCAATTGCCGACTGCGTTCAGATCGATATTCAGCATCGCCATGCAACTGTCGCGCCCATCGCCGAACACCACCGCTTCATAGATATTGGGATAGAACTTCAGCTTGTTCTCGATGAATTTCGGCGCAAACAAGCGGCCATCGGCCAGTTTGCCCACATCCTTGGCCCGGTCGAGGATGCGCAACTGGCCCGACCGGTCATCCATGAACCCGGCATCGCCAGTGGCGACCCAACCCTCCGCATCCTTGGTCTCGGCGGTCGCTTCTGGGTTCTTGTAGTATTCCTGGAACACACCGGGCGAGCGATAGAAGACCTCGCCACTTTCGCCGATCTTGATCTCGACGCCCGGAGTTGGAACGCCCACCGTCTCCAGCTCGACCGCATCATGCGGATGCTGGGTGATGAAGACGCTGGCCTCGGTTTGGCCATAGAGCTGTTTGAGGTTGATCCCAATGGCGCGGAAAAACTCGAAAAGATCCGGCCCCACCGCTTCGCCCGCGGTATAGCCGACCCGGATCCGGTTCATCCCCAGTGAGTTCTTCAGCGGGCCGTAGACGAAGATCTCGCCCAGCTTCAGCTTGAACGCGTCCATGCCGCCGATTTCCGCGCCCGCTTTGCGCTTGGCCGAGACCGCTTTGGCATGGTCGATGAAGGTCTTGTAGAGCCAGCGTTTGGTCGGCCCCGCATCCTCCATCCGAATGGTGACTTGGGTCAGAAGCCCTTCGAACATCCGCGGCGGGGCGAAGAAATAGGTCGGCCCGATCTCGCGCAGGTCCTGCATCAGAGTGTCCTGGCTTTCCGGGCAGGCGATGCAAAGACCGGTGGTGTAATGCTGGCCCATAGAGAAGATGAAATCCCCAACCCAGGCCATCGGCAGATAGGCCAGGGCTGAGTCGGTCTCGCGCAGCCCGTCGAACTCGGCCGCCGCACGGGCCGTGGCCAGGATGTTGCGATGGCTCAGCACCACCCCCTTGGGCCGCCCTGTCGTGCCCGAAGTGTAGAGCATGACGCAGGTGTCATCCTCGGACTGGGCAGCGGTGATCCGGTCGATCTCCGGACCCAGCACGGCCTCGGCGGCGCGGCCGGATTTCTGAACATCCGCATAGGCATGCAGGGTGGAATGATCGTATTTCCTCAGCCCGCGCGGGTCTGAATAGAGGATGTGGCGCAGCTTCGGCAAGCGGTCCTGGATCGAGAGCAGTTTGTCCACCTGCTCCTGGTTTTCGACCACGGCGAAGGTCGCCTCGGCATGGTCGAGCACATAGTGTATCTCCTCGGCCACCCCGTCGTGATAGAGCGGGACGGGAACGGCGCCGACCATCTGGGCCGAGACCATCGACCAGTAGAGATGCGGCCGGTTCGAGCCGATCACCGCCATGCGCTCACCCTCGGCGAGGCCAAGCTCCTTCAGTCCGAGCGCGAGGGCACGGATCTGCTCGTCCACCTCCGCCCAGCTCCAGCTTTGCCAGATGCCATAGGCTTTCTCGCGGCTGGCAGGCAGCCCGGAACGATTGACGGCATTGGCACGCAAAAGCCGCGGAAACGTTTCTGATATGTCAGATGCGGATGCACCCAAATCGCGTCCTCCCCTTGGATACGTCCGGTCTTGACGCCGGGTCGCATCTGTCACCCATCAGCTAGGGCGCGGCCCTGCCTTGTCACGGATCAAAGCCGAGCGGGCAGGCCCGGGTCAAGTGCCGAGGTGGCTTGCACCGCAAAAATCCGCGTGAGCGTAAGGGGTTGCAGGCGAAAACGCAAAGGCCCGCGCCACCTTGCGGGGCACGGGCCGGGTTGGGTCGTGTTGGGCCGTTTAGGCGCGGGCGGTTAGGCCTCGATCGCCGGATTGCCCTGGCCGTTGGCGATTTTAATGCTGCGCGGCTTCAGCGCCTCGGGCACTTCGCGGACCAGGTCGATATGCAGCAAGCCGTTTTCCAACTTGGCGCCTTGGACCTGGACATGCTCGGCCAGTTGGAAACGCCGCTCGAAGCCGCGCTCGGCGATGCCGCGATGGAGGTAGGCCACCTCAGGCGCATTCTCGGCCCGACGCTTGGTGGCGGTGACGGTCAGCGTCCCCTCCTTGATCTCGATGCCGAGATCTTCTTCGCCAAAGCCTGCAACGGCAATCGAGATGCGATAGGTGTCATCGCCGGTTTTCTCTATGTTATAGGGGGGATAGCTGGGTGCGCTCACGTCGTGGCTCATGACCTGATCCAGCATATTGGCCAGCCGGTCGAAGCCGACGGTCGAGCGATAGAGTGGGGAAAGATCGAGTGTACGCATGGGAATTACCCTCCGTTCAGAAGCGATAAGTTCGTGTGGACCCCTGTCACAGGCGGCCCGCGGTTTGGCGTCCGAGCCCTGATGCGGCTCTCGGACACCCGAGATGTGGGAAGAAGATTCTGGGGTTTCAAGAGGTGGGTGATCCGGCGCGCCGCCGCCAAATCTGCGCGACATCCCGGCCCAAGGCATCCCCACATGAGCAGAAGGCGCCGGACTTGGGCCAACCCGCGCCACCGATGTGAGGGGTACGCGTAGCGACCAGCGATTGGTGGGGAGAGATCCGGCCAAGATGTCGAGAGCTGGAAGGGGGCGGAGCATCATCACTCGGGATTGCGCCCAATAGGCTGCCTCGGCGCTTGACCGGATCACTCGTGCTACGCGCGTTGGCGTAGGCGCGAGCCGCGCCTCGGGCGCACCGCCTCAGTTCAGGCGGTAGAGCACGTCTCCGATGGCGGCATCCAGGCGCACCGCCCAGGCGATGGCGCGGCCGCGGGAGCGGCTCATCGCCGAGATAACGCCGATCAAACGGCGCTCGCCCTCGATCTCCGCGAATAACGGCGAGCCCGAAGCGCCGAAGGTGACGTCGCAGCCGAGCGCCATGACCGGGCCTTTCTCACCGATGATTTCGCAGCCATCCTGACGGGTTAGCGCATGGGCCCGGTCGCGGCGGTAGGAGATCAGAGTCAGCGGCTCTCCATTACCGGGCGAGGGTGCCACGGAGAAATAGGGTGCCTTCTCCTCGGGGATTGGCGAGGCCAGGCGCAGCACGGCCAGATCGGCCCCGATCTGCTCGAGCTCCGTGCCTTTTTCCGGAAAGTATTGCGAATGGATGATGATCTCCGAGGCCAGTGAATGACCGACTCTCTGGCCCTGGCGCCAGCCCGCCACGAAATGGATGTTGCCGGGCGCATAGGGCACGCCGGTGCGGTCCGAGATCACGCAATGCGCCGCGGTCAGCACCAGATCGGGCGAGATTAGGGTGCCGGTGCACATGCCGCGTTCCTTGAAATTGGCAATGTTGACCCGGCCGACTGCGCGCCAAGCCTCGTGCTCGGCGGCCGAGAGCATGCGCAGCCGATCGAGCTCCAGCGCCGGGGCAGGCGCGGTCAGAAGCAGCATGAGCAGGGCGGCGAGGCGGAGCATGGCCCGCACTCTAGCGGGCAAATCCGGTGATGGCGAGCGAACAGGGCATCAGGGCCTTGGACAGTTTCACTTCGGGAGCCCGCCTTGGGCCGCCCAGGCCTCGAGCGCGGATCGGGCCGAGGGCTGGCCTTCGGCCTTGGCGGCGGCGATCACGCCTGTCACGTCGCCCAGATTTGCCAGCCGCAGCGCACGCTTGACCGGACCGATCGAGGCTGGGCGCATCGACAGCTCGCGGATCCCCTGAGAGGCCAGCGCCAGTGCCTCCAAAGGCCGCCCGGCCTGTTCGCCGCAATAGGAGAGCGGCGTGCCGAACGGTGCGCAGCGCTGCACGATCATGGCGACAAAATCGAGGAACGGGTGGCCCAGCATGTCATAGCGCCGCCTGACCTTCTCGTTCTCGCGATCGGCGGCATAGAAGAACTGGATCAGATCATTGCCACCGATCGAGATGAAATCGCTGATCTCGAACAGCCGGTCGGGGGCGAAGGCCAGGGACGGCGTCTCGAGCATGCAGCCGATCTTCAGGCTCTCAGGCCGAGGATGGTCGAGCGCGCTCAAACGCTCGATCTCGGCCAGCACCATTTCACGGGCGGAGAAGAACTCCCAATCCGCGGTCACCATCGGGAACATGATGGCCAGTGGCCGGCCACACGCCGCCTTGATCAGCGATTGCATCTGCATGCGGAACAGTTTCGGCCGGTCGAGCCCGAAGCGGATCGCCCGCCAGCCGAGCGCTGGGTTCGGCTCGGTCTGGCGCTTCATGAAGGGCAGGATCTTGTCCGAGCCGATATCGAGCGTGCGGAACACCACCTCGCCGCCCGCCGCCGCGTCCATCACCCTGGCATAGAGCTTCGCCTGCGCCTCGCGGCCGGGCAATTGCTGGCGGATCATGAATTGCAGTTCGGTGCGGAAAAGGCCCACGCCCTCGGCGCCCGAGGCGGCCAGAGATGGCAGGTCGGCCAGAACCCCTGCATTCATTTTAAGGCTGACCCGGACCCCGTCGCGGGTCACCGCGGGTTTGCCGACCAGGGTGCGATAGACCTCTTGCGCCTGGGCTTCGAGTGCCACTTTCTCACGGAAGGCCGCGCGGACCGAGCCTTCGGGTCGCAGATGCACCCGGCCTTGGGTCGCATCCAGCACGATGGCATCGCCCGGGTTCACATCGCGGGTGATGCGGTCGGCCTGGATCACCATTGGCAGGGTCATCGCCCGGGCGACAATGGCGGCATGGGAGGAGAGCGCCCCCTCCTCCAAAACCAGCCCCTTGATCCGT
The DNA here is from genome assembly GCA_038746695.1 of Pseudomonadota bacterium. Lineage (GTDB taxonomy): Bacteria > Pseudomonadota > Alphaproteobacteria > Rhodobacterales > Rhodobacteraceae > Thermohalobaculum. The sequence goes on along the minus strand of JBCDKL010000047.1, from coordinate 2,331 downwards.
GGACGCAGCTCCATCAACTCGCCCGGGCCGATATTGCGCGCGACAAGGACCGCGCCTTCGGGCACTTCGCCCTCCTCTTCTGGTCCAGCCAGGATGCGCAGCAGCCGGTTGGCGAGATCGTCGAGATCCTGCAGGCGTTCCTTCAGATAGGGATCGGTGACCCGCTCCATCCTTGCACGGGCATCGGATTGGACCTTTTCGACGGCCACCTCGGCGGCCAGCCCACCCTCGATTGCCTCCGAAAGGCGCCGGTTCCAGCCCTTGTCATGGGCGAACATGCGATAGGCCTGGAGGATGTCGCGATGCTCGCCCTCCTCGCCCAGAAGCTCATGTTCGATCAGCTTGTCGATATCGAGCCGCAGCGCCTCCATCGCGTCGTCCAGGCGCTGGCGTTCGGTCGCGACATCCTCGGCGATCGGGTCGAAGACAACGAGGCGCGGTTCGTGGAGATGGACCGTGCCATCGGCCAGCCCCTCGGAGACCAGCGTGCCCTGGATCATCAGCGGGCCGGTGCGCCGACCGGGTCCGGCCAGAACCCCGTCCGAGCCGAGAAAAGCGCCCGCCTCGGTCATCTCGGCGATTACCATGGCGACGATTTCCAGCGCTTCGATCTCGTCCTCTGAATAATTGCGGGCGGTGCGGTTCTGGACCACGATCACGCCCATCATCTCGCCTAATCTCTGGACCGGCACGCCGAGGAAGGATTGATAGACCTCCTCGCCGGTCTCGGGCAGATAGCGAAAGCCGGGTTCGTTCTGGGCGTCATCGGTGGCCAGCGGTTCGGCCCGTTCCGCGATCCGGCCCACCAGGCCCTGGCCGACCCGCAGGCGCGCGGCATGAACCGAATCCGGGTTCAGCCCCTCGGTCGCACACAGCTCGAGCGTGCGTTCATCGCGCTTGAGATAGATCGAGCAGACCTCGGCCACCATATTTGCCGCGACCAGCTTGACCACCTGATCGAGCCGCTGCTGACCGCCGCCAGCCCCCGCCAGCACCGCGCGCAAGGTGCGCAACAGAGCCCGGCTGCCGCCCCGGTCGGCGGGGATGCGGCCGCCCTCGCGCATCTCAGGCGGCTTCCAGCTCGAAGGCTTTGTGCAGGCCCTGCACCGCCAGCTCCATATATTTGCGCTCGATCAGAACCGAGACCTTGATCTCGGACGTGGTGATGACCTTGATGTTGACGCCCTCCGCCGCCAGGGCCGAGAACATCTTCTGCGCGACGCCCGCATGTGAACGCATGCCAACACCGACGATCGAGACCTTGGCGACCTCGTCATCGACGATCAGATCGGCATAGCGGATCTCGTCGCGCGCGGCCTCCAGCGCCGATTGCGCCTTGGCGACTTCGTCGGTCGAGACCGAGAAGGTCATATCGGTCGCCCCGTCCCCGCCGATATTCTGCACGATCATATCGACATTCACCCCGGCATCGGCCAGGGGGCCGAAGATCGCCGCGGCCACGCCAGGGCGGTCGGGCACTTTGATCAGGGTCAGCTTCGCCTCGTTGCGGGAATGGGCGATGCCGCTTACCACGTTTTTCTCCACGATCTCCTCCTCGTCGCAGACCAGGGTGCCGGGCCCGTCCTCGAAGCTCGAGAGAACCTGCAGCCGGACCTTGTGGTTCATCGCCAGCTCGACCGAGCGGGTTTGCAGCACTTTGGCGCCCAGGCTGGCCAGCTCCAGCATCTCCTCGAAGGAGATCCGGTCGAGCTTGCGGGCACGTCTCTCGATCCTGGGATCGGTGGTGTAGACGCCATCGACATCGGTATAGATATCGCAACGCTCCGCGCCAAGGGCGGCGGCGAAAGCGACCGCGGTGGTGTCGGATCCGCCCCGTCCCAGAGTAGCGATCCGGCCATCGGGGCCCAGTCCCTGAAAGCCCGAGATCACCGCATGCAGCCCCTCGGTGAATTTGCGGTCGAGATTCTCGGTCTCGATCGCCTCGATCCTGGCCGCGCCATGGGCGGCCGAAGTTCTGACCGGTACCTGCCAGCCCTGCCAGGACCGCGCCGGAACCCCGATCTCCTGCAAACACAAGGCCAAGAGGCCCGAGGTGACCTGTTCGCCCGACGAGACCACGGCATCATATTCCCGCGCATCGTAAAGTCCCGGCCCGTTCGTGCCCGGTGGTCGGGCGGCATCGCGCACCCATTCGACCAGCTCATTGGTCTTGCCCGACATGGCCGAGACCACCACGGCCACGTCATAGCCGCGCGCCACCTCGCGTTTCACTTTCTCGGCGACATTGCGGATGCGGGCGAGATCGCCGACCGAGGTGCCGCCGAACTTCATCACCAAGCGCGGTTTCGCGGCGCGCGCGGGGGCGGGGCT
>JBCDKL010000046.1:0-14710 GCA_038746695.1 Pseudomonadota bacterium | reverse complement strand
GTCATCATGATCGCGATCCCGGGCGCGAGGCTCAGGACCGTGATCAGAAGGAAGAGCTGCACCGCCTGCAGGGTCAGCGCGTTCTCACCGCCGAGATCGATTGTGATCTCCTGCGCCGCCGCGGGCCAAGCGAGGGCGGAGAGGAACAGCGCGAAGCAGAGGGTGCGCAGCATCAGCGCTCAGAACGCCTGGCTGAGATCGGCGACTTCGGTCAGACGCACGCCGAGCCGGCCGGTGCCGTCATCCAGCTCCTGCAACTCGCCGCGGGCGATCAGTTTCTCGCCGACGAAAACCTCGACCGGGTCTTCGATCTTGCTGTCGAGCGCCAGGACCGAATCGCGGCGCAGCTCGATCAGCTCCGAGATCAGCGGCCGGGCGCGGCCGACTGAGATGACCACTTCGATCGGCACGCCCATCACCGCATTGCCGCGTTTCATCGACTGGCCCTGCAGGCCCGCGGCATCCGCAAGCTCGGGGATTGTGGCCGGAGGCAGGGCGTTGGCGCCGCCTTCTGCAGCGGGACCCGTCTCGGTGTTCATCTCGGGGCTCATGTCGTCATCATTCATTCACTTGCCTCCTATGGTCGTCCGATGGGGCCGCTTCTGGCCAGGCGAGCTCGCGCGCGGCCTCGCAATGGGTGGTCAGAAGGTTGAGCGCCCGGGCGATGCAGTCTTCGAGATTGATCTCGTCAAACCCGCCTTGCCATTGGATCCGGGCGGCCAGGCTTCCCAGATCGGGGTCCTCATCGACCCGGACGGGAATCTTTGCTGCCTCCAGCATCTCGGCGATGGCGCTGGCTTGGCTGGGGGCGGCGACCACGAGGATTTGCGATGGCGGCACGGTCTCGAGCGATTCGGCAACGGCGGCCCGGATCTCGGCCATCAGCGTGGTCTCGGCCAGGGCCGGGGCGATGGCGCGAAACAGGGTTGTTGTGATCGAGAGCACCGTATCGATCACCTCGCTGCGCGCCGCTGAACGGTCGAGGCGGCTGTCATCGATCTGTTCGGCGATGGCCTGGAGCACCATGCGAAGTTCGCCCTCCGCACGGGCTTCCGCCATCGCCACCCCCTCGGCGAAGCCATCGGCGCGGCCCTTGCCGCGGGCCTTGGCCAGAAGCGTCTCCAACGTCTCGCCTTCGGGCAGGGTTACGGTCTCGGCCTTTGGCGCGGCGGATTTCACCGGTGCGGCCTCGGTCCCGGCCGAGAAGTCTTCCCATCTAAGGGCACGTAAGCTCATGCGGCTTTTTCCTCTTGTTCGGGCATGTCATCGAGCCAGTTGCGGAGCAGGCGCACCGCCTCCTCGGGTTGGTCCAGGACGGCTTCGCGCAGATTGCTCAGCCGGTCTTCGTCCACCGTTTCTGCGTCGATCACCTCGCCCGCCTGAGCGATCGAGGCGTCTATCGTCGAGGCGGTGCCGTCGATCAGAGTCGGGTCGCCATCCACTCCCAATTCAGGCGCTGGAGGGTCGACATTCAGGATTGGGCGGATCACGAAAAGGCCCAACATCAAGGCGACCAGCGCCAGGGTGACGAGCTGGATGATCGACATCGCATTCACGCTGAGGAAATCCATGAACCCGGCTTCGGCCAGGCTGCCTTGCTCGCCCAGACCGTTGAACTCCAGCGATTGGATCGTGACCACATCGCCGCGGGCCGCGTCGAAGCCGACCGCCGATTCGACCAGTTGTTTGAGCGAGGCGAGTTCCTCCTCGGGCCGTGGGGCCCAGGTCAGGCTGCCATCGGCGGCCTCGCCGCGCAGGCCGTCGACCATCACGGCGACGGTGATCCGGCGGACCTCGCCCGGCGGGCTCACTCGCTCGCGGATGACTTCCGAGACCTCGTAATTGATTCGCTCGCGGCTTTCCGTGGTCTGGCGATTCGAGCCTTCGCCCCCCTCGACCTCGCCATCGGGCAGATTCGAGGCGACGGTGACTCCGGTGGCCGAGCCCTGCGCCTGTTCCGAGGTTTCCTCGGTATCGGTGTGGATCACCACCTGGCTGGAGGGGTCGAGCACCCGCTCTCGCACCGTCTCCGATTCGCGCACCGTGTCGACCGAGACCTCGACAATCGCTGCCCCCGGTCCGACCCTGGCCTCGAGCAGCCGCTCGACCGAACGGCGCAGACTGGCCGCCCGCGCCGTTGGATCGGCACTTGCCGATTGCGCCGTTTCGGTCTCGCCCGAGCGCAGGACAACACCGTTTTCCTGATCGATTACCGCCACGTTTTCCAGCATCAGCCCGGCCACGGCAGAGGCGACGAGATAGCGGATCGCCTCGGCCTGCTGGCGGCCCAGCGAGCCTGCGCTCATCGAAACGATCACCGAGGCAGTCGCTTGGGTTTCCTGCTCGAAGGGCCTGCGGCGGGTCTGGGCGATATGTACGCGGGCGCGGATCACTTGAGGCGAGGCGAGGATGGTGCGCGCCAGCTCCCCCTCCTTCGCGCGCCAATAGGCGGCATCGAACATTTGGCTCGTGGTGCCGAATCCGGACAGCGTGTCCAGCAATTCGTACCCGGCCGCGCCTGCCGCCGGCAGCCCCTCGCCCGCAAGCGAGATCCGTGCCCGGTCGCGCGTGTCGGACGGCACGAAAATCGCGTCGTTGCGCAGCTCATAGGGGATGTTCTGACGCTCCAACCCCTCGATCACGCCGCTTGCCGCCTGAGGGTCGAGCCCGGAATACAGCAACGCCATGGATGGCATCGTCGCCACCCGCACGAACATCGCCAAAACAACGAGAATCGCCAGCGAACCGAGCACCACAACGACCTTGCGCTGTGGCTGCATCGCCTCCCATGCCGATAGGAAATTACTCACGATCGAGACCCATCCTCACACCCGCAAGACGCGGGCCAAACCTTTCTGGTGCGGGGCGACAATCGCAAGAAGGCGCTTAATATTAGGTTAGTCAGTGACGTCTATCACCGGGACATTCCATAACGAGCCGGTGAGACGAGAATGTCCGACATAGCCAATCCGGAAGCCGATCTCGACCAGGACGCGGATGCCCAGCCCAAGAAACGCGGGAAGATGGGATTGATCCTCGGCCTTGTCGCTTTGCTTGCCACCGGCGGTGGCGGCTTCTTTGCCACTTATTCGGGGATGCTGGCCCTGCCCATCGGCGGGAGCGATGGCGCTGAGGCCGAGGCTGAGAAAGCGCCCAAAAAGAATCTGGCACCGGTGGCATTCTTCTCAACCGGCGAGATGATCATCTCGCTCGGCCCGCGCGCCCGCTCGAAACATCTGCTGATCGAGGCTGAGCTGGAGGCCGAGCCCTCCAGCCTGTCAGATCTGGAATTGCTGCGCCCGCGGGTGCTGGATGTCTTCAACACGTATCTACGCGCGGTCGAGGAACGCGATCTCGAGGATCCGGGCTCGATGCCCCGGATTCGCGCGCAGCTTCTCCGTCGCGTCAAAATTGTCACCGGGCCGGACATGGTTCGCGATCTGTTGATCACGAGATTCGTGCTGAAGTGAAGGGAACGGGGCCATGGAGCTGATTGCAGACGGTTTGCTGATCCTGGCGGCTCTGGTCGCTTCGGTCTATTGTCTTGTCCTGTCGCGCCGGCTGCGCCGGTTGAACCGGCTGGACAATGGGCTTGGCGGGGCGATTGCCTCGCTGTCCTTGCAGGTAGATGAGATGCGCAACGCGCTCTCCGAGGCGAAGCAAGCAACCGAGCGGTCGAAACGCGAACTCGACGCCCGCACCAAACGGGCTGAGAAGGCCGCGGGTCGGCTGGAACTGCTCTTGGCCGCCGTCAGGACAAATGGCAGCGGAACCGGCCCCGGTTTGGATCGGGATATGCCGGAGGAGGATGCCGAGGCTGACGAGATCCCCGCGCCTGCACCTGAGCCTGAGCCTGCCCCAGCGGGCGGGACTGCCGCATCGGCGCGTCTGGACGATGAGGGCCCCGCCGCGGCGGATGATATGGCGGAAGCCTTGGAAGAGGCTGGCGCCGCGGAAGAAGTCGCCGACGAACTCGAAGACGAACTGCGGCTCGCCGACGCGCTGGCCGATCCCGATCAGCTGAAACGCGGTGAGGGTGGGATCTCGACCGATCTGCTCGCGGCGCTGAGCAAAGTCTCCGGGGGTGCGAAATGAAGGCGGCGTTTCTGAAGGGAAAAGAGCGACCGGCGATGCTTTTGCTGGCCGGATGCTTCGTTCTGTCCGCCGCGCTGCGCTTGTTCGACCCAGGTAACGCGGTTGCCACCGAACTCGCCGGGCTCGATCTGGGCGAGGCCCGCGCCGCCCCCTCCGAGCCTGAGGAGCCGGTGGATGTCTCGGAACTTCTGCGCAAACTGCGCGAGCGTGAGGCACAGCTTGATCGACGCGAGGAGCGCCTCGCCGAAAAATCCCGGATCATCGAGGTTGCCGAGGCCAAACTGCGCGATCAGCTGGCCCGGCTGGAGGATGCGGAGACCAAGCTCTCCGACACGTTGCGCATGGCGGATCAGGCGGCTGAGAAGGATGTCGAGAAACTCGTCTCCGCCTTTGAGACGATGAGCCCCAAACGTGCCGCACCGATCTTCGAGAATATGGATATCGCGTTTGCCGCAGGTCTGATCAGCCGCATGAAAGGTCCGGCCGCCGCCGAGGTGCTGGCCGGTCTGACCGCCGAGAAAGCCTATGCGATCTCGGTCTTCATCGCGGGCCAGAATGCCCGCGCCCCGCGCGAATAAGGTGCGCTCTCTTCCGACTTCTGTCCCGCAGTTCGCCGTTTTTTAACGGCGATTCCGGCAGGATAGCTCCACACCGAAACGCCGTGTGAGCGCCTCAAAGAACTTGATCGAGTGGAGTCCCTATGATCGCAATTGTGGGAATTATCGTCACCGTCGTGATGGTTTTCGGCGGTTACCTGATCGCGGGCGGCAAATTCGGAATCATCCTGGGTGCTCTGCCCTTCGAGATGATGATGATCGGCGGGGCGGCGATCGGTGCTTTCATCCTCGGCAACAATATGGATGACATTAAGCATACGCTGAAAGACATCGCCAAGGTCTTCAAAGGCGAACACTGGAAACCACAGGATTATCAGGATCTTCTCTGCCTTCTCTTCGCGCTGATCCGGGTCGCGCGCAACAACCCGATGGATGTCGAGGGCCATATCGAGGAGCCGGAGGACAGTGCGATCTTCCAGCGCTATCCCCGCATTCTCGAGGATAAAACCGCGGTCAATCTGATCTGCGATACGATGCGCGCGGGGATCATGAATTATGACGATCCACATCAGGTCGAAGAGGTGCTGGAGAAGCGCCTGGAAGCCATCCACCACCATAATGAACATTCAAGCCATGCCCTGCAGACTATGGCCGATGGTCTGCCGGCACTTGGGATCGTCGCTGCGGTTCTTGGGGTGATCAAGACCATGGGCTCGATCGATCAGCCTCCTGAGGTGCTGGGCAAGCTGATCGGCGGTGCGTTGGTCGGGACTTTTCTGGGGGTGTTCCTCGCCTATGGCCTGGTCGGTCCGATGGCCAATAAGGTGAAGAATGTCGTGAACAACGATCACCACTTCTATCTTCTGATCCGCGAAGTGCTGGTCGCCAATCTGCACAACCATGCCCCGGATATTTGTGTCGAGGTCGGGCGCCAGAACGCCCCGGGCGGGATGCGCCCCAGCTTCGGCGATCTCAGCGAAGCGCTGCGCGAGGTGAAATCCGCCGCATGAGGATCTTGCCGATCATCGCTGGTCTGGTGCTGCTGGGCGGGGTCGCTGCCCGGGCCGCCGATCCGTTGGTCCTGCAGGCGAGCGATTGGTCGGGCTACAGCCGGCTCAAACTGTCGATCGAAGGGCGGGCATTTTCTTTGCAGGAAGTGTCTCCTCGGCAATTCGATCTCATTTTTCCAGGCTCTGATCTGAGCTTCGACACCGGGCAGATCTTTCCAGGTCGCCGCGCGACCCGGATCGTCAGTGCCAGGACAGTGGTGGATGGCGGTGGCAGCCGCTTGCGGTTATCGCTCTCTTGCGCCTGCCGTTCGGCGGTCTCGACTGCGGATGGGGTTGTGACCATCGATTTCCATGATGAGGCATTGCCTGAACCCGACGAAGCCCCGGATCCGGGGGCAGGAGACTCTCGACCAGCGGCAAATCCCGCTCCGGCGGCTCCCTCCCAAGCGTCCCGGGTGCCGGAACCTGCCGAGCCCTATCGCCGCCCTGAAGAGCTCGGCCCCGACCGTGCGCCTATTCCGGTTGCGCGTAACCGCAATGCGACGGTCCGCCGGGCAGAGACTTCCGAGGACAGCGATCTGTCGGATGATTCCGAGTTGAGCCCGTCCGATCTCAACGAGATTGAAATCGCCCAGCAGCGCTTGCTGGAGCAACTCACCCGGGCCGCAGATCAGGGTCTGGTGGAATTCCGCGAGCCCATTGCGCCGGCCGAGCCCGATCCGGTTGCCTCTGCTGGGCCGGAAGCCGGTGCGCCCGAGGAGGAGCCTGCGCCGCTGACCGCCCCTCCGCCCGTGCTGGAACAGGTGCTTGCCGCGCAGCCTCTCGAACTGCCGGTGCGCGCGCGCAGCGTGATCGACAAAGCCTTTCGCGAGGACAGGCTCGACACCAAGGCCAATTTCAACGCCTGCATCGACGATCGCGATCTGGCGATTTTCGATTGGGGGTCGCAAGTGCCGCTGGTCGACGCGATTGCCGCCTACCGTCGAAGCCTCCTGCGTGAGTTCGACCAGCCATCGCCGGAAGCTGTGATCGGCTTGGTCCGGCTCTACGCCCATCACGCCCTTGGTGCCGAGGCGCAGCAGATCCTCCGCCTCTACGGTGAGGGGCTGGAGGAGGCACCGCTCTTGGCCGAGATGGCCACGATCCTGGACGGCGAACGCCCGCCGCTCGATGGGTTGCTTGCCCTCGCCGGACCGTGTTCCGGACGCGCTGCGATCTGGCATGGCGCGGCTCGGCTGCCGATCCTGCCAGGCTCCAAGCTGTTGCAGGACGAAGCCGCTCTTCTCGACGCCTTTGCCGAGCTCTCCATCGAGCTTCGGGTGATCCTCGGCCCGCCGCTGATCCTGAACGCGCTCGACCGCGGCAATCTCGCCCTCGCGATGAAAACCGACCTTCTGCTGCAACGCGTGCCCGGCCCCCACGGTCCGGGCTACGAATTGGTCAAGGCGCGGCTGAAACATGCTCAAGGCCTGATCGAGGAGGCCGAGGAACGTTTCTTCCGTCTTGCCCAGAAGGATGGGCCCGAGGCGGCGGAGGCGCTTCTTCTGCTCCAGAAATCCCGCCTCGCCCGCGGCTTGTCGCCGAGTGCGGATATGACAGAAATGCTGGCCATGGCGGCGTTTATGAACCGTGGCACCCCGCTGGGGCGCAGGCTGAAGATCGCTGAGTTCGCCTCGCGTGCAGGCAGTGCCGGACTGCCCGCCGTGCTCAAGCAGATCGCCGAGACCCTGACGGTCGCCCGCGGCGATTCCAGCGACAAGCGCGATGCCGGGCACGCGATCCTAGAGACTTCAAGTGCGGTCGAGACTGGCGCTGCCGCCTATGCCCGTGCGGTTCTCGCGTTCGAGCCTTTCATGGCCCGAGATGCCTCGGCCGATCAGGCCCGAGTTGTGGTGGCCGGGCAGCTTACCGAGATCGGTCTGGCCAACGCCGCGTTGGATATGCTGACACCGGCCTTCGGACGCCGCGGCGCACCGGCGCTTCTCGCAGCGGCTCGGGCCTATTTGGCGGTCGATGCCCCGGAGGCGGCGCTGGACGCGTTGACCGGTCTCACCGATGCTCAGGCGATCCGGCTGCGGGCCGAGGCGCTGGAGAAACTCGGACAGCCGGAGGCCGCCCTCGAAACCCTGGCCCAGCTCGACGATGCGCCCGAGGAGCAGCGCGCCGATCTCTCCTGGCAGGCCGGCGCCTGGGACGGAGCCACTGGCGCGGGTCCCGAGGACCGGCGCATTCTTGCGGGTTTCATGGCCGGGCAATCCGATGTCTCGACCCTGGGCAGCCCCGCCGAGCCCGGCACCGAGGCTGAGGCATTTCTGAACCCACCGGCCGTGCGCGATGACCTGACGCTGCGTGACGCCCAAGCGGTGCGCGATGCCTCGCAAGCCGTCCGCAATCTGATCGAAGACGCCCTAAGCGATGGATAGAAGCCATGGATAATCCCGGATATGTCACCCTGACCCGGCAATCGGGCCTGCTCAAAGAGATGCAGCTGATCGCCAACAACATCGCCAATATGACAACCACTGGTTTCCGGCGCGAGGGTACCGTTTTCGCTGAGGTAATCGACCGGCAGGATGTCGAGGGCGGCACGATCGCCATGACCGATGCGCGGGTGCGCACCACCGATTTCAGCCAAGGTGGGCTCGATGCGACCGGTGGGATGTTCGATTTCGCGATCGAGGGCGAGGGCTTTTTCCGGGTCGAGACCGAAGAGGGCGAGGCGCTGACCCGCGCTGGTTCGTTCGCGCTCAATCAGGCGGGCGAGTTGGTCACCCAAGACGGCCGCCGGGTTCTGGACGCCGCGGGCGCGCCGTTGTTCTTCCCGGCCGAGGCGCGGTCGATCGAGGTGGCCACCGATGGCACGATCTCGGCCGATGGCCAGCCGATTGGCCAAATGGGCGTGGTCAGAGCGGAAGACCCCCTGACCCTAACCCGTCGCTCGGCCACCCTGTTCGAAACCGAGGGTGCCGTGGTGGCAAGCGAGGATGCCTCGATCTTCCATGGGTTTGTCGAGATCAGCAATGTGAACCCGATCCTCGAGGTCAGTCGGATGATCGAAGTGCAGCGCGCCTATGAGATGGGCGCCTCCTTCCTGGAAGACGAAGACGAACGTATGCGCCAGGTGACCCGGATCATCGGCGCCCAATCCTGACCCCTGATGAATTGACTGTGCCAACCGAGGAGAACGCGGATGCGAGCACTGGACATAGCGGCCACCGGGATGGAGGCCCAACAAATGCGGGTGGAGGTGGTTTCGAACAACCTCGCCAATATGAACACGACTGCCTACAACGCGCGCCGGGCGGAGTTTGCCGATCTGCACTATCAGCAGGTGCGTCAACCGGGTACTGTGAACGCCTCGGATGGCTCGATCCTGCCGGCGGGGGTGCAATTGGGCCTGGGCGTGCGCCCGGCCTCGGTCGCCATGGACGTGGAACAGGGCACAGTGCGTCTGACCGGCGGTGAGCTGGACATCGCCATCGAGGGGGCGGGATATCTCGAGATCACCCTGCCCTCTGGCCAGGCGGCCTATACCCGCGACGGGGCCCTGAAACGCACCGCCGATGGTCTGATCGTCACCTCCGAGGGCTATCCGGTGGTCCCGGATATCACCATCCCGGCCGAGGCGCGTCAGGTCGCGATCAATGCCGATGGCGAGGTGTCGGTCATCTTCGACGATCAGGTGAATGCCCAGGTGCTGGGCCAGTTCACCCTGGCGAGCTTCGTTAATGAGAAAGGGCTCGAGGCGATCGGCGACAATCTGTTCCTCGAGACAGCGGCCTCCGGCGCGCCCAATATCGGCGATGCCGGAACCGATGGGCGGGGCACTTTCCGGCAGTCTTTCCTCGAGGAGAGCACAGTGGACCCGGTGCGTGAGATCACCGAGTTGATCGAGGCCCAGCGGGGTTATGAGATGAACGCCAAGGTGATCACCGCGGCCGATCAGATGCTGGGCGCCACGGTGCAGATACGATGATCCGTGCCTTCGCCCTTGCCGCTCTGATTCTATGGCCAGGACTGGCCACAGCCGAGGGGACGCTCGTCGCCGCCCACTCGATCACCGCCAAATCGGTGATTGGGCCGAGCGACATTCGCAAGGGCTCCCAAACCGTGCCCGGCGCGCTCAGCGATCCGGGAGAGGCGATCGGGCGAGAGGCGCGAGTAACTCTCTATGTCGGCCGCCCAATTCGCGCAGGCGATTTGCGAGATCCTGCAGTGGTCGAGCGGCATGATCTGGTCCGGCTCAGCTACTCCAAGGGTCCGCTCTGGATCGTGACAGAGGCCCGCGCGCTTGACCGTGGCAGCCAGGGCGAACGGATCCAAGTGATGAATCTCGACAGCCGCGCCGTGGTGACTGGCGTGGTCAGCGGACCGGGAGAGGTGGTGATTTCGCGATGAACAGGCGCCTTGGCTATGTGACTCTGATGCTGCTGACCGCTGCGGGATGCGAGCGCTTCGACCATGTCGGCCGCCCGCCGCCCTTGACACCCACTGGGCAGGTCATGGCCGAACCCCTGCCCACAACGCAGGAGCGGATCGCCCTGGCCGAGCCGCGTCAGCAATTCCGCCGCCAGCCGCAGATCCAGCCGGAACAGGCAACCCCCGCCTCGCTCTGGCGCTCTGGCCCGACATCTCTGTTCGGCGACCGCCGGGCGCAGGGGCGCGGCGATATCCTGACCGTGGTGATCGAAATCGACGAGGAAGCCGAGATCGAGAACACCACCACCCGCAGCCGCTCGGCCAACGAGGATCTGGGTGTCTCGGCCCTGTTCGGCTTGCCGGGCGTTGTCCAGGACGCGCTGAATTTCGACCCTGCTAACTCCGCTGAAGTGACCTCGAATTCCGGCTCCACCGGGGCCGGATCGGTCAGCCGGGAGGAGGAGATCACCCTGCGCGTCGCCGCCACCGTCGTGGATGTCCTGCCCAATGGGCACTTCATAATCGCCGGCAACCAGGAGGTCCGTGTGAATTTCGAGCTGCGAGATCTCCGCGTCCATGGCGTGATCCGGCCCGAGGATATCTCGCGGCGCAATGAGATCACCTACGACAAGATCGCCGATGCGCGCATTTCATATGGCGGCCGCGGCCAGATCACCGATCTGCAACAGCCCCGGATCGGCCAGCAGATCTATGACATCGTCGTTCCGTTCTGATCCCAGTCTTCTAGGAGGCCTGCCATGAAACTCGTCCTGATCCTTGCCGTTGTCGGCCTCGCCGGTGGCACCGTGGCCGGACATTTCCTGAAGCCCCCAGAAGAGAAGGACGAAAAGCCTGAGATGGCGGGCAAGGACGGCGCCTCCGGCAAATCCATGGAGGGTGAGGAGTTAGCCATGGCGGCCCCCGACAGCCCGCTCTCCCAGGAATACGCGGTGCCTGAGGGACCGATTGCTGGCGCAGATTATGTCAAGCTGAACAAGCAGTTTGTGGTGCCCATCGTCAACGGCGCAGAGGTTGGCGCGCTGATCGTGATGTCGATGGCGATCGAGGCGCAGGACGGGCTCTCGGACACGGTTTTCGAATACGAACCCAAGCTGCGCGACGAATTCCTGCGTGTGCTGTTCAAACATGCCCGCTCAGGCGGGTTCACCGGGGTCTTCACCGCCGAACAGGTGATGCAAGATTTGAGGGAGTCTCTGCTGCATGCCGCGCGCAAAGTGCTCGGCCCGCAGGTGATGAGCGTTCTGGTCACCGATATCGTTCGCCAGGACATCTGACGCAGCGACCGTCTGCGCTTAATTCAGCAAGGGACGGGATGAGGGACGCTCGGGAACGAGCGTCCTCTTTTGTTAGGACGCGCTGCGCAGCGCCGTCACATCCTCGGCGCGCTGGGTCGTCCCGCCATCGAGCACCAGCACTACCTCGCCGTTCTCCAGCCGTGCCTCTGTCACCAGGGAAAAGCCGCGGGGCGTTTCGGCGGGCAGTGCTTCGGATCCAGCACTGCGCTGGACCGCAAAGGAATAGAGCCCGGGATCGGCTGTATCGCCATCGCTGTTGGTGCCATCCCAGACAGGCGTCGTATCGGCCGGGTCGATCGGTGTGCGTGCGACCACGGTGCCGTCCTCGGCGCGGACGACCAGAACGGCGGCGACCGCATCCGGGTTAGGCTCGACCCTCAGCTCGATCGGTGTTTCGCCATCGAAGCGGAGGGGCGCCTGGGCTTCGATCTCGTAGCCCACCCAGTCGGTAAGCTGTGTCGACCCAGCTCCCAGAGCCTCGGTGAGGCTTTCCAAAAGCGTGTTCGAGCGGATCTGCTGCTCGACCTGCGAGAATGACGCAAGCTGCTCGACGAATTGGGTTGAATCCACTGGTTCCAGCGGGTCCTGATTGCGCAATTGCGCGGTCAGGAGTTGCAGGAAAGTGTCGAAATCGGAGGCGAGCGCGCTGCTCGCCTGATCGCTCTCGGTCGAGCCAGTGCTGCTGGCAGGCAGTGCGCCGGCGGTGCTGGGTGGGGTCGTGGATTGAACGGGAATTGCGGTCATCTTGGTCTCCTCAAATCCGCATATCGAGACGGCCATCCGCGACGCTTAGCGCCTGCGGGGCCTTCAGATCGCCGCCTATGGCCAGATCCGCTTTGCCGAACGGGGCAGAGGGTTCTCCGCGATCATCGTCGCTTCCGTCCCCTGCCTGCTGGCCGTCCGAGAATTGCAGATCCACATCGCCAAAACCCGCTTCGGCGAGATCGCGTTGGAGCTGGTCTGCATGACGACGCATCAGGTCGGTGATCTCTGGCCGCTCGGCGCTGACCAGGGCGGAGACCGCCTGTTCGGTTATGGTCATGGTCAAGGCGACCCGGCCGAGTTCGGGCGGGTCCAGGCGGATCTCGATACGGTCTGCGCCGGTCCGGGCCAAGGTGCCGACCATCTGCGCGGAAATCGCCGCGGCCTGTTGCGGCGGCGGGGAAGCGGGCGAGAGGACCAGCGTGGCAAAGGCACTCGGCCGGGTGCGGTCGGTGCCGGAGCTTGGATTGCTCTCGATCCCAATCTCGCCGGTCGTGGCGAGATCGAGCGGAGTGGCAATGGTCTCTACCGCAGATTTCGGAAGCTGTGGGCCGAGCACCGCTGGTCCTTGCAGGGTGGCCTGGCGTGCCGCTGCGGTCTCGGGACCGAGGCGTTCCTGACCCCTGGTCTCCAAACCGATGCGGGGGTCGAGGGTGATCTCCGGCTCGATGCCCTGCGCCTCGCCAATCTGTGGGAGTGCGCTGTCGAGTTTTGGCGTCACATTCGTAGAAGTCGGGCGTTGCGCGTCGACCTGGGGTGTCGCCGGCTGCTGGATAGTCCCGGTTGTCGTCACCGCCGCTTGCGGTGCCGGAGTTACCCGCTCGACCGGCAGCACTGGGACTTCTGCCGTCACTGGCGCCGCTACGGGGGCTGCGAGGGCAGGCGCCGTGGGTCGGGTAGACCGCAAGACTTGAGGTGCTGCCGGTTGCGGCAGGGCCGCCTCCTCCGCCAATGCGGTCACAGGGGCGGCGGCCGCAATTACGCTGGCAACTCCTAAGGCTGGGGTGACCTCGGCAGTCGTTTGCTGTGCCGGAACGGGAGCTTGCGCGGCGCTTATCGGTTCGGCTTGTGCCGCCACGATCGGCGCCGGTGCAAGGGTCTCGGGCTGGTCTAGGTCGGAGAGGACGGTGGCGAAGCTCTCCGCGGCCTCCTCGCGTGTGGCGCGGTCGCCTGGCCGATCCGCTTGCGCGGATGTCTCGCTTTGCCCGGCCCGCTTGGCGGAGCCGGTCTCGTCCGGGCTGTGGTCATTCGCTGGCGCAGTCGCACGTCCATCCTCGCGCGGCCGGTCGCGGCCCGCCTTGGCGGTGCCTGTTTCCGGCTCATCCGAGTTTTGGGTTTGGGGGGCAGGTTTGCGGGGGGCGGCGTCCGCTGTCTGCGGGCCGAATCCTTCAAGTCCGATCATGGAAGACCCTCCTGGTTCTCACGAGGCCGGAGTATCCAGATCAAGCCTTACCAATCGTTTACTGCACTCGGAGAAGATGCGGCGAGCCATAGAGGACGCTTGCCAGATGACTCTGATCTCCGCACCCCAAGCCGCTGTATCGGGCGACAACATGAACCTGCCGAGCGTTGCACTGCCGGCCGCCCCTCCGGACCAGCCGGGCCAGTCGCGTGAGGCTGCGTTGCGCGAAGTCGCTGTGGAGTTCGAGACGGTGTTCCTGGCTGAAATGCTGAAACATACAGGCCTGGGCGAGGCGCGTGAGAGCTTTGGTGGCGGCGCGGGCGAGGAAGCCTTCTCCGGCCTCTTGGCCACCGAACAGGCACGGATCATGGCCGAGCGCGGCGGAATCGGCCTAGCGGAGCGTATCTATCAAGCATTGCTCAACCGAGAGGATGGACATGTTTGAAAAACTCTCCTGGCAGTTTCGCCTTAACCGGGTGATCGCGATGCTGGAGGAAGACCGGCGGCTGCTTTTGAAGGGCCAATCCGCGCGGCTGGCCGGCAACGCGCATCGCCGTTCGGAGGCCGAAGCTGAATTGCAGGCGATCCCGCCCCGCATGGCCGAGGCTCATCAGGCTGAAATCTCGCGGATCAAGACCCTGGCGCGGCGCAACGAGACGTTGATGACAGCTTATCTGGACGGTGCGCGCCAGGCGGTGAAACGGCTCACGGATATCGAGGCGAACCAGCGCAGCATCGGCGCCTATGGCCGAGATGGCGTGCGGCTGAACCCGGCGGCGACACGGCGGACCCAGGACAAACGGGCCTGACCGTCCTCAACCCTGGTTCGAAATCAGAATATTCTGGATCGACTGGCTGCCGACCCCGGCGGAATTGATCCCTAGAAGGGTCAAAGCGGCAAAGCCCGGGGTCAGTGGGCTGGGGCCATCTTCGGCCACGCGGCGGGCCAGGAAACGAGTGATCACGCGATCGACCTCTTCCGGATCGGTAAAAATCTCCAGAGAGGTTGAGCCGAAAGTGCGGTTGTTGAACTCCCGCATTTCCAACTGCTGACGGTCGATTTCGAGCTGGCCGAAGCTTTCGCCCAGACCGAACGCCTCCTCGAACACGGTTCGTACCGGCAGATCGCCCAGTACCGAGAACCAGGCC
>JBCDKL010000045.1:0-14811 GCA_038746695.1 Pseudomonadota bacterium | reverse complement strand
TGCAACTGTTGCGAGCTTGCTGTGACGGCCCCCCTGCTTGGCATCATCTGCGGGATGCAGGCGGAAGCCGATGCGCTGGGGCGATTGATCCTGGACAAGCGCGTGACCGTCAGCATTTCCGGAGCGCGGCCGGATCTGGCCGAAGAGGGCGCGCTCTGGTGTCTCGAACAGGGCTGCGTCGGGTTAATGAGCTTTGGTTTGGCCGGCGGATTGGCTGCCGGGTTGATGCCTGGAGATCTGCTGGGTGCCGAAAAGGTGGTGACCGAGGCGGGGTGTGTCGTGCCCCTGGTTGAAGTCCCAGGTCAGGTCAGAGAGAATTCAGGTCCTACGGTTCTTCTCGGTTCTGAGACCATTGTGCTTGACGCGGCCGAGAAGACGCGCCTCAACGCGGCGACCGGGGCTGTTGCGGTGGATATGGAGAGCCACCGTGTCGCCAAGGTGGCGGCCGAGGCCGCGCTGCCAGTTTGGGCGTTGCGCGCGGTGGGGGATCCGGTGGGTGCTTCATTGCCGCCCTTCGTGGCGAATGCGTTGAGTGCGACCGGGCATCCCAGAATCGGGCCGGTACTTGCGGGGCTGGCGCGGTCGCCCGGTTGGTTGCCCGCTTTGCTGCGGCTACGCCGAGACAGCCAAACGGGTCTGGCCGCACTGGCGGCGGCGGTCCAATCGGGTACCATCGCGCGGGTGCTGGATCTCCTTTCAGACGCAGAACGGGCCTGAGTGCCGTTTTGTCGCACGGTCTTTGCGACTGATGTCAGGATTCAGATGACCTCTGGGCAAGAGGTTGCGCCGATGATCACCGGGCTGGGACAGCTATGGGCTCATCAGATGCTGAAGAGCTTTACTCTGCTGCGATTTTGTTCAACCGCGACATTTCCTCTGCAACAATGCGCTCGTGATGCTCTTCCGCTTCGCGCGCCTGGCCGAGATCAGGCTCCGCCGCGAAAGCTCCCTCGGTGCGCAGACCGGTGAAAGCCAGCTTCAACATCTTGAATGGATTGGAGAAAGCGACATTGGCGGCAGTCGGCTCATAGCCGCAATGGGCCATACAATCCGCGCATTTCTCGTAGTTTCCAGTGCCGTACTTGTCCCAATCGGTGGTTTCCATCAACTCCGCATAGGTCTTGGCATAGCCTTCGCCGAGCAGATAACAGGGCTTCTGCCAGCCAAAGACATTTCGGGTCGGCATGCCCCAGGGCGTGCAGAGCATCTCCTGATTGCCCAGCAAGAAGTCGAGGAAAATCGGCGAATGGCTGAGGCTCCAGCCTTTGGCGGTGCCGCGCTCTGCGCCGATCCGCCAGACCTCGCGGAAGAATTCCTTTGTGCGCCGGCGGGTTAGAAAGTTTTCCTGATCTGGCGCACGCTCATAAGTAAAGCCTGGTGAGATCGAGATGTTCACCCCCAGCTCGGTGCAATAATCGAGGTAATCGGCCAGTTCATCGGCAGGATAACCCTCGAAAATCGTCGCATTCACATTGACCGCAAAGCCTTTGTCCTGCGCCGCTTTGATCGCTTTCACCGCCCGTGTAAACACTCCTTTTTGGTTCACCGCTTTGTCGTGATGGGTGTCGAGACCGTCGAGATGCACGCTGAAGAACAGATACGGCGAGGGCTCGAACAGTTTCAGCTTCTTCTCGAGAAGCAGGGCATTAGTGCAGAGCGAGACATACTTCTTGCGCTCGACCAATCCCTTAACAATCTCGCCGATCTCTTTGTGAATAAGGGGTTCACCACCGGGGATAGCAACCATCGGCGCCCCGCATTCGTCGGCGGCTTCCCAGCATTGTTCTGGGCTTAGGCGGCGGCCGAGGATCAGTTCAGGATAGTCGATCTTACCGCAGCCTGGGCAGGCGAGATTGCACTTAAAAAGCGGCTCGAGCATCAGCACCAGGGGATAGCGCTTGTTGCCGATGAGCTTTTGCTTGGCAATGTATGCGGCGACGGCGGCCTGTTGGCGAAACGGAACACCCACTGCTCTTCTCCTGCTCCGGGCGCCTGGCGGCGCTTCTTCCGCGTCTATACCGCAACGCAACGAAGGCGTCACCTGCGGTGGCGATCAGATACTGTTTTCGCGCATGAAATCAAGCAGAGCCGCAGGGCCACCGCTTTTCAGGATACCATCGAACTCGTCGCGTTTGAGGATCAGGAAAGAGGTTCCACCCACCATCACATCGATCACCAGGTGCCCGCGCTCGCCAAAATCGCGGATACGCCAGTCGACGGGCAGGGTCTTACCATTGGCGCGTGGGATGGCGGCGCGGACCAGAACGTCGCGCCGCGCCTGGCGGGCTTCGGAAATCTCGGGCTTTGCCTCCAGTCCCTTTCCGAACTGATCCGAGTAAAGCTGGGCGAGGAATCCGGGCAGCAGTGCCCGGAACTCCTCGGACTGTTCAGGTGTCAAACCGGCGGTCTCGGCATCGACCAGAAACCGCTCCCAAACATCGAAGGCGAAACTGTCCCCGATCGCGCGCTTCAAGAGCGCATGCTTGTCTTCCGTGGCCGCTGAAGCCGTCAGGGCGCCATGCGCTGCCTCGACCAGGGCGCCGGCCCGGGCGAGGGCCGCGTCGCGGTCTGCCGCGGTTGCTTGGGCAGCAGCGGCTAGTAGAAGGGCGAGCAGAGCCAGGACAGGCACTAGGCGGGCGAGCGACGCAGTCAGACGCAAGGCGGGGTCTCCTTTGATTGCTGTCCCATACACGGATCTCAGAGGTGGGGCCATTGCGATGACGGGTCAACTCCGCGTGAAGCGGTCGCGGCCCAGCCGGGCCAAGGGAGGGGTCAGCGCAAAGCACATAAGCACCGTGGCGCTGAGCCCGATGGCCAGCAGGATCCCCATGCTGGCGGTGCCTACATGGTGTGACAGACCCAGCGTACCAAAGGCGGCGATGGTTGTCAGAGCCGAATAGAAGGCGGCCATCGGTGTTGCCGTCTCGAACACCGCGTCCTCTTGCCGGGCGCGAAGGGCGAGATGGATACCGGTATCGACCCCGATGCCGATCATCAACGGCAGCACAATCACGTTGGCATAGTTGAAGGGCATATCCAGCAGCACCGTCGCAGCCATGCAGACTGCGCCCGCCAGAAGGATCGGCAGCAGGATCGCCACAACCCCTGTCAGGCTGCGCAGAACCAGGCCGGAAAGCATCGCCGCCCCGGCCAGCGAGACGGCCAGTGCGACCAGCATGGCGGCCGAGACCGCCCCCCGCGCACCTTCGATCTGCACCGGGCCACCGGTGGCTTTGGGCGCAAACGAGGTGATCTCGGCCACGAAGGAGCTGCGGGTGGAAGGGTCGGCAAGATCACCAACGGGCAGGATCTCGATCCGGTACTGCCCGCTGGGCGAGAGATAGCGCTCGCGGAGCACTGAGGGCAGACCGGCGCGGGTGACCTCATCCATCTCCGTCAGGGCGGAGAGCCGTTGCAAGAGTGCGGGGAAGTGCAGGAACAGGGCCTCCTCAGCGGCGGTTTGGGCCCTAGGCGTGGCGGCATAGGCGAAACGGGTCAGCGCGGCTGCCAGCGAACGTTCCGCTGGACTGTCACCCAGGTTGGCGGCGAGACTGATGGGAGACAGCAGGGCGCGGCCCTCGTTGTCACCCGTCAAGTCTTCCGGCACGCCCTGCACCGCATGGTCAAGCGAGGGCCAAGCGAGATCCAGCAGATCCAGCTTCCGGCCCTGCGCCTCGGGGATTAGTGCGTCGAGCGACAGCACCCGGTCGACGCTCGGTAAGGCCTCGAATACCGGCGCTAGGCGTGCGGCCTCCTCGGCATCTGCCACCAGGAGCGAGGCGCGCAGAGGGTTGCGGCCGGGCTCCTGGGTCAGGCGCAGAAAGCTCTGGACCGAGCCTGACTCGGGATCGCGAAGACCCATCGGATCGGAATCGAACCGGGCCCCCGTTGCGATCATCGCAGAGGCCAAGCCGAGCACGACCATGCTCAAGGTAAAGACCGGGCGGGCCCGCAGAAACCCCGGCACAGCGCCGCGTGGCTTGCCCAGGGCCAGCGCGGGACGCAAGGCGACAGCAGCAGGCAGCAGGGTGATGGCGACGGCGAAGGCGATCAGCACCCCTACCCCACCGATCACGCCCAGTTGCGCCATCCCTCGGAAATCGGTCACTGTGAAGGCGAAAAAGGCCAGTGACGTGGAACCCGCGGCCAACACCAAAGCCGGTCCGAGAGAGCGCCCGGTGCGGGCCAAGGTCTCTCCAGTCGGCTCCGGTCCGCCAGACTTTTCATCGAGATGCGCCAGGAAATGGATCGCGAAATCGATCCCGAGCCCGACCATCAGCACGATGAAGGCAATGGAGATCAGATTGAGGCTGCCCACAGTTACCGCTGCCGCGCCCGCGGTCAGGACCAGAGTGGCGAGCAGAGCCGCCAGGCTGATCCCCATCCGCCCGAGGCTCCCCAGCGCCAGCCAGAGAACCCCGGCCACGAACACCACGGACAGGGCCAGGGACCAGAAGATCCGCGCGGTGACCGAGCGCAGTTCCTCGGCGCGCAAGGCCGGATCGCCGGTAATGCCGATGCTCACATCCGGCGCCGCTGCTTGATCGACCGCGGCAGAAACCGCAGTCAACGCGGGTTTGACCGGGTTGAGGGCTGTGTAATCCGGCTCGGGCGTCACAGTCAGCACACGCAGCACGGCCGAAGAGCCCGCATCTCCGGCCATGGCCGAGATCCAGGCGAGCGGGGCCACGCGCCCCTCCGCCGCCGCATCGAAGACCTTGGCCGCTTCCTGATAGATCGGTGCGAGATCTGCGCCCCGCCCCGCGCCCTCGGCCAACCTCCTCGCCTGATCGAGGGCCGATAGAAAGCCCGCGACATTCGGATCGCTGCGCAGCGTAGCGATCAGATTGGCCGACTGGCTGATCCGCCGCATCTGACCGTCGAAGGCCGCGAGATCCGACCAGAGCAGCCCGTTACGCAGAAGATACGGATCGATCGAGGGCGCGAAGACCCGAGCGATCCCGGGCGCGTCCTCTAACTTCGTGGCGATCTGAGTGACGGCTTGATCTGCTGTCTCAGCGGTCTCTGCCTCGACAAGGATAAGGATGGCGGTCTTGTCCTCGGGAAAGGCCGCGCGCAGTGCCAGGGCATCTGCCTGAAACGGCAGCTCGGGGTTCAACATGCGGCTGGAATCGGTGTCGATCTCCAACCCTGCCGCCGCCCAGATCGAGATGCCAACGAGAGCGGTCAACGCGGCCAACACCGCCAATGGCGCCCGGGTGACAAGTCCGACCCACCATCCGACCGCCGCCGCGATCCGGCCCGTTCCTGCCTGGTCACTCAGCTCTGCCATCGCGATGCCCTGCCCGAAAGCGGCCCAAACGCCGGTTGTGATTGTCAACTTACCGCCTGAAGCCTTGTGAGGCTGGGGTTTTCCTCCTACCCTATGCGCTAACGACCGTCTCGATAAGGGCCGGTATGCCACATGTTGGGGCCGGCCGATTAGGGCCGCGAGCGGCGGAGTTGAATATGAAGGCAGCGAGTTGGGGCCGTCGGCTTGGCGGTATGGTGATGGTGGGCGCCGTTCTGGCCCTGTCAGCTTGTTCGAGCCCCGGCCCCGGCGCCCCGATCGCCGAGCGCGACCCTCTGGAAGGCACCAACCGGTTCTTCCACGAAAACAACGTCAAGCTCGATCGTTTCATCCTGCGACCGGCGGCACAGGGCTATGATTTCATCACGCCCGAACTGCTCCAGCACCTGATCGGCAACGCCTATAATCACATCAACACCGTGGGAGACTTCGCAAACTACGTATTTCAAGGCGATGTCGATTCGGCATTGACCGCTCTCGGTCGGTTCACGGTGAATTCGATCATGGGAGCGGGCGGTCTTCTGGATCCCGCCACCGAGTTCGATCTGCCGCGCGAGGATACCGATTTCGGCGTGACCCTGGGCAAGTACGGGGTTGGCGAGGGCGCTTACCTGGTGCTCCCGCTGCTTGGGCCTTCGACCACGCGGGACACGGTCGGTGGAGTGGTCGACCGGGGCTTTGACCCGCGCACCTATGTGGGTCTGTTCGTCGACGGCACCGCAGTCGACATCGCCATGCCGTCGAGCCAGGCGCTCGAGATCCTAGACACCCGCAACCGGAACGCAGATCTGATCGACGACGTCCTCTACAATTCGGCGGACAGCTATATCTCGCTCCGCTCGATCTATTTACAGCGGCGCGATTCGTTGATCCGCGGGGAAGAAGGCGCTACGGATGCGCTGCCGGATATCTTCGACGAAGAGAGCAATTGATCCGGCAGAGACGCCGGGGTTCCAAATGACAGAAACGGCCACCGATCAGGCCAGCGAGACGGCTAGAGGCACGGCCTCGGATGGCGCTCGTGAGGCGGGGCAAGACTTTGCCGATGCTCTAAAAGCTGCAGCGGTGCGGACCGAGGCGGCTTTGGATGCCTGCCTGCCTCGGCCCGGAGGTGCCCCGGGCGAAGCGGAACTTATCACCGCCATGCGCTATGCGGTGATGGATGGCGGCAAGCGGCTGCGTGCCTTTCTGACGATCGAGACCGGACGGCTGTTCGGCGCCCCCGAGGACGGGGCGGCCCGAGCGGCGGCGGCGGTGGAGTGCCTTCACGCCTACAGCCTGGTGCATGACGATATGCCCTGCATGGACGATGACGATCTGCGACGCGGCAAGCCGACTGTGCATAAGCGTTGGGGCGAAGCAACGGCGGTCTTGGCCGGGGACGGGTTGCAGACCATGGCTTTCGAAATCATGGCCGATCCGGCGACCCATAGCTCTGGCGCGGTCAGGGCGCGGCTTTGCCTCGGGCTTGCGCAGGCTTCGGGCCATGCCGGGATGGTC
Source organism: Pseudomonadota bacterium (assembly GCA_038746695.1). Lineage (GTDB taxonomy): Bacteria > Pseudomonadota > Alphaproteobacteria > Rhodobacterales > Rhodobacteraceae > Thermohalobaculum. Next base: position 8,000 of record JBCDKL010000045.1, on the reverse strand, counting down.
GGCGGCCAGGCGATCGATCTGGCAGCCGAGGCGGCTGAGGCGCCGCTGCGGCCAGAGGAAGTGCGCAAGCTCCAAGCGCTGAAGACCGGGGCGTTGATCGCCTTTGCCGCTGAGGCGGGAGCGATCCTTGGAGAGGCCGGAGACACGGATCTCGCGCGGATTCAGTCCTATGCGCATGCATTGGGCGAAGCGTTCCAAATCGCCGATGACCTTCTGGATGTGACCGGGACCGAGGCGGAAACCGGAAAGCGCGTCGGCAAGGATGCGGGTGCGGGCAAGGCGACATTCGTAGATATTCTGGGCATTGAAGGCGCAAAGCGCCGGGCGGCGGATCTGATCGCCGAGGCCGAGGCGGCCTTGGCGCCCTATGGTGCCCGGTCCGGGCTGCTTGGCGCTGCCGCACATTTCGTGGTAGATCGCCGGTCCTGAACTGCTTGGCCCAAGCGGCATGCGCGCAGGCGCGCACACATCTTTTGTTGCGCGGCGCGTCCCGCGCCGCTCGTTGCCGCTCCCCGGCAGATCTTGGAAATGACCACCTGCCTTGCGCGCACCTCATCCCGCCGAGGAGGAGGTGAAAAACCGTTAAGTCTCGCGGGGCCGCACGCTATTCGGCCGCTTGGGCTTGCGACGCAAACCAGCCGGGCAGGAGTGTGTTGCGCGCGGTCTCGTCCTTGCGGGCGGCGCGATCCAGTGGGTTCTTTCGGTCCCGGGTCAGACTGGCCGGGCGGCCGGAGAGTTCGAGCACCCGGTCGGCCAGGCCTAGCGCTTCGGCGCGGTCATGAGTCGCGATCACAGCGGTGGCGCCGGAGGCGGTCAATACATCCCGGATCAAACCACGCATTGACGCCGCCATGGCCGGGTCGAGCGAGACGGTAGGCTCGTCCATGACGACAAGATCGGGCGAGAGTGCCAAAGCCCGTGCAAGAGCAGCGCGGCGCTGCATCCCGAGCGAGACCCGTTCTGGGTAGGCATTGGCTGCCTCGCCGAGGCCGACTTGGGCGAGCAGCGCCTCCGCACGGTCCCGGCCTCCAGCGCCCGGGACCAAGGTGATGTTTTCGGACAGGGTTCGCCAGGGCAGCAAGCGCGGGGTCTGGAACACCATCGCGACGGGGCCGTCCGGGCGGTGGATCTCGCCGTCGAACGCCTCGTCCAGCCCGGCGATCACGTTCAGGAGCGTGGTCTTGCCCGCGCCGGACGGTCCGAGCAGAGCCGCGATCTCGCCTGGTGCGAGGTCCAGCGTGATCCCACCCAGCACCGGCAATCCCGCGAAGCTTTTGCTCCGCAGACGCAGGCACAGCCCGGTCATCGCCGCCACCGGTTGGCCTGCCGCTCCCATGGCGCGATGAGTCCATGCTCGATCGCCTGGACGATGACGATGAAGCCAAAGGCATAGGCCAGGATCGCCGCCACATCGAACAGTTGGAAATGCAAATGCAGCTGGAAGCCAACTCCGTTGGAGCGGCCCAAAAGCTCGACCACCAGCACGATTTTCCAGACCAGCGCCAGACCGTTGCGGGCGGCCACGGCGAAGTAAGGTGCAAGCTGAGGCAGCACCACATGGCGCATGCGAGCGCCCCAGGAGAGGCGGTAGATCTCGGCCATCTCGCCCAGATCGCGGCTCAGCCGTCGGGTGCCTTCGCGCAGGGTGACGGCGACATTGGGGATCTTGTTCACGGCAACCGCGGTGATCGCGGCGACCTCGCTCAACCCGAACCAGACATAACAGAGGATAATGGTCACCAGGGCCGGCAGATTGAGAAACAGCGAGAGCCAGCCGCCGAAGGCCCGCTCGGCAGCCTCGGAGCGGCCGAGCAGGATGCCAATCGACGCGCCAAGCGCCATGGCGATGGAGAACGCCGCCAGCACCCGCAGCAAGGTGGCGCCGAGATGGCCCGCATAGCCGAGATCCCACTCGCGCAGCAATGCTTGCCAGACCTCGGCCGGACCCGGAAGAACCGGCGATCCGATGGCCTGGGAAAGAGCCGTCCAGACTAGGCCGAACCCTAGGAGCGAGAGCACAGGCCAGAGCAGGCGGTCGGCGATCCCCGCTCCCTCGCCCGCGCTTGCCGTGTCAGCCATCTGTGGGGAACACTGCCGGGTCGAAAGCGCCCGCGCTTTCGAGGAAACGCTGGCCGCCCGCCTCCTCCATTAGGCGGAAAAGCCGGGTCGCGGCTTCGGTATCGGCCAGACGCCAGTCGGTCTGGATTCCGGCGCGGTAGGTGTCGCGGAGGCGAGTGAATTCGGCATCCGAGCCGACTCGCATCAGCGGGCGAAGCCGCTCCCATTCCGGGTCAGAGCTTTGCAGGACCGCGCTGGCACGGGCGATGGCGCGGCGCAGTGCCTCGATCCGAGAGCTTTGAATCCGGCCAGCATCCCAAACGAAGCCGATCAGGGCGGGCGGGTCGGCCATCTCCATCAGGGTCAATGCCTCGGCCACCCCGATCAGGCGCCGCGCGCCCTGGGCTTCGAGCCGTGCTGCGTAATGCCAATAGGTCGCCACCGCATCCACCGTGCCGGTTTCGAGCTGCCTGCTCATCAACGGTGGGGCGCCGAAGAGGGTCTGAGTCTCATCTGCTAGGGCAAAACCGCAAATCTGGGCGATATAGGCTTGGAGGACCAACCAGCCCTTGTCGACCGGCCCCCCCACAACGCCGACCGGGCGGCCCTTCAGATCGCAGGGTGTCGCGGGCCCACCCTCTCGCACCATCACGGCGCCGAGCGCGCGGGAATAGGGGAAGAACCGCAGATCCGCGCCCTGCCCGCGCTGGCGCATCGCCCAGATCCAATCCGCCACGATCAGATCCACATCGGCGGCCTGGAAGGCGATGGTGGTGGCTGCACGACCAGCCAAGGGCACGATCTCCAGCCGGAAGCCTTCATCGCGGTCAAATCGCTGAGCCTGCAGCGTGTCCATCAACCAATTGACCGTGCCGAATTTAAGCACGCCGACCCGGATCACCGGCTCGGCCGCGGCGGGCCAGGCGGCGAGGATGACAAGAAGGGCCAGGATCCGGCTCACGGCTTCAACACCCGGTTGCGCAGGACCCAATCCAAGGTGCGTTGCCAGATCAGATCGGTATTGCCCCGCATATCGGCCGATCCTCCGGCCACCAGCGCCCCGGTTCCGGCATCGCGAATATAGATCGAGAGGCCGAGGATCAGGTCCGAGGTTTTCTGCACCTCGCCCGTGATCGCCACATCGGCGCCCAACTCGCGGGCCAGATCGCTGTCGCACCCATTACAATCTGCGGGGTTGGCGTAGAGGTTTATCTTCGCGGCAACCGGAGCGGTATCGACCATCAGGTAACGCCCGGAGGCTTCCAGCTTCTCGATCAGCCGGGCCTCCAGGGCCGCGAGCCGAGCCTCCTCCTCCGCACTGGTCTCGGATTGGCTGGTATTGATAAAGAGAACGCCAAAGAAGGCAGCCTTCGCCGGTTCGGCCCGCCCAACCGCGGGCAGGGACAAAAGCGTGGCGCAGAGAGTGGCGGCTGCGATCGCTGGCAGTCGCATGACGCGGCGTTTCCTCGTGATTGTTGTTGTTTTGACACCCTCAATATCGCGCGCTCGCAGCGGAATTCTTGTGAAAACCGCTTCTATTCTCAGTCTCTAAGAAGGGTTAACGACCCGGCGAGAAGGATATTGACGCGGCGGCATGGCGCCCGCTCCATTGGGCAAAACTGTGGAGGAAACGATGCGTTGGCCCGGGATCTTTCAGGTCGGGGTTGTGCTGACGGCGCTACTTGCTTTGCCCGCTGCTGCGGAAGAGCAAATGCTGCGCGCAGCGGTGATCAAGATCGAGCGCGAGACGCCGCTGCCGATCTCGCGGCTCGATCTGCCATTGCCGGATGACGGGTTTGGGGGCGCGCGACAGGCGACTCGCGACAATGCGACGACGGGCCGGTTCCTAGGCCAGGCCTATGAAACCGAAGAGGTGACGGTCGCGCCTGAGGCTTTGATCGAGACGCTTGACCGTCTTGTGGCCGAAGGGACTGGCACTATTGTCGCGATCGCCGATGCACCGGATCTTCTGACAATCGCCGACCATCTGGCCGGGCAGCCGGTCCTGATCCTCAACGCCTCCGCCGAGGACGACGCCCTGCGCAACGCGGAGTGTCGGGGCAACATTCTGCATGTCGCGCCATCGCGCGCCATGCTGATGGACGGTCTGGCGCAATATCTGATCTGGAAGCAGTGGCGCGACTGGTTTGTGATCCACGGCGCCTATCCCGGCGATCTGGCGAAGACCGAGAGCCTCCGCCGTGCCGCGGGTAAGTTCGGCGCCGAGATCACCGAAGAACGGGTGTTCGAGGATACGGGCGGCGCAAGGCGGTCCGATTCAGGCCATGTCTTGGTACAGAAACAGATCCCGGTCTTTACCCAGCGGGCTGAAGATCATGACGTTGTGGTCACGGTCGACGAGAACCAGGTTTTCGGCATCTATCTGCCCTATCGCACCTGGGATCCGCGTCCCGTGGTGGGCGATGCCGGGCTGGTGGCCCGAACGTGGCACCCGGCTTTCGAAGGTTGGGGCGCGACCCAGCTTCAACGCCGGTTCGAGAAGGCCGAAGAACGGCGGATGACCGATCTCGACTATCAGGTCTGGGTCGCGTTGCGGGCCATGTCGGAAGCGGCCACACGAACCTCCTCCGACGATCCCGTGAAGCTGCGCGACTGGATGCTCTCCGAGGAGTTCGAGGTCGCCGCCTTCAAGGGCCAGAAGTTGAACTTCCGCACCTGGAACAATCAATTGCGGCAGGCTGTTCTGCTGGCAGATGAGAAGCTGGTCGTCAGCGTCTCGCCGCAAGAGGAGTTCCTGCACCAGGTCACAAAGCTCGACACTCTGGGCTATGACCGTTCCGAATCCACCTGCCAATTCTGAGGGATCTCATGCGCATTTTGACGTCACTCGCCGCCCTTCTCATCGCAAGCCAGGCCAGCGCCTATACGGTCTATGTCACCAATGAGAAAGGCAATTCGCTGACCATCATCGACAGCACGACATGGGAGGTGACCCAGACCCTGGCGATTGGCCAGCGCCCGCGCGGGATCACCATCTCTCCCTCGGGCCACGAGCTTTATGTCTGCGCGTCGGACGATGATACGGTGCAGGTATTCGATACGGCGACCATGGAGTTGAAGCACACCCTACCCTCGGGTCCAGATCCCGAGCTGTTCGTGCTGCATCCTTCGGGGAACCCGCTCTACATCGCCAATGAGGATGACAACATCGTCACCGTGGTCGATGTGGTGAACAAGCAGGTCTTGGCCGAGGTGCCCGTGGGGGTCGAGCCCGAAGGCATGGGGGTCAGCCCCGACGGCAAGGTCGTGGTCAACACCTCCGAGACCACCAACATGGCCCATTTTATCGATACCGAGACCTTCGAGATCAACACGAATGTGCTGGTCGACAGCCGGCCGCGTTTTGCGGAATTCACAAAGGACGGCTCGAAACTCTATGTGAGTGCCGAGATCGGTGGCACCGTCAGCGTCATCGACCCCGCGGCGGGTGAGATCACCAAGAAAATCGGCTTCGAAGTCGCCGGCATTGTGCCCGAGGCTTTGCAGCCGGTCGGCGTGCGCGCGACCGAGGACGGCTCGAAGGTTTTTGTGGCACTCGGACCGTCGAACCGGGTTGCGGTGATCGATGGTACGACGGATGAGGTGATCGAGTATTTGCTCGTTGGACAAAGGGTTTGGCAAATGGCCTTCACACCCGACGAGAAGTACATCCTCACCACAAACGGCAATTCCAACGACATTTCGGTGATCGATGTCGAGAATCTCGAAGTGATCAAATCCATCCAAGTCGGCGAGCAGCCTTGGGGCGTCGTCGTCTCGCCCAACTAACACTGACAAGGGAGACTTCCATGAAACGCATTCTGGCTGTCGCTGCAATTGCAGCCCTCACCGCGCTGCCCGCCAGCCTTCCGGGCACGGCTTCGGCAGCCCCGCTCTGCGACAAGCTCGGCTTTGCCGGTTTGTTGGCCAAATGTAACCGCGCGACCCTGCCGACCATCACACTGGGTGCTGGCAAACCATTGCTCGAAGTGGACGAGCCCTTCGTTCTGGAGAGCGGCGCCTATTACAAGCTTGAGATCGTTGCGGATGGAAGCCAGGAACTGGCCCTCGTCGGCCCGCAATTCTTCCGTGCCATTTGGGTCAATGAGGTGGTGATCAACGACCTCGAGATCCGTCCCATCGGGCTCGACAGTTTCGAGTTTGATGACGAGGGCACGATCGACCTCTCCTTCATCGCAATCAAGCCAGGACGCTATAACTTGCGCATCCCGGGCTCGAAAGGCGACAGCCAGCGCGTCGCGATCCAGATTCAATGAGGCCCGCCATGCTCAAACTGACCGCCACGACTGCGCTTGCGATCCTGCTCGCCCAACCTGCTTTTGCCGAGGGTGAGGCCTCGCCGGAGGATCTGCGCGAGATCAATGAGGAAATCGGCGATCTCGGCTGCATGCCGGTGGATGAAGCCGAGCAGGAGACCGACAATCTGTTCGAATTGGACGATGTTCCCTGCCGGGCCGCGCAATACGATATCAAGATCAAAAAGGAAGACGGAAAGCACTACGTCTTCAGCATGATCTATGACGGCCCGCTCGAGGATGTTGGCGCTCCCACCGCCGAACAGATCGCCCGGATCAACGCGATGCTCGCCGAGATGCAATGCGAGATGGACGATGACGATATCGAACTGGAAGATGATGGCGGTTTCGAGCTCGATGACGTGATCTGTGCTGGAACCGGGCAGTTCGACATTGACCTTGATGCCGACTTCAACATCGTCGGCCGTCGCGCTGAGTAACGTCGAAAGGAGCCTGCGATGAGATCTGTCCTTCTTCTGGCCGGTCTGGTCGCAGTGTCAGCCTTTGGCCCGGCATCGGCCCATGATTCCGCCACCGAGGCGGAGCAGGTCGAGATCGTCAAATCGTTGGCCGACGCGGGCTGTACCGCCAAGCCCGAGGACATGGTCGAACATGATGGCGGCTTCGAGGTGCTCGAAGCCGCCTGCACCGATGGGATCTACTTCCTTGTCTTGGATGGCAGCTTCGCGATCACCAAGAAAATCAAACTGTGACAGCACTCTCCATCCGCGGGGTGAACCATCGTTTCGGCTCGCGACAGGTGCTCTCGGAGGTGTCCCTGGAAGTGGCGGAGGGCTCTTTCACCGCGCTTCTCGGGGTGAATGGGGCGGGTAAATCCACCCTCTTCAATCTGGTCACCCGGCTCTATGACAATGTCACCGGAGCGATCGAGGTCTGCGGCCATGACGTCCGGCGCGCGCCGCGCGAGGCGCTGAGACGGCTGGGTGTCGTGTTCCAGTCCCGCGCTTTGGATGCCAATCTGACAGTGGCGCAAAACTTCGCCTATCACGGCGCGCTCCACGGGATGAGCTGGCGCGAGAGCTTGGAGAAAGGCGAGACGCTGTTGGCCCGGACTGGCCTGGCTGACCGGATGGGCGAAAAGGTGCGCGCGCTCTCTGGCGGCCAGGTCAGGCGGGCCGAGATCGCGCGAGCGCTGCTCCATGGGCCCAGGCTTTTGCTCTGCGACGAGGCAACCGTGGGGCTGGATGTCAAATCTCGCCGCGATATCGTCGCCGAGACCCATGCCATGGCCGCCGATCAAGGGGTCGGCGTGCTCTGGGCCAGCCATCTGATCGACGAAGTGGCGCCCGATGACGATGTGGTGGTGATCCATCTCGGCGAGGTGCTTGCCTCTGGCAAAGCGGCGGAGGTCGCAGGAGGGCAAACCCTGTCGGAGGCGTTCCTCGCGCTGACCGGAGCTAAGAAGGAATGACCGGTTGGACTGCTTGCGCCTGGGGGATCGTCTGGCGCGAAGGGCTGCGTTTCGTCCAGCAAAAGGAGCGGTTTCTCTCCGCCCTGGTGCGCCCCCTGGTCTGGCTGTTCATCTTCGCGGCGGGGTTTCGCATGGTGATGGGCCTGCCGCCCGAGCCGCCCTACCCGACCTATATGCAATACGAGGACTACGTG
>JBCDKL010000044.1:0-14938 GCA_038746695.1 Pseudomonadota bacterium | reverse complement strand
GCTGCTGTTGCTTTTTCGGAGCGGCGGCACCCGGGCCGCTGCGGCGCCCGCGATCGTCGTCTTCCTGTGCCGGGCGTGCGGTGGGCCGGGCCGGTGCGGCGTCGTTGCGCTCCGCCGGCGCGGCGGCAGCCTGCGAGGCAGCAGCAGCGGCTGCAGCAGCGGCGGCCTCAGCCTCGGCTTTTTCTTTGGCCTCCCGCTCGACCTTTTCGGCAGCCTCTTTTGCACGCTCGGCCTCATCGGCGGCTTCCTGCGCTTTGCGCTCGGCTTCCTCCTTGTCGCGCAAGGCCTGCTTTTCGGCGCGCTTCTTGTCTTCCTCGGCCTCGCGGATCTTGCGTGCTTCTTCGTCCTTCTTGGCCTGTTTCAGGGCCTGAAGACGGCGCGCATACTCCTCCTCAGAAAGGGATTTGAGCATATTGGGCCGACCGCCGGCCTTGCGTTGGCGCGGGGCATCGGCGCTGTCGGCCCGTGGAGCCTGGGCAGCACCAGGAGCGGCGCCAGTACCGTCCGCTGGAGGAGTTGACTCCGCCTCAGGCTTGGGCTTCGGCGTCAAGTTCAGGGTCGGCTTGGCGGCCCCGTCCCGCGGCGTCAGGACCCGCTTGCGCTTTTTCTCGACAACGACCGACTTGTTGCGCCCGCCGCCTAGGCTCTGGCGCGCCACTCCGCGCGGGCCTTGGCCGCGTCCGCGTGGTCCGGTCTTGCTGTCACTATCCGTATCGCTCATGCGTTGTCCTGTCTGGGGCTGTTGAGCCCGTGATCGTTCTCATTTCCCGCCAAGGCGGCCTACGTCTGCCCCGCTGTTTCGGAGCTCTCCGCCAATATCTTGGCGCCTCCTGCCCTGAGGCCCGAGAGGCGTCCGGCCTCGGTCAGCGCACGTTCCGCCAAACCGCCCTTGTCGAGAGCGGCATGTATGGCAAATGCGCGGCCAAAAGCCAAACCCAATTCCTGCCCGGTCAGCGCCTCGATCCGGGGCCAGCCATCGGCGAGCCGGGCGAGCTTCGCCCTGCCGTCCTGGCCCGCATCCGCGGCCTCGATCAACACCCCCTTTGCAGGGACTGACAGCCGGGCGCGAACCTTCTCGAAACCCGTCACGGCCTGGCCTGCCTTGCGGGCCAAGGCGATGATCTGGATCAGTCTTTCCGCCACCAGCCGCTCCAGCAGATCGGCCAATCCTTCCGGTGCCATCGCTTGGGTCTTGAAACCGCGCGAGAACAACCGTTTCTTCGTTGCCGTCTCGACCAGCCCACGCTCGGCGGTCAGCCAAACACCGCGACCCGGGAGCTTGCCGGCGAGGTCCGGCACAACCTCGCCGCTGGGGCCGAGGACAAAGCGAATCAGACCGCCAACCGGCCCGCTCTCGCCTGTGGCGATGCAGCGGCGCTCGGGCCCGTCGCGTTCCTTTGTCCTGCCACCCCGGGTCAGATCATGCCTCCTCGGTTTCTTCTACGCCTTCGGTCTCCTCATCGCTCTCGAGGATCATATCCTCGGGATTGATGATGCCGAGATCGACACGGGCCTTCATAACTAGATAGCGCGCCTCCTCGAGGCTCACATCGAAGGCCTCCAGCACCCCATCGTCCTTCACACGCTTGCCGTCGATCGTGGTGAAGCCTCCGGCCAGTTCCCAATCGGCGCAGGTGGCGAAGGTTTCGAGATCCAGCACATCGTCCTTGGCCAGCGCCAGCACCATTTGCGGGCTGAGTCCTTCAAACTCGATCAGATTGTCCTTGGTGCCCAAATCGCGGGCCTCTGCCAGGGCCTTTTGGTTGACCTCCTCGAGGCTTTCCTGGGCGCGGGCCTGAAGCTCTTCGGCGGTGTTCTCGTCGAACCCGTCGATGGCGGCAAGCTCCTCGATCTCGACATAGGCGACCTCTTCGAGGGCCGTGAAGCCTTCGGAGACCAGGAGCTGTGCGACCATCTCGTCGACATTCATGGTCTCCATGAACATTGCCGAGCGTTCGTTGAACTCCTGCTGGCGGCGTTCGCTCTCTTCTGCCTCGGTCATGATATCGATATCCCAGCCGGTGAGCTGGCTGGCCAGGCGCACATTCTGCCCGCGGCGGCCGATGGCTTGGCTGAGCTGTTCGTCCGGCACGACCACTTCGATCCGCTGGGCGTCGTCATCCATGACAACCTTGACCACTTCGGCGGGTTGGAGGGCCGAGACGATAAAGCTTGCCGCGTCCTCGACCCAGGGGATGATGTCGATCTTCTCGCCCTGAAGCTCGTTGACCACCGCTTGCACCCGGCTGCCGCGCATCCCGACACAGGCACCCACGGGGTCGATCGAGTTGTCGTAGGAGATCACCCCGATCTTCGCCCGGCTGCCCGGATCGCGGGCCACTGCCTTGATCTCGATCACCCCGTCATAGATCTCGGGCACTTCCATCGAGAACAGTTTCGCCATGAATTCAGGCGCGGTGCGGCTGAGGAAGATCTGAGGGCCGCGGGTCTCGCGCTTCACGTCGCGGATATAGGCGCGGATCCGATCGCCAACGCGATACGCCTCGCGCGGGATCAACTGATCGCGGCGCAGGATCGCCTCGGCCCTTCCGAGATCGACGATGACATTGCCGTATTCGACCCGTTTGACCTGGCCGTTGATGATCTCGCCCATCCGGTCCTTGAATTCCTCGTATTGCCGCTCGCGTTCGGCATCGCGGACTTTCTGGACGATCACCTGCTTGGCAGTCTGCGCGGCGATGCGGCCGAATTCCATGGCGGGCAAGGGTTCGGTCATGAAGTCGCCGATATCCGCCTCGGGATTTTTCAGCCGGGCTTCCTCGACAGAGATCTCGGTGAAGTGGTTCTCCACGTCCTCGACCACTTCTAGCGCGCGCCACATCTCGGTCTCGCCGGTCTTGCGGTCGATCACCGCGCGGATGTCATACTCGGCGCCATAGCGCGAGCGGGCGGCTTTGCCGAGGCTGTCTTCCATCGCCTCGATCACAAGTTCCCGGTCGATGAGCTTCTCGCGGGCGACCGCATCGGCGATCTGCAACAGCTCCAGTCGGTTCGCGCTGACCATCTCAGGCGGTTCCCTTGGCCATGTTGTCCTCCGTTAGGATCGTGTCGGTTTCTTCTTCGATCGTGTCGAAGTCGTCTTCTTTGAAAGCGTGTTTGCGGGTCTTGAGGCTCTCGCGGATCAATTCATCGGTGAGAATCAGCTTGGCATCGCTGAGCCAGTCGAACTTCAGGCCAATCGTGCCTTCTTCGATCTCGATCAGCACTTCGTCGGTTTCGGTTCCAGCGAGAATGCCTTTGAACCTTTTGCGCCCGTCGATCATCTCCTCGGTTTCGAGCCGGGCCTCATAGCCTTCCCAACGGTCGAAATCGGCCAGCCTGGTCAAGGGCCGGTCGATGCCGGGCGACGAGACCTCGAGAGCATACTCGCCCGAGATCGGATCCTCGACATCCATCACCGCCGACATGGCGCGCGAGAGTTCGGCGCAATCCTCGATCTCCATCGTGCCGCCGGGGCGCTCGGCCATCACCTGGACGGTTGCTTTCTTGCCCGACATGAAGCGCAGCCTGATCAACTCGAAGCCCATGCCTTCGATCGTCGGGCGCAGGATCTCGGCCAGACGTTTATCGAAAGCGGCTTTGGCGACCATGTCGGCCATCGGTTCGGGTCTCCCAGCAACGCAAAAGGCGAGCCTCGCAGCCCGCCTCGAAAAACCCGGTGGGGGTCTCGCCAACCAGCGAGGCCGCCGCGATGTGAGGCGGATATACGCCTGATTCCCGCAGTGTGCAACCCCTGGGGTGGGAGAACATATCCGCAGATCTGCCGGTCATCGAGATGCTGCCGACCTCGCGGGCGGTGCCGATGTCACTCGGACTGATTGGCCCGCGCAGAGTTGCCAAGGCTCTGCCAGCGGCAGCGAGGTCCTACCGCAGCCTGTGGTAGCTTTCTGCGATATGCTCAGACAGGGCCATCACAGCGGGCGAGGGGTTTTGGCCGACCCTGAGCACGATTTCGCTTTCACCCGGATCTGGCAGGCCTGCCGCGCCTGAGAGAGGCACCAGACCCGGGCCCAGCCGGCTTTCCGGAAGGGCGGCCACGGCCAAATCTGCACTGATCGCCGCCTGCAAGGCTGCGTCGAAATCCGAGACATAGGCCACCCGGTATTCCCGGCCCGAGCGGGTCAGGGCCTCGATCACCTGCCGCCGCCAGGCGCAGCCCGAATTGGCGACCGCCACGGGCAAGGGTGTGCGCGATTTCGCGCATCCTCCCTCCGCCCCCATCCAGACCAGCGTTTCGCGATGCAAGGTAATGTCGCTGTCGCGCCGCCCGACCGCACATCCTGGCGAAAGCAGCGTCATGTCCAATGTGCCCTTGTCAAAGCTCGTCGCCAACGCGGTCGACTGGCCCATCACCACATTCACTGTCACCCCGCAATGCGATTGCGCAAACCCGGCCAGCACATTGGCGAGCTGCTGATAGCCGAGATCGTCGGTCGTCCCGATCGTGATCTCACCCGACAGCGCCGGTCCGCGAAAAGCATCGAGAGCGGCACGGTTCAGGTCGACCATCTTGCGGGCATAGACCAGCAGCTTGTGCCCCTCCGATGTCGGGCTCATACCCTGGCGGTTGCGGGTGAAGAGCGCGCGGCCAAGCGTTTCTTCGAGCTTTTTGAGCTGCATCGAGAGCGCGGCAGGTGTGCGGCCTACCCGCTCTGCCGCCACGGTCATCGAGCCGGTCTCAGCAATTTCGACCACGCTGCGCAGGACGTCGATGTCCAGGCTGGCGGCCGGGGCGGGGGGCGTGAAGATCTGGTTCATGTCATGAGTTCAGCAATTCTGAACGTAATTGTCAATCCTATTAGTTTTACTTAATCAACAAGCACGCCTAGGTTCTCTCCAGGCCCCGATCGGCGGGGCGTCCCAAACTGAAGGAGACCGGATATGCTGACCCTTATCACCCTCCATATCGCCGCCTGGATCAAAGCCCGCCGCGACCGGGCCGCGCTGCGCAACCTGTTGACCAAGGACGACCACGTGCTGGACGATATGGGCCTGGCGCGGTTCGAGGTGGAAGAGGCGTTGGGCCTGCCCTATCGCTTTAACATCGCCGAGGCGGCGAGGAACATGTCGCGCCGCTCTCTGGGCCTGGATCAAAGACTCTGATCGCCACAACCATCTTTCGCTGGACGACAGCTCTGGGCAGCGCACGGCTTGTCACTACGGTCGTGCGCTTCCTTTCGCCTTAGGCCCGGCTCCGCTGAGCCAACCAGATCCCGCCGAGTACCATTCCTAGGGCCGCCGCATGGAACCAGCGGAATTGCTCGCTCAAGAGGATCACCGCGAGGATCGCCGCAAAAACGGGGACGAGATTGATATAGACCCCAGCTCTTCCCGGGCCGATCTGATCGACGCCACGCAGGAAGAACAATTGGCTAAGGCAGGATGGAAAGATCGCCACATAGAGCACGACCAACCAACCCTGCACGCTCGGCCATGTGAATCCGGTGACAACCGCCTCGCCCACGGCCAGAGGCAGCGAGGTGAGCATCGCGACCACCGCCATCACGGTGAAAAACGCCGTGCCTGGCATCTCTGGCCGCTGGCGTAGCATCACAGCATAGAACGAATAGGCCGCCCCGGCGATCAGCATATAGAGATCGCCCGGGTTCATTCCCGCGGCGATTACGGCGGCGGGATCTCCACCACTGGCGACCACCGCCACACCGATCAGGGTGATCACCACACCGAGCGCCTGCACGGCCGCCACTGGCGTGCGATAGGCGATGAAGGCACCGATCAGAACCATAACCGGCATCGCGCCCTGCAGGATCCCGATATTCACCGCCGTGGTACTGAGCGCGGCGATATAAAAGAGCGCGTTGAACACCGTGAAGCCGACGGTCGAAATCAGCACCAGCCAGCCCAGCCGCGGCCGCAGCAGATGCCAATGCGCCCTGACCTCGGCCCCGAAGATCAGCCAAAGTGCGGCCGCCACCAGGACCCAGCGCAGCAGCACCAACTGAAAGGGCTGTACATGGCCGACCGCCAGCTTGCCCGCCACCGCATTGCCCGCCCAAAACAACGCGCAAAGCGTCAGAAGCAGCCAGGTCTGTCCAGAAAACCAGGTGAGGAGGCGGGACATCAAGGGGGCCTTTCGCGACGCGCTCCCTCCCGCTAGCAGATCGCCTGCTCGGTCACAATCGCCGCGACGAGGACAAAGTTCCGTCGCGTTCCAGTGTCAGAAGCGCGGAAACAAGAACACTCTCGGAGGATCCTCATGACCCGCATCGCAGCCGCCCTGACCGCAGGTCTTCTCACCATGGCACCCGTTGCCGCCCAAGCCGAGGGCCTGGCCCTGGTGATCGGCAATTCCGAGTATGCCGCCGCGCCGGATGCGGTGACCGCCTTCAACGATACGCGCCGGGTTGCCCGGGTTTTGGAGGAGGCGGGGTATCAAGTGCTGCGCGGGTCGGATCTCGACCGCGAGGGCTTCGCAGGATTGCTTCAGGAGTTTGCACGGGCCAGCGATGCGCAGGTGCCGCTCGTCATCTATTTTTCGGGCCATGCGATGCGGGCCGGTGGGCAGACCTATCTTGCTCCCGTGGATCTCGACCCGCTGAATCTGGTGGATTTGGCGCTGAATGCGGTGCCGCTGACGCTGTTGACCGGGCTTGCCGGTGCCGCGCCGGGCCAGGCCGCGGTGTTTTTGGATGTCGCGCAATATGACGGCTTTGTGCCAAGCGCTTTCGCAGAACCCGGGATGGCGGATGTCGAGGAGACCGATGGGATTCTGCTGGTCTCGCCGACCGCTCCCGGACGGGCGGTCCGGCGCGAGGGCAGGACCTTCTCGGCCTTCAACAAGCGGGTCGCAGACAGCTTCCTCGCCCCCGGTGCGAGCCTGGCCGAGGCGGTCCAGGCGGCGGGCGACAAGGTTTGGGTCTCGGGCACGATCCAGGAAGGTCTGGCGCTGGTCACAGCACCTCCGCCGGATGTTCTGAGCATCTCCGAGCGGATTGAGCAGGCGTTCTGGGATGCCGCCATCGCAAGCGGGCGGGACGAGGATTACCAAGCCTATCTGACGCGATATCCAGAAGGTCTTCACACCGATGAAGCCCGGGCCAAGCTGGGCCTAGCCGCGCTCGGCGCCCCCGATCCGGCGGCAGCGGCGGAAAAGGCGTTGCGTCTCACCCGCTCGGAACGCCGTCAGGTGCAGGAGGCGCTGACGCTTCTGGGCCATGATCCGAAGGGGATCGATGGATTATTCGGCCCAGCCACCCGAGAGGCGCTCAGCGGTTGGCAAGCGGCCAATGGCCATAAGGTGACCGGGTATCTGACAGACGGGCAGTATAGCCGGGTCTCCAAACAGGGGATCAGAGCGAAGCGAGAGCTAACCGAGCGGCTGGAACGGGAAGACCGGCAATACTGGCAAGAGACCGGTGGTCTGCGCACCGCGGCAGGCTACCGTGCTTATCTCGCGCGTTATCCAGATGGGGTGAACGCCGACCGGGCAATCGCGCAACTGGAACGCCTTGCGGCCAGAAGCGAACGGGATGAGGAGAAGGCCGAACGAGCGGCGTTCAAGGCGGCAGAACGCGAGGACGACGCGGCGGCCTATCGCGGCTTTCTACGGCGCTATCCAGATGGAAATTATGCAGCTGCAGCCAAGCGGGCGCTGCAGGGGCTCGACCGTAAGGAGGCGTTTGCCCGCAATTCTGAGCGGGAAAAAAGGCTGGGGCTCGACAAAACCTCGCGGCAATCTTTGGAACAGCGGCTGGCGTTTCTTGGGTTCGATCCGGGGCCGCAGGATGGCGCCTTCGATGGCGAGACCCGCAGGGCAGTTCGAGCCTATCAGGCTGACCGGGGCCTCGGCGAGACCGGGTTTTTCGACCGCGACACGGTTGCGTTGGTCGTGGAGGAAACCTCACGCCGCGGCGGCTCGGGCAATGTCTTGCAGAACCTGATCGGGGCGATCGCCCGCTGAGCCGATCCGACCAGCATGATGTAACCACCGCCCACCCCCACCCCCCGTGGTGAGCAGTGGCCCTTTCATGCTGGCCGGATTCGACGATTTCGGCGGCTTCGATCTTCGAATTCGAAAAGCCTGAACGGGCCGAGGTGGCTCGACAGGGGGGCAGGCCGCTCCTATAGACGGGAAAATTCTAAAGGAGAGGAGCCGCAAGCCGATGGAGAAACCGCATCTTCTGGTCCATGACAGCGCCGATAATGTGGGCGTGGTCGTCGTGGAAGGGCTGGCCGCGGGCACCGAGATGCTCTGCGTCGTCACCCATGACAATTCCGATTTTCGCTTGACCGCCAATGCAGATATCCCGATCGGGCATAAAGTGGCACTGAAGGCGTTGGCAGAGGGGGAGACCGTGATCAAATATGGCGAAGATATCGGCAAGATGATCGGTGCGGCCGGAACGGGCGACCATGTCCATACACATAACCTTAAAACTAAACGGTGGTGACGCGATGCCTCTCGATTTCTCGAATCTGCAGGTGAATGCCTATCGCCGTGAGAACGGTCGGGTGGGGGTGCGCAACCATGTGGCAATCCTGCCGGTGGACGATATCTCGAACGCGGCGTGCGAGGCGGTGGCCAATAATATCAAAGGGACCATTGCACTGCCCCACAGCTATGGCCGTTTGCAGTTTGGCGCTGATTTGGAGCTGCATTTCCGCACCATGATCGGCACCGGAGCCAACCCGAACGTCGCAGCAGTGGTGGTGATCGGGATCGAACCCGGCTGGACCAAGATCATCGCCGATGGGATCCGCGAGACTGGCAAGCCGGTGGCGGAGTTCTCGATCGAGCAAAACGGCGATATCGCGACGATTGCCTCGGCCAGTTGGAAAGCCAAGGAATTCGTCCATTGGGCGAGCGAATTGCAGCGCGAGCCTTGTCCTCTGAGCGAGCTTTGGGTCTCGACCAAATGCGGCGAGTCGGACACGACGACCGGGCTGAGCTCCTGTCCGACGGTCGGGAATATGTATGACAAACTGGTGCCCGAGGGGCTCTATGGCTGTTTCGGCGAAACCTCGGAGATCACCGGTGCCGAGCATATCTGCAAATCCCGCGCTGCGACCCCGGAGGCGGGCGATAAGTTCATGCAGATATTCCAGGCCTATCAGGATGATGTGATCGAGGCGCATAAGACGTCGGATCTCTCGGACAGCCAACCGACCAAGGGGAACATCTTGGGCGGGCTTTCGACGATAGAAGAAAAGGCGCTTGGGAATCTGGAGAAGATCGGGCGGACCAGCACGTATATCGATGCGCTGGGCCCGGCAGAGGAACCAGCGAAAGGGCCTGGGCTTTATTTCATGGACACATCCTCGGCGGCGGCGGAATGCGTGACCTTGATGGCGGCGGCGGGGTATGTGGTGCATACGTTTCCGACCGGTCAGGGCAATGTGATCGGCAATCCGATCGTGCCGGTGATCAAGATCTCGGGCAATCCCCGCACCCTTCGCACCATGTCGGAGCATATCGATGTGGATGTGACAGGAGTGCTGACCCGGGAGATGACAATCTCGGAAGCGGGCGATGCCCTGATCGAGATGATCCGGCGCACGGCGAACGGGCGGGCGACGGCGGCGGAGGCGCTGGGCCATCGCGAGTTCGTTATGACCAAGCTTTATCGCTCGGCCTGAGCAAAAATGCGTGCCCTGATGGGCACAAGATTTTGCAGGGGAGCATGCGCGGCGTGCTCCCAAAAGGCCACCTCCGCCCCTCCACCCACCCACCCGCGGGGCGCAGGTGGCCTTTGGCGGTTTTGGCCGGGATCCGATTTGCCGAAGTCTTTGCCATGAGCTGAGGGATTGGCTGCGGCGGCGCTTGCGGATGCTGGCGAATTTGGCGACCATTGTCGGCATTGAGACGGCAAGCGGGAACGGCATGACCGAACGGGTGAGTGTGGAGGCGGCGCGCGCGCTGGTCTCGGATGTGCTGGTGCGGTGCAATACCGGGCGGGTTCAGGCCGAAGCCGTGGCGCGGGCCCTGGTCGAAGCGGATCTGGTGGGTCAGGCCGGGCACGGGCTCCGCCGCTTACCTTCCTACGCCGGGCAGGCGGCATCGGGCAAGGTCGACGGACATGCGGTGCCCGAGATCAAGCGGGTGCGGGGCGCCACACTCTCGATTCACGCGCATTATGGTTTCGCCTATCCGGCAATAGACGCAGCAGTGGAACGGTTGCCGGAGATTGCCCAGGCCAATGGGGTGGCGGCGGCCGGGATCCGCGCCTCGCATCATGCCGGTGTGACCGGCCTGCCGGTCGAGCGGCTAGCGCGCGAGGGTTTCGTGGCATTGATGTTCGCGAACACGCCCGCTGCGATCGCACCCTGGAACGGGGGGCGGGCACTCTATGGGACCAATCCGGTGGCCTTTGCCGCTCCCGTGCCTTGGGCGGAGCCGTTGGTGATCGATCTCTCGCTCTCGAAAGTTGCGCGTGGCAAGCTGATGGCCGCCGAGCAGAGGGGCGAGGCGATCCCCGAAGGCTGGGCGCTGGATGCGGAGGGGAGGCCGACCACCGATCCCTCAACTGGGCTCAAGGGCACGATGTTGCCGCTCGGCGATGCCAAGGGTGCTGTTCTGGCGCTGATGGTGGAGCTGCTTGCCGCGGCGTTGACCGGCTCGAATTTTGGCTTCGAGGCGACAAGTTTCTTCGAACCCGATGGCGCGGCCCCCGGCACCGGCCAGGTTTTGCTGGCAATTGATCCCGGCGGGCTGGGCGCACAGGGCCTGGCGCGGATCGGAGTTTTGGCCGCGGCCATCGAGGGCCAAGCGGAGGCGCGATTGCCGGGCCGTCGGCGCCAGCAGCTCCGCGCCAAGCTTACCGCGGAGGGCATTCCGGTCGATCCCTCTCTCATGCGTGAAATCGAGGCGATCGGGACCTGACCGGGAAGTGGAAGATCGGAAGATCTGATGTTCCGGTCACTCCTGCTGCCACGTCGAAGTACTCACAGTTTCGGTGGCCGGGCAGTGAACTGTCTCGTACTGTTGTCGAGAAGCTTGGCATCGGCCGCGACGGAACCCTCATCTGCGCGCGTAAGATTCCACGATCCCACTGGGATCAGACAGTGATCCTAGTGTGCAGGATAGTGCCGAGCGACAGAACGACCCCGCATCGGATGGGAGCTCCCCTAATCCCCCCGATGCGGCGGACCGGGCCACGGCAATTCCCCCCTCTGACGGGGTCCGGTGTATCGACGGGGCTGCAATGACCGCAGCCCCGTCGATTTTTGTGATCTGCTTGCGGTTTTCCGCCGAGACCGCAGGGGCCATATGTTCGATATGATCCACAAGCTGCCGTTGCTGATCGCCCTCGCCCTTCTGCCCTTTCCGGCCGTGGCGGACCCGGTTTTGGAGCGGGCAGAGCGGGAACTCCGCCTCACCCCGTCGGACACGGCAAGTCGCGAGAGAGTTGCGCGGGATCTGCGATTGTTCCGCGCTCAGGAGGCGCCGTTTTTGGGGCCCGAGGCCGGGCAGAGCGCGGTTCGCCTGCAGCGGATCGATCGCGTGTTGCGGCAGTCCGACATGCGGAGAGGCGCTGCACAACCGCAGCCGATCTCACCATCCCCAAGGCGCAGCCGGATGATCGAGACCGGGCTGCCGGAAGTGAGCCTGACGCTGGAGGATCTGGAGTAAATCGTCAGACCGGGCGCTCCACCACCATCAGGGTCAGATCGTCGGATTGCTCTGCCGGGCCGACAAACGCAGCGATATCCGAGCGGATTTTCTCGATGATCTGTTCTGGCGCTGCGTCAGCGGGCAGTCCCTTCAAGCAATGCATCAGCCGGTCGAGACCATAGGCTTCGCGTTCGCGGTCGAGCGCCTCGGTTACTCCGTCCGAGAACAGGACCAACTTATCGCCCGGGTCCAGATGGCTGTCGCCGACGGGATAGGGCAGGCCCGTCATCAGCCCGGCGGGCGGGCCGGTCTGCTCTTCCAGCTGGCGCGGTGGCTCCCCCTCGCGCAGCAGGAGCGGCTGGTCATGGCCCGCGCTCGAATAGCTGAGCTTGCCGGTTTCCAGATCCAGGATCGCGGCGATACCGGTGACGAACATCATCTCGGAATTGTCCGCGGCGATCTCGGAATTCGCTGTGGTTTGGATCTCAGCGATATTGTTCTCCATCCTTTGGGCAACGATCTTCCAGAGCCGTTTCGAGATCCCCATGAACTGGCAGGCCGCGATCCCCTTGCCCGAGACGTCTCCGACCAGCAAAAAGAGCCGCTTCTCGTCCAGCAAGAAATGATCGTAGAGATCACCGCCGACATCGAAGGATGGGGTCAGATGGGCGGCCAGGCGCACCTGGCCTTCGCGCTCGAATTCGGGGAGCGGTAGAACCGAGCGTTGCATCGCCGCTGCTGCCGCCAGCAGCAGTTCGCGCGCCCGCATTTCGGCCTCGCGTTCCGACCGTTCGATCAGCCGTTCGCGGTCCCGCTCGACCAGGGATGATCCGAGCAGACCAGCCCAGGTCACAGCCGATCCCAGCAAAGGTCCTGAGGCATCGAACAGCCAGCCAAAGCGAAAGGCGATGAAGGAGACCGCGACCAGTCCGCAGGACAATCCCATCGCAACCGCCAGTGAGGTCGCCGGAGGCGCCCGGGGCACCACTTGGATCAGCAGGATGCCGATCATGCCGAGCAGCACGGTTTCGATGACGAAAAGCTCCGCAGGTCTGCGCAGGAAGTCTTCGGTCACGATTTGCTCGATCATCTGGAGATGCGCCTCGATCCCCCAGACCTCCTGCGCGAGCGGCGTCGTCTGGCTGTCGACCGTGCCAAAGCCAGTGACCGCGAGGAGCGCGATCTTGCCTTTCAATACGTCGGCTCCGATCTCGCCATTTATGACCTTAGCAGCGGGAAGGTAACGTGGATCATTCTCCTCAAACCGCCCGAATCTGAGCCAGAAACTGCCATCGCGTTCGACCGGGAAGCTGAGCGTCTCGAGATCAACGGTCAAGCCGAGCTCGGCCGGTTTTACGGTGCCAAAGAACGCCTGTTCGGCAACGCGAAGGGTCTCGGCACCCAGGATCAGGGTCGGACGGTCTGCGATCCATTGCACGGCCGGCACCCGGCGGACCACGCCGTCGGGCAAACCGTCGAAGGCAATCGCCGCCTGACTAGCGGCCGCCTGTTGTAGGCGCGGGGTCGCACGCAGGCCGTCGGCAAATTCGACCAAAGGCGGCCTGCTCGCAAATCCCTCCAGCAGAACCGGCGGATCTAGGCCGATATTGTTGCGCGAGGCTGGGAAATCCGCCCCGATCCCGGCAATCGGCAGGATCACTTGGGACCGGCGGATCGCCTCGGCAAGTGCCGCGTCAGTGTCGCCGAATTCTTCCAGCCGATTGGCGAGCTGCCGGTCTGCGCTCTCAAACCATCGCGCCAGGCTGAGCGGTGACAAACGGTCGGGTTCGGAGAACAGGATATCCACTCCGATGGCCCGCACCCCGGCATCTTGAAGCCGGTCGATCAGAACTGCGATGTGATCGCGGGGCCATGGCCACTGCCCGAAAGCGCGGATCGAGCCTTCATCCACCGCCACGATCACTGCGGGCGGATCGGCCGGCCGCTCGCGCGGGGCGGTGACTTGCAGAGTGTCGAACCAGAGCCTCCGCCAGGGTGGCGAAAGCCCGTCGCCCAGCGTCGAATGACCCAGCAACACCACCAGCAACAGCGCCAGCCCAATCCAGCGGGACAATCTGACATCCGAGCTGAGGCCCTTCTGCGGGGATTTGTCGGCGTTGTCGTCTAGCGAAGCCATGATGGGGCGAGTATAGGGTCTTCGGGCGCGGGGTCACCCGCCAGGATGGCGCACATCAAACGGTGATCTCGAGCCCGTCATAGGCGCCGGAGATTTCGACCTGGGGGCGATTTTCGCGCATCATCCGTTCGATCTGGCGCGCCTCGGCAACGATCTGGTCCAGCTTCTCATCCGAATTCAGCGGCTCGTGATGGAAGAAGGTCAAGTGATCGACCCCGCCCAGCAGCGCCAGCTCCACCCCGACGAAATTCGAGGAATGGCCCCAATCCTCTTTCACCGAAACGGTTTCGGCCAGCGAATACTGTGCATCGAAAATCAACAGATTGGCGCCGCGGATGAACTCGACATAAGGGTAATCGTCGCCGATCAGATGCGGTTTGTGCTCGCCATCCGAGGCGTAGACGACATCCGCCCCGTCGCGCCGAATTCGATAGGCGTAGGCGTCTCCAGCATGATGCAGAAGATGCGGGGTAACCTGGAACCCGTCGATCTCGATTTCCTCGCCGGGCTGGATCCGGTGGAAATGGATTTCCGCTCCCAACACATCGAAAGGAACTGGGAAGGAGGGTTCGCCATGCTGACGCTCGAACGCATTTCGCAGCTCGTCATGGCAGCCGAAGATATGCAGCACATTGCCGGGGATGTAAGCGGGCACGAAGAACGGGAAGCCCATGATATGGTCCCAGTGCAAATGCGACATCAGCACATGGAACGGGCGCGGTGAGACTGGGCCGCGGGTGGCCATCACATGGCCCGCAAACTCCCGTGCGCCCGAGCCGAGATCGATCAGCAGCTCGGCACCATCATCGCCGGTGACCTGCACGCAGGCGGTGTTTCCGCCATAAATCGTGGGCAACGCGCCACGGCATCCCTTCTCCATGAAACGCTGGATCGCATCGTCGTCGGCGATGTCTTCGGGTTTGGCTTCCTGCAGAATTGACCGTATCCGAGAGGTTTGGCCAGCGGGCGGGGCGGGAGTGGGGATTGACCCACGGGTGCCCCAGAACTTCACTTTCATCGCCATCGGCGGCCCTCAACCCTTCAACAAATAAAGTATGACGCGAAATTCACCGAGTGACCAGGGCCGTTGCCTCCTCAACTGACTGTCCTATCGGAAACAACGTGTCGAAGCGCGAGATGCGAAACACATCCGCCACCGTGCCCTTGAGGCCCGAGATCGCCAGCTTGCCCCCGGCATCCGAGACCGC
>JBCDKL010000043.1:0-15050 GCA_038746695.1 Pseudomonadota bacterium | reverse complement strand
GACAAAAAAGGCAGCCGCGCGGATGAGGGTCGCCACAAGTGCGGGGTTGTTCCAGGCGTGGCGCAGGCCGGTGACGATGGCCGCGCCAATCGGCTCGGGCGGCAGGCCGGTCGCCGGTTCCGCACTCGGCCGCCACCACCACAGTGCCGCGACAATCCCGATCACGCTCAGCGCGTTGACAAGGAAGGGCGCCGCAATCCCCGCCGCCACGATCAAGAACCCGGCCAGCGCCGGGCCGATCGCCCGGCTGATATTGATCCCCATCGAGTTGAGCGCAATCGCAGCCGACAGATCACTGCGCGGCACCAGTTTGGGAACGATGGCCTGCCAGGCAGGGGCGATAAAGGCCGCTCCAGTCCCAAAGAGGAAGGTGAAGAGCAGCAGCAAGACAGGCGTCATCGCTCCCAGATGCACCAGGGCGGCCATTGCCAGTGCTGCGATCCCCATGGCGAGGTTCACCCAGATCAGTAGCCAACGCCGATCGACGATATCTGCAACCGCCCCAGCCAGAAGCGCAAAGAGAAAGATCGGCAGGGTCGTCGCCGCCTGGACTGCCGCCACCATCATCGGCGAGGGGGCAAGCTCGGTCATCAGCCAACCGGCGCCCACATCATGCATCCAGGTGCCGATATTCGAGGCGACCGTGGCGATCCAGAGCAGCGTGAAGGCCGGATGCCGGAATGGGGCCATAGGGCCTTCGGTCCGGGCGGCGGAGGTTTGCAGGTCCTTCATGGCGCACCCTCGGGAAGGATTGTGGAGCGGATGGTGACGGCCATGCCGGGGCGGAGCACCAAGCTTGGGTTGGAGACAATCGCGCGCACGGTCACTGACCCATCCGCCGGGTCAACCAGCGCCGAGGCATGGTCGGGACGTGCAATCTCGGGATAGATCTGGCCGCCGGGCAGAAGGATCTCGATTTCGATCCGAGCAAAAAGGTCTTCGAGCCGCGGCGCCCCGCTCTCAGCCATGCTTGCCAGCCGGGTCGCATAAGGCACGCGGTAGGCGATGATCACCGGGTCGAGCGCGACGATCCGGGCGAGCGGTGGTCCGGCCTCGGCTTCGAGATACGCGCCGATGGCAGTGGCGGGCGGCCCGGCGACCCCCGAGATTGGAGCACGGATGGTGGTCCGCTCCAGCGCGAGAAGCGCCTGGGCGCGCTCGGCCTCGGCCAGCGCCAGCGCGGCCTCCGCTGCGGCCTTGGCAGTCCGGGCCGGGACAACAACCGCATCTGGGGAGATCCCTCGCGTGAAGAGTTGCTCCTGCCGCGCGGCCTCCGCGGCCGCCCCCTCCAGTTCGGCGCGGGCGAGCGCGAGCTGGGCATCAGCGACGGCAAGCGCCAGTTCGGCATCGGCTGGGTCGAGGCGGAGCATCGGCTGCCCAGGCTCGACCGCATCGCCCGCGGAGAACAGAATTTCTGCCACCACACCGTCGAGGCGAGATGCAAGCTCGCCCTGCAGGGCAGCCTCGACCCGGCCCTCAAATATCAGCGGCTCGTAGCCCGCACCCGCTGGCGCAGCCGTCAGAGCAATGGCGAGGATCAGGGCGGCTTTCATCATGGTCTCCGATCTATGAGTCCGGCGGCGACGAATTCGGCTCGGACGGATTGCACAGGTTTTGGCCGACCGACACCCGCCGTGCGGTAGAGGAACAGCGTGGTGACATCCGATCTCCGGTTCATCTCGTTCCTCACGCGGCAGCTGCGGCGCGGCGCAGTGCGGAAACGCCAGGCGCGCCGA
Organism: Pseudomonadota bacterium; assembly: GCA_038746695.1. Taxonomy (GTDB): domain Bacteria; phylum Pseudomonadota; class Alphaproteobacteria; order Rhodobacterales; family Rhodobacteraceae; genus Thermohalobaculum. The sequence goes on along the minus strand of JBCDKL010000043.1, from coordinate 13,314 downwards.
AGAACGGCACGGGCGACCAGCCGGGCAGCTCGGGCAGGGGCGGCGGGGCATGTCCGGCAAACGCCCCTTTCGCATGCACGATCCGCCCGCCGGTCAGGGTAAGATCCGAGGTGATCTCGGCAATTTCATCCTCCGCCACTGCGAAGTAATCGCGGTCGAGCACTGCGAGATCGGCGAACTGACCAGGCGCAAGTTGCCCCTTAACCCCCGCCTCGCGGCTGAACCATGCCCCGGAGACGGTCCAATGGCGCAGCGCATCGGTCCGGCTCAGCCGGTTTGCCTCGGCCCAAATCACATCGCCGCCCCGGCCCTTGCCCGACACCGCCCAATGGAGCGCGAGCCAAGGGTTGTAGGAGGAGACGCGCGTCGCATCCGTGCCCGCCGCCAAAGGCACGCCGGAGGCCATCATCTTCTTGACGGGCATCACCTCGCGCAGCGCCGCTTCGCCATAACGCTCTTGATACGCGCTCGCCTGGAACGCGATCCGGTTCTGATACGAGATCCCGCCGCCGAGCCGCGCGACCCAATCCATGGTCGCCTCAGAGATCGTCTCGCCATGGTCGAAAATCCAGTTGAGCTCGTCCAGCCCCTTGTCGCGGCCGACCTCCTCGAGAACTGTGAGCAGGCGTTGAGCCGATTCCTCATAGGTGCAGTGGAACCGGATCGGCCAGCGGTTCTCGAGCAGGAACTCGAGGACCGGGCGCAGATCTCCTTCCATACGCTTGGGCAGATCGGGGCGGGGATAAGAGAAATCTTCGAAATCATACGACGAGGCGACCAGCATCTCGCCCGCGCCGACGCATTTCAGATAGGCATCGCCCTGATCCGGTTTGACGATGTCGTGCCAGCGTTTGAAATCCTCAAGCTCGAACAGCGGGCGTTGAGCGAAAAGCTGATAGCCAATGCGCACATCCTGCTCGCCACGCTGGTTCAGCGCGCTGATCACACCGTAATCGTCGGGATAATTCAGAAACCCGCCCGCGCAATCCAGGGCCGAGGTCAGGCCCAGCCCGTTCAGCGCCCGGAAGTAATGCTTGGTCGAGAGGATCTGCTGATCGAAATCGAGCTTCGGCGCCATGTCGAGCAGCGCATAGAGCGGCTGCGCATTCGGCCGGGCCAAGGCGAGCCCGGTCGGGTTGCCATTGTCATCCCGCTCGAGCCTGCCGGAAACGAAGGGCTCGTAGAAATGCTGGTCGATCCCCAGCGCGCGCAGGGCCGCTCGGTTCAGCCAGCAGCGGTCGTAGAGATGGAGGACATAGACCGGCACTTCGGGTGCAACGGCATTGATCTCATCGATGGTTGGCAGGCGTCGCTCGGCGAACTGGTCCGCTGACCAGCCACCGACCACGCGGATCCATTGGCCTGCTTTTGTGCGCTCGGCCTGCGCTTTCAACATGGCCAGCCCGTCGGAGAGCGAGGGCACATGGTCCCAGCGCAGCTCCATCGCGAAATTGCTGCCCTGGCGGATGATATGCGTGTGGCTGTCAATCAGACCTGGGATGACCCGCTGGCCGGCGAGATCGATCAGAGTGGTATCGGCGCCAGCCTTGCCGATCATCTCAGCATCAGTGCCGGTCGCCAGCACCTTGCCATCCGCGATGGCGATCGCCTCGGCCTCGGGGCGGTCCGGGTCGAACGTGGTGATCTTGGCATTGTGGAGAATGAGGTCGGGCATGCGAAAGCTCCCTGGCATGGAGGAGCGAGGGCCGGGCGGCCCCCGCAAATGGGCTCAGATCTCGCGGCCTTGCAGGATCACTGGCGACCAATCCGGGCTGACCGGTGGGACGTGGTTCAGGTCTTGAGTCGCGAAGGGGCCCGCGCCGTAGACCACCTTGCCGCCCAGCACGGTGAGATCGGAGCTCAGCTTGGCGATCTCGGCATCGGTCACCGCGAAGTAATCCCGGTCGAGCACCGCGAAATCGGCCAACTGCCCGGGCTGGATCGCGCCCTTCACCCCGGCATCGCCGGTGAACCAGGCAGAGCCGGTGGTCCAGATCCGCAGCGCCTCCTCGCGGCTCACCAGGTTGGCATCGTTATACATCCGCATTCCACCGCGGCTGAGGCCGGTGGTCATCCACTGGATCGAGAACCAGGGATTGAACGAGGTCACCCGTGTCGCATCGGTCCCACCGCCGACCGGCACGCCCAGATCCAGGATCGCCCGGAAATTCGGCGTCTGGCGCAGCGCATCGGCACCGTAATTTGCGACGAAATCCTCAGCCTGGAATTGGATCCGGTTTTGCAAGGCGATCCCGCCCCCAAGGTTTGCGATCCGCTCGAGATTGCGCTGCGAGAACGTCTCGACATGGTCGATGAACCAGCCGGGCGTGAGCCCCGCACCCTTGGCGACCTCTTCATAGACCGGCAGCAGGCGCTCGCCCGTCTCGTTATAGGTGATGTGCTGGCGGAACGGCCATTCGCCCTCGGCCAGCGTGTTCAAAACCTGGAGCAGATTCTCCTCGGCATCGGAATCCACATCCGGGCGGGCATCGGCGAAGATTTCGTAATCATAGGAGGCCCAGCCGAGATTCTCGCCCCCGCCGACGAATTTCAGCATGTCGTCGCCCTGGCCCGCGCGGATCTCCTTGGTCCAGCGCTGATAGTCGGAGAGCTCCTCTCCCTTGACCTGCGGGAACGAGTGATAACCGATCCGCGTGGTCAATAGCTCGCGGGCATGCAGCCAGCCGATCACCTTGTAGGGATCTGCATCGCGGAACTCCATGCCGCCACCGCCGGCATCGGAGACCGAGGTGATGCCGAGCCCGTTCAGCACATCGAAATACTGCAGCGAGGAGTTGATCTGGTCGCGGATCGAGAGCTTTGGCGCGGCCGATAGTGTCTTGTACATCACGAGGCCCGACGGCGCCGCCAGCACCCGCCCCGTCGCATTGCCGCCCGCGTCCTTTTCGATGATACCGCCCGGATAGGTCGGATGGCCCGGCGTGTCATAGCCGAAATAGGCGACTGCCCGGCTGTTGAGCAGCGTCAGCTTGTAGAGATGGTGGATCAGCACCGGGTGGTTAGGGGCGACCGCATCGAGCTCATCCACGGTCGGCAACCGTTTTTCCTTGAATTGGAACTCGCTGAACCCTCCGGCGACGCGGATGAATTGGCCCTCGGGCGTGCGCTCGGCCTGGATGCGCAGGAGATGCAGCGCCTCTTCCAGACTGTCGACTCCGTCCCAACGGACCTCGAGATTATAGTTCACGGCACCGCGGATCGCATGGGTATGGCTGTCGTTCAGACCGGGGATGACCCGCTGCCCGCGGGCGTCGATCACCTGGGTGAACGGGCCGATCAACGCCTGCATCTCCTGGTCGGAGCCCACGGCGACGAACTGCCCGCCGCGCGCGGCAAGTGCCGTCGCCTCGGGTTGCGCCGGGTTCATCGTTGTGATGCGCCCGTTCAGCAGCACCAGATCGGCGCTATCACTGCCTTTCGCCCAGGCGGGCGTTGCGAAGCTGAGGCTGGTGGCGGCTGTGGTGGCTGCGAGGCCTTGCAGCACGCCACGCCGGTTGGGGCGGCGCGGGGTCATATCGGTCTCCTGAAGTCTAAGGGTCTGGCGCTGTCCCGGACCGTCTCGAGCGGCACGAGGGCGTCGCGGGTCAAGCCTGGGACAGCGCGTGGGGCGGCTTTACTCGGCAGCGATCGGCGCGGCGACGGGGTCGATCCGGGGGCCGTGCTCCACACGCTCTGGCGCTTTGTGCACCATTGTGTAGCAGTAATCGACGCCCATTCCGTAGGCGCCGGAATGCTCTTTCACCAAGTTCATGGTCGCATCATAGGTGTCGCGCTTGGCCCAATCGCGCTGCCACTCCAGCAGCACCTGCTGCCAAGTCACCGGTACGACACCGGCCTGAACCATGCGGTCCATCGAGTATTTATGCGCGTCCATCGAGGTGCCACCAGAGGCATCGCCGACCATGTAAATCTCATAGCCCCCTTCCAGCATGGCTGAGAGCGCGAAGGTCGTGTTGCAGACCTCGGTCCAAAGACCCGAGACGACAACTTTCTTGCGGCCGTTTTGGGCAAGGGCGTCGCGCACCTTCTGATCGTCCCAGGAATTCATCGAAGTCCGCTCGAGGATCGGATGCTCTGGAAAGACGCCGAGAAGTTCCGGGTAGGTGTGGCCGGAAAACGCCTCGGTCTCAACTGTGGTGATGGTGGTCGGCACGTCAAAGATCTTTGCAGCTTTGGCCAGCGCGACAGTGTTGTTCTTGAGAAGTTGGCGGTCGATCGACGCTACGCCGAATGCCATCTGCGGCTGGTGATCGATAAAGATCAATTGGCTGTTGCCAGGGGTCAGAACTTGAAGCTTTTCATTGGCCATCTCATGGTCCTCCTATTGGACGGGTCGCATCTGTTGACGGGCCCGTGGAGGCGCCCGATGGCAGGGGATATGGTGGGCGTGGTCGAGAGTTTATTTGACGATCCGGGTGGTTTTTGTCTGATCTTGCTGTGAAGCGCCTCAAGTATCGATTCACTACTTTGAACTATTTATGACAATAGGATTGAGAGCGATCAATTGTGACCGCTTCAACATTCTTTTCGAGAGGATTACTCAGGACGCGACAGCGCGCCGGAAATGGGCCGGGGTGATCCCAAGCCGTTTCTTGAACTGTTTGGAGAAGTGCGCCTGGTCGGAGAAGCCGCAGCCGCAGGCAATCTCTGCCAAGCTCGACCTGCAATTCGCCAACCACGACTTGGCCCGGGCCAGCCGCCGTTCCAGCACGAATGTATAGGGGCTGATCGTCGTAGACTGCTTGAACTGACGGGCGAAATGATGGTGCGAGAGCCCGGCCTCCTGCGCCAGATCCTGCAGCGAAAGGGTCTCGGTCAGGTTCTCGTCGACATAACCGCGCACCCGGCGCAATTGCTGCGGGGTCAAGCCACCGCGACAGCGCCGCCTTGGCCCGGCATACTCGCCCAGAAATCCGCTCACCATTTCCGAGGCCAGACTGTCGAGTTCAAGCGGGTCATGCCCCTCCTTCACGCCGGACAGAACCGCCGTCCGCAGGTGATAGCTTTGCTCGGTCAGATTGTCGGAGGCGATGCCCCAGGCATAATCAAGCTCACCCTCGGACAAGCCCGCCGCAGCGCCATGTTCGGCCAGGGCATCGGGCTGCACCACGAGGGTGACATACTCGGTCAGAACCGCGGGATCACCGCGATCCAGGATATCGGTGCCGGCTGGAAGGAAACTCGCCGAGGGCCCGAAGGTCTCCTCCACACCCAGCTTATCGCTGTCGAAAGCGCAGAACGAACGGTAGCGGCCATAGCTGAATTGGATCTGCGCCCGGTCGAGCCGCATCTGTACTTCGTAGGGGGTGCATCGGACGTAGTGCAACCTATAATCGGCACCCAGATAGGAGGGGCCGAGCAGCGCGAAGGCCTCGTCGGTGTCACGGTCGATCAGCACCGGCTCCGCAGCATAGGCGGCCTGCCAAGGTGGTGGCTGAGGGGTCATCCAGTCCTCCCAATCCAGGGGCGTGTCCGGGTTGCTTTGTGAAATATGCTGCTCGTCTTGGCGTACAAACGACGAAATCTTTCCTCTCGGAATAGCCGAGCTAATCTATAAGCATGCCCCTTCGCCGTCTGCCGCCGCTTGGATCTCTCCGCGCCTTCGAGGCTGCGGGCCGCTTGTGCTCGTTTAAAGACGCGGCCAAGGAACTTTCCGTCACCCCCGGCGCGATCAGCCAGCAGATCCGAGGCCTCGAGGACGATCTGGGTGTGCAGCTTTTCACCCGCGCCGTGCGCTCGGTCACGCTGACCGAGGCCGGGCGCCGGTTGCAACCCGCTCTGACAACGGCGTTCTTGCAGATCAAAGACGCGGTCGATCATGTCCGCCCACAAGCCGCGCTGCCGCTTCGGGTCGAGGCGGGCGGGCCGGTGATCACCAAATGGCTGCTGCCGAGGCTGCACCGGTTCTCCGAACAGTACCCCGATCTGCAGGTGACCATTGGCACCGCTCTCGAGATCCGGCCTTGCGGCGAGCGCGAGGTCATTTTGCGCTTTAGCGAAAGCCCGGGCGAAGGCGTGTTCGCCCTGAAGCTCTGCGAAGAATACCTGATGCCCCTCGCCAGCCCCGAATTGATCGCCAGGCTCGACCTTAACCAGCCCAAGGACCTGGTCCGCGCGCCCCTGCTCCATCATGTCGGCAACCCCACTTCTGGGCCACAGCCAGATTGGGCAAGCTGGTTCACGGCGGCTGGGCTGGACCCCGCGGGCGCGCGCCGGGGCATGCATTTCGATCCGCGTGCCGCCGATCATGCGCTGGATGCGGCGGTCAGCGGCGCGGGGGTCGTGCTGGGCAGACGCTTTTTGGCGCGGCTGGACATGGCCGAAGGGCGCTTGGTGATGCCGTTCGGACCGGTGCTGCCGATGCATATCAATTACTATGTCCTCTGCAAGGAAGGCGAGGAGACCGACCCCGACATCGCCGCCATGATCAACTGGATCAGCAGCGAAGCGGCGGCGACCGCCGATGCCGCCGCGTTGGATGGCGGCATCGGGGTCTTGACGCACTGAGCGACCGTCACAGCGCCATGTCGAACAGCAGGAACTCGGTGTCCTGCATGGCCGTGATCGCAAGATCAGGCTCGTGGATCAGAGCGAGCCCGTCACCCGCACTCAGCGTTTCGCCATTTGCGGTCAGGCTGCCGCGGATCATCTGAACCCAGACACCACGCTTCGGCCCGATCCGGTGGGAAAGCGTCTCACCCTCGGCCAGGACCGAGCCATAGAGATCCACATCCCTCTGGATGGTGATCGATCCCTCACGCCCGTCGCGCGAGCCAAGCAGGAGCAACCGGCCAGACCGCTCGGCCTCGAGGAAGCTCTTCTGGTCGTAGCTCGGTGTGAGGCCGTCGCGCTCGGGGACGATCCAGATCTGCAGGAAATGCACCGGATCGGTCTCGGAGGCATTGTACTCCGAATGCCGGACCCCGGTGCCCGCGCTCATGATCTGCACATCACCCGGGCAGATCACCGCCTTTTCTCCCATCGAGTCGGCATGCTCCAAGGCACCGTCGAGGACCACCGAAATGATCTCCATATTCGCATGGCCATGAGGGTCGAAGCCAGCGCCGGGGGCGACGCGGTCCTCGTTGATCACCCGCAATGGGCCAAAGCCCATATGGTTCGGGTCGAGATACTGACCGAAGGAAAAACTGTGCCGCGAATCGAGCCAGCCGAAATTGGCTCGGCCGCGCGCATCGGATGGACGAATGGTTTGCATTTCAAAGCCTCCTTTTCCGGGCTGTTCCGTTGCGCTGATATTTGGGATTGCTATTTACGGCGACAATTGCAGAAAAAAATTACAGACTGTCGCGCAAAACGAACAGGTGAGCCATGGACAAATTCGCAGAACTCAACGCCTTCACATCGGTGGTTGAGAAGGGTGGCTTCTCGGCCGCAGCGCGCGAGATGGGGCAGTCGCGCTCCTCGGTGAACCGGCTGGTGTTGAACCTTGAGGCCCGTCTTGGCGTGCAATTGCTGAGCCGGACCACGCGCTCGGTCTCGGCCACCTCGACAGGCCAGGCGCTTTTTGAACGGGCACGGCAGGTGCTGGACGATCTGGCCGAGATTGAGGCCGCCGTCAGCTCCACCAGCACCGAGGCCGTGGGCAAATTGCGCCTTAGCGCGCCACCACCCCTTGGCGAACTGGATTTCTCGGACCTGATCACACGTTTTATGCAGGCCCATCCCGCAATCGAGATCGAGATCAGTTTCGAGAGCCGCTTAGTCGATCCGATTGCTGAGGGGTTTGACATCATGATCCGCATCGCCGAGCCCGATGAGGAGACGACCCTGGTCGATCACCGGGTGCTGACCCTGACCTATCTGCTCTGCGCATCTCCCAGCTATTTGGCGGCGCAGGGGCGGCCGGAAAGCGCCCCGGATCTCCGCCGTCATGCGATCCTGCATCATGGCCATGGGGGGGCGGCACCGTCATGGGCGTTGGAAGGTCCAAGCGGTCCGGTCGCGGTGCCGGTCAACCCGCTTCTCTGCGCCAACGGGCTTGAGACATTGCTCACGGCGGCTCGGGCGGGGCTCGGCATCGCGGTCATGCCAGAATTTGCCGTCCGCTCGGACCTCGCAGCGGGTCGGCTGGAACGGGTGCTGGGCGACCACGCCCCGCCACCGCGGATGCTCCAGGTGATTTATCCGCCCGCGCGGCATCTTTCGGCCAAGGTGCGATTGTTCGTCGACTTCGTGCGCAACTGGTGCGCGGCACCCTGACCGGAGCCTCACAGTTGATAAACCTCGCGGGCCGAATATCTCGCCTGTCACAAAAGACGCGAGAGGCATGATGACCGAGCATAGATCGATCTCCAAAGCAGTCCCCGTCCCATCCGGCCGGATCAGCAGGGTGTCGCGCTTGGGCTCGATGACCGCCAGCGTGGCAGGCAATGTGGCGTTGAACGGCTTGCGCGAGCTGAGCCGCGGGCGCCGCCCTGGGTTCCGCGATCTGCTGCTGACCCCTGCCAATATGCGCCGGATCACCGACGATCTCGCCCGGATGCGCGGCGCGGCGATGAAGGTCGGTCAGCTGATCTCGATGGATACCGGCGATGTGCTGCCGCCGGAACTTTCCGAGATCATGGCGAGACTCCGCGCCGACGCAGATTTCATGCCACCGTCGCAGCTGAAATCCGTGCTGAACCGGGCCTGGGGCCGCGACTGGCTGGGTCGGTTCAAGAGCTTCGACACCCGCCCGGTCGCCGCCGCCTCGATTGGGCAAGTCCACCGCGCCCGGCTCCGCGACGGGCGGGACGTGGCGGTAAAGGTGCAATATCCGGGCGTCGCCCGTTCAATCGACAGCGACGTGGCCAATGTGGCGGTTCTTTTGAAGATGTCCGATCTGCTCCCAAAGGGTTTTGAGATCGACCCTTATATCGAGGAAGCCCGCCGGCAACTGCACGAGGAAGCGGACTATCGGCGCGAGGGCAAGTGTTTGGCCGATTTCGGCGTTCTCATGGAGGGCTCGGAGGGGTTCATTCTGCCCGAGCTCTACGAAGACTGGACCACCCCGACCGTGCTGGCCATGTCCTTCATTCCCTCGACCCCGATCGAGGATGCCCAAACCGCCTCGGCCGAGACCCGCAATCTGATCGCCGAACGGCTCGTCACGCTTCTGATGCGCGAGCTTTTCGAGTTCGGTCTGATGCAAACCGATCCGAACTTCGCCAATTTCCGGTATCAGGAGGAGACTGGCAGAATCGTTCTGTTGGATTTCGGCGCGACCAGGCGGTTCTCTGCCGAGATCGCGGAGCAGTATAGGCAGCTCTTCCGCGCGGGGCTTGCCGGTGATCGCGCGGCGCTCCACCGCTCCGCGCTCGAGATCGGCTTTATTGCCCCCGAGACTTTGCCGCGCCATCAGGAAGCGGTGATCGACATGATCTGGACCGTGTTCGACGCTGTACGGGTGCGTGAGAGTTTCGATTTTGCCGATCGCAGCCTCTCGGACCGGATGAACGCCGCCGGAGCCGCGTTGGCCCGCGACGGATTCTTGCCGCCGCCTGTTCCGATGGATGTGCTTTATCTGCAACGTAAATTCGGCGGGACCTTCCTTTTGGCGAGCCGACTGGGTGCCATTTTGCCGCTGCGCGCTCTACTCGAACGCGGGCTTGAAGCGGGCGTCTCCTGACCCCTTGGGCCACTCCATCCGCCGCGATATAGTCGCGCGGACTGAAGCCGGGCCGATGGCCTGACACCGGCAGGGAGAGGCGGGTTTGGGCATCGGCGAATGGGCGGATGAGGTGCTCGACGGAATCGAGCGTGCACGGCGCGGCGTCGACGATCTCTTCGAGCCGAACTTGCGACTGGGCGTGACCGGCCTCTCTGGCGCGGGCAAGACAGTCTTCATCACTGCGCTCGTGGCCAGCCTTCTGAATCGCGGCAGGCTGCACATGTTCGGGGCCCAGACCGAACGCCGGATCGAGGCGGTGGATCTGAGGCCACAGCCCGACCCGGACGTTCCGCGCTTTGCTTATGAGAGCCATATGGCTGCCCTGACCGGGACGGATCGGGTCTGGCCCGAATCGACCCGCGCGGTCAGCCAACTCCGCCTCTCGATCCGGTATCGCAGGACTGGGCTTTCGGGCCTGTTCGGGCCGGGGGTCCTGCATCTCGATATCGTTGATTACCCAGGCGAGTGGCTTTTGGATCTGTCGCTCTTGGATCAAAGCTATGCCGACTGGGCCTCAGGTGCGCTTGCCGCAGCGGAAAGCGCGGCACGGGCCGAGCATGCGAAGGACTGGCGCGCGGCCTTGTCCGCTGCCGACCCCTCGGCCCGGCATGACGAACCGGCCGCGGAGGCGCTCTACCGGGCCTATCGCGACTATCTCCAGAGCTGCCGTCAGGCTGGGCTTTCGGCCCTGGCGCCCGGGCGGTTCTTGATGCCGGGAGAGCTCGAAGGCTCGCCCGCGCTGACCTTCGCGCCCTTGCCCGCCATCAAGGGCGCAGGCCGCGGCAGTCTCTATGCCCAGATGCAGGCACGCTTCGAGGCTTATAAACGCGTCGTCGCCAAGCCCTTTTTCCGCAATCACTTTGCCCGGCTCGACCGGCAAGTGGTGCTGATCGATGCGCTCGGCGCGGTGGCCGGGGGGCCCAGGGCCTTGGCCGATCTGACCGCGACCATGGCCGAGACGCTGTCCGCCTTTCGTCACGGCACCAACTCTTGGCTCGACGCGCTGCTGGGCACGAGGCGGATCGAGCGGTTGCTCTTCGCCGCTTCGAAAGCCGATCATCTGCATCATGCGCAACACGGTCGGCTGGCGGCCCTGACCGAAGCGATGTTGGCTGAGGCGGCGCGGCGGGCCGAATGGCGCGGCGCGAAGACCGAAAGCCTCGCCATTGCGGCGATCCGTGCAACCTCGGAACAGGAAGTCATGCGCGCGGGCCGCAGCTTGGAGCTGGTGCGCGGGCAGAGGCTGGATACCGGGCGCGAGGCCGCGGTCTTCCCAGGCGCCCTGCCCGAAGACCCGCAGCGCCTTCTCGCCACCGCAAACGCCGCGAAACCCGGTGCGGTGCCCGCCGATTGGCCGGGCCAGGATTTCGCAGCGTTGAAATTCGCCCCGCCCGATTGGCAGGCCGGACCAGAAGATGGCCCGCCGCATATCCGGCTGGACAGAGCGCTGGATTTCCTGATCGGCGACAAGCTGGAGTGACCGGATGAACGACCCTAAGCGGCCCAGCGACAAAGGCGACGCCCCGGTGATCCTGGATCTCGAGGCCGATCCCCTGCCCGAGGCGCCCAGCCCCGCCGAAGCGCCCCCGGTCGACGACCCGCCCGGCGCGGCCGAGGAGGCGCTGCGCCTCGCCGCGGGCCGAAAAAGGACAATCAGCGCGTTCGGCGCGCTGATATGGGCCGCTTTTGTCGGCTTGGTCCTCCTCGCAATCGGCGCCGCCGCGAGCGATTTCCTGACAGGGCTGTTCGCGCGCCACCCAGCGCTCGGCTGGATCGCGACCGGCTTTTTCGGCGTTTTGATCTCGGCACTTCTGGTTCTGATTCTGCGCGAGGCGGCAGCCCTCGGAAGGTTGAAACGGGTCGAGCGATTGCAAACGCTCGCCGGGCGCGGCGACGCCAAGGCGCTGATCCGCGGGCTGGATGGGCTCTATCGCGGGCGTGCGGATCTCGAGGCTGCGCGATCCGATCTGACCCGCGCCATGCGCGAGACCCCCGATGCCGAGACGCTATTGAGCTTGGCGGAGCGCAAGATGCTGCACCCCCTGGACGCGCGGGCTGAGGCCGCTGTGGCAAGGGCGGCGCGCGATGTGGCCGCGGCTACGGCGTTGATCCCGATGGCCCTGGCCGATGTGCTGGCGGTTCTCTGGGCCAATCTCAGGATGATCCGGCGGATTGCCGAGATCTATGGCGGGCGCGCGGGCTGGCTTGGCTCGTGGCGACTGTTGCGCGCTGTGGCGGTGCATTTGATCGCGACCGGGGCGGTGGCGGCGACCGATGAGATGCTGGGACCGCTCCTGGGCGGCGGGATGCTGAGCAAACTCTCGCGCCGGTTCGGCGAGGCGGCGGTGAACGCGGCGCTGACCGCCAGGGTCGGGGTCGCCGCGATGGAGGTCTGCCGCCCGATGCCCTTCGCCGAGTCGACCCGCCCGCGAGCAACCTCTCTCGTACTCGACGCGCTGAAAGGCTGGCGCGCCCGCGGAGCGGATTGAAGTAGGCTGACAACGCCCGAGCCTGGGAGCGGTGCTGCTTCTCGGATCAGATCACGCCTCTAGCATCTTGCCGTGAATCCTCTCGATATACGACCGTCTTCGGGAGGTTTGACAGTTTCTATTGGTGAATGGATCAGCGGCAGACATCAGCTCTATCCGTCGCATCAACAGGAAAGTCGACCCGGCTTCTACTCAGTAGCCTCGATCACACTGGTCTCCTCTCAGGTCTCTTCAAGAGAGGCCCGCCTTTGAAGACGGTTGCACACGACTGGCGGGCGAAACACCTCCACCGCACCGCTTGGCCATACCCCAGACCTTCATTCACCAGTGATCCATTCGGCACTCTCAGCTCAATAGAGTGTGGCTCTCCCGTCTGCAGATTACGCTTTCCGCGGGACCGAGCCGTGAACGATGGTGAGACCTGACCAGTCTAGACCCTGCGAAACACCGCCACCAGCCCAGTGTCTTGGGCATGGTCATGAGTTGCCTCGGGGCTGTAGAAAGCGATGCGGTGGAAGTTGAGCGGGGTGATTTCTCCAACCGCCACCAGATCCGCGAAAGCCGAACCAAAGCCCGCCTCGTCGAAGACCTGCGCGTTGATCGACAGGCAGAACAGCGCCCCTGGCTTGGCAATGCGCAGCAACTCTGGCAGGCAGTTTGGCCCGACATGGCCATGGGTGAAGGTGCCTGCCGAGACGAACCCGCCATAGCTGCGATCGGCCACCGGCAGCGTCTCGGTCAGATCGGCACAAATCCGGTTTCGGTAGAGCCCTTTGGCGCCCGCGACCTCCAGCATCTTAGCCGAGAGATCCAGAGCATCGGTCGCACCCTCCACACCCGCGGCCACCAAAGCGGCGCCGACCAGCCCGGTGCCAGCACCGATATCAAGAACCGGAAACAGTCCATCGTCCGAACCCGCCGTCTCGGTCAGGATCCGGGCCAGGTGATCTGGCACGATATAGCCATGCGCCGCGGCAAAGCTTTCATCATAGGTCTCGGCCCAATCGGAGTAGAGCCGCGTCAGCGCCTCGCCGCCCTCGACCCCATAGGCGTCCTCGATCGATGTTTTGCCAGTCATGGACGTAATCCTGCCGTGCGCGGTTGCGGCAGACAAGCCCCGCTCTATCCCGCGAT
>JBCDKL010000042.1:0-15319 GCA_038746695.1 Pseudomonadota bacterium | reverse complement strand
GGGGGGGGGGGGGGCCCCCCCCCCCCCCCCCCCCCCCCCGGGGCTGGGGGCGGCGGTGGGATCCGGGACCTGCATCAATAGCCGATCGCACACCCGTCCTTGCGAGGATCCGACCCACCGGTCCGAACCCCAGTCTCGGGATCGATCCAGATCGCCTGGCTACCACCGACCGGTTTGGCGGGTGCGACCACATTGTGGCCCATCCCGGCCAGCTCCTCCCGGATCGCCTCGGGCACCGTGCGTTCGATCTCGACTTCGCCGCTGAACGGATCGGCCATGAAGCGGGGTGCATCCATCGCCTCCTGGATATCCATACCGTAATCGAACATCCGGGTCAGGAACTGCATATGGCCCATCGCCTGATACTGCCCGCCCATGACGCCATAGCTCATTACCATCCGGCCGCCCTTGCTCACCATTGCCGGAATGATCGTGTTCAGAGGCCGCTTGCCTGGCTCAATCCGGTTCGGGCTGGCAGGGTCCAGGCTGAACCCCTGACCGCGATTGGTGAAGACCACACCAGATGTCGGCGCGACCAGCCCCGCGCCCCAGCCCTCGAACAATGTGTTGATGAAGGAGCATGCATTGCCTTCGCCATCCACCACAGAGATATAGACCGTATCATTGTGGCGTACGAGATCGCGGTCCGGCATCGGATCGCGCGCCTTGGCAGGATCGATCAGAGCGCGCAGCTTGTCGGCATAACCCGCGCTCAAGAGCGTCTCGACATCGACATCCGCATAGACGGGATCGGCGACATATAGATTGCGCGCGGTATAGGCCAGCCGGCAGGCCTCGATCTCAGCATGGATCCGAGCTGTGGAGATCGGCGTCTCGCCCGTCTCGACCCCTGCCATGATATTAAGCATCAGCAGAGCGATCACCCCCTGCCCATTCGGCGGGCATTGCCAGACCTGGTGGCCGCGGAAATCCCCCGAGATTGGCGTCACGTAATCGCCCGCCGCCTCGGCGAAGTCCTCCATCCTGTGGAGACCGCCAAGGCTGCGCAGCAGGCCCACCATATCTTCGGCAATCTCGCCGCTATAGAAAGCCTCGCGCCCGCCCGAGGCCACGGCCTCCATGGTCCGCGCCAACTCTGGCTGGCGGTGGATCTCGCCGACCTTTGGTGCGCGGCCCTCCGGCAGGAAGATCCGCGCCATCTCGGCATTGCCCTGCATCAGCCCGACCGCCGAGGCCCAGTCGCTCGACACCCGGGACGAGACCGGATAGCCATCGCGCGCGAACGTAATCGCCGGGGCCAGCACATCCGCCAGCGGCAGGCGCCCGTGATCGGCGTTCAATCGGCACCAGGCATCGGCGGCGCCGGGCACCACCACCGAATGCGGGCTCTGCCGCGGCAGTTCCGAGATCCCCTGATCCGCATAATAGGCACAGGTCGCTCCGCTCGGCGCCTTGCCCGAGCCGTTGAATGCGACCGGCTCCGCGGCCCCCGCAGGCGCGTAGAGGCAGAAGCAATCCCCCCCGATTCCGGTGGAGCCGGGCTCGACCACGCATTGCACGGCACAGGCCGCAATCGCCGCATCCATCGCGTTGCCGCCCTGGCGCAGCGCGGCGATCGCTGTCTCGGTGGAAAGCGTGTGGCTGGTCGCCGCCATCGCCGTCATACCATGGGCGGGCGAGCGGCCCGGAAGTTCGAGATCACGCATCGTCAACGGCCTTTCCTTGGGGGCGCCCCAATGCTTGCCGGGCGGCGTGGGGACGTTATAGTTCACCCGGGTCCCGGGGTTCAGCCCCGATCTAACATCGCCCCGCGGGGGGCGCAAACAGGCAGTCCCCGGCAGGGGCTCAAATCTTTTTGGGAGTGTCACGATGAAAAACCTTCTCGCAGCCACCGGAGGGCTCGCCCTCGCCCTAAGCATGACCGTCTCGGCGCCAGGGACCGCGCATTCCGCGGAACTGTCCTGCGATACCGCCACGCTGATCGTGCCCTGGAAGGCCGGCGGCGGCACACATGTGATCTTCTCGGTCTTTGAGAAGACCATTTCCGAGATGGATCTGCCGACCAAGATCAAGGTCGTCTCTGTCCCCGGCCAGGGTGGCAATAAGGGCGCCAAACAGGCGGCGAAAGCTAAAGCCGATGGCTGCACCCTGTTCGCTATCCACCAATCGGCCATCACCAGTTTTCTGAACGGGCGGATCGACTACCACTATGACGGGTTCGACACCGTGGCGAATCTGACCGTCACGCCGGATATCATCGGAGCGGCCACCGATGTGCCCTATAAGAACTTCGAAGAGTTCGCCGCCTACGCCAAGGCGAACCCGGAAGGGGTCAAGGCCGGCACCACTTTCGGTTCGACCTCGCATTTCCTCTATCTGCTGCTCGGCAAGAAGATGGGCGTTGAGTTCGCCTATGTCCCCTATGACGGCACGGCCGAGCGGATGACCGCATTGCTCTCGGGCGCTATCGATACCGGGGCTTTGAATGTCGCCTCTGGCTCTAAACATCTCGAGAGCGGTGCGCTGCAAGCCTTCGCAATTGCCTCCGAGGAGCGGGCGCCGCAACTGCCCGACCTGCCGACTCTGAAGGAGTTGGGCGTCGATATGACGGCCGCGCTCGAGCGGGGGATTGTGGTGCCGAAAGGCACGCCCCAGGAGGCGGTCGACTATTGGGCCGGGGTGTTCAAAGCAGCCGCTGAGGACCCGGATCTGAAGGCGCAGATGGACGCCAAGGGCACCGGCCTGCGCTATATGGGCCCGTCGGATTTCCGCAATTGGGCTGATGCGCTCTTCTCCGACTACGAAGCGGTCGCCATCGAGATCGGGATGTACACGAAGTGATTGGAGCGGGCGCCGCGTAGTCGCGGCGCCCATTCCGGGATGACCCTCAACCGAGATGCCTGGGTCGCCATCGCCCTCGTTCTCATCGCAGGCGGGCTGATGGTAGCCAGCTTCGATATCCGCGAACCGGATTACGGACAGCTCTCTCCCGCCGCCTGGCCGCGGGTGATCCTGGGTGCCGTATTGCTGCTCGGGGCGATCTATCTGGTCCAGTCCTTGCGCGAAGGTCCTCGTGCAGCGGCGCAAGCAGCCCCCGAGGGGCTGATGGCTTTCATCTCCCATTGGCGCAACGTGCTCTGGGTCTTTGCGCTGTTTCTGATCTATCTGCTGGCGCTGCCCTTTGTCGGCATGCTGATCGGCGCCATGGTTTTTGTCTTCCTTCTGCTGACCGTTCTGGGGGGCATCGGACGCACGCCGATACATCTGGCGATCGCCTTGGTCTCGGTCGGCGGGATGTGGGCGCTCTTTACCTATGGGCTCGGCGTCTTGCTGCCGAGCGGCTCGCTGACGGGGATCTGAGCCATGGTGTGGGACAATCTGGCCCTGGCGCTGGCCGAGATCGCGACGCTCGAGACGCTACTTTTCATGATCATCGGGACGTCAGCGGGATTGCTGGCGGGTTCGATCCCCGGATTCACCATTGCCATGGCGGTGGTCCTAACCCTGCCTTTCACCTTTGCGATGCCACCAGCCCAGGGACTGGCAACGATGATCTCGGTTCTGGTCGGAGGGCTGTCGGGCGGCTTGATGGCTGGGATTCTCACCGGAATCCCTGGCACGCCCTCCTCCGTCGCCACCACATTCGACGGCTTCCCGCTGGCCCGGAAGGGAGAGCCCGGTTTTGCGCTCGGCCTCGGCGTCTGGTCATCCTTTTGCGGCGGCATGATCTCAGCGGTGCTGCTGGTCCTCTTCGCCCCGCAACTGGCGCAGATCGGGCTGGAGTTTCAGCCCTGGGACTTCTTCATGCTGGTGATCTTCGCCCTGACGGTCACCGCCTCGCTGGCCGGAGAGAACCTGGTCAAGGGCCTGATCGCCGGGGCCATCGGCTTGCTGGCCCGCACGGTGGGCGAAGACGATGCGGTCGGCGTCGGCCGGTTCGATTTCGGCTCGGATTACCTCCTGTCCGGCTTCGATTTCATCGCGGTGTTGATCGGCCTCTTCGCTTTCAGCCAGCTTTTGTCGGATGTGCGCGACCCAGTGAAGGCCCGCCAATCGCTCTCGCATCAGGGCGATGTGCGCATTAGGATCGAGCATGGCCGCGCGATCAAGGAGCTCTTGAAACGTTGGGTCGTGGTCATCCGCTCGGCCTTGATCGGGATGTTCACCGGCATCCTGCCCGGAGCGGGTGGCTCGATCGCCAACATCCTGGCCTATGACCAGGCCAAGAAGGCCTCAAAGGAGCCGGACACGTTCGGCACCGGTAATCCCGAGGGGATCATCGCGCCCGAGACATCGAATAACGCGGTCGAGGGCGGCTCGCTGACCCCTTTGATGGCGCTGGGGATCCCGGGCGACGTGACCGCCGCCGTCCTGCTCGGGGCGCTTTTGATCCACGATATCGTGCCGGGGCCGACCTTCATTGCCGAGCAGCCGGTGCTGGCCTATTCGATCTTTGTCGCCTTCTTCGCGGCGAATTTCATCATGCTGGGACTGCAATCGGGGATGCTGAGGATCTTCGTTCTGGTGACCCGCATCCGTATGTACATGCTGGCAGCGGTGATCCTGGCTTTTGCGACGATCGGCGTGTTCTCGCTCAATAATTCGACCGACGATCTCTGGACGTTGTTCTGGTTCGGCCTGTTGGGCTTTTTCATGCGCCAGCTCGGCTTTCCGCTGGCGCCGATGATCCTGGGCGTGGTCCTGGGCAACGTGGCCGAGTTGAACCTCTCGCGCGCCTTGGCGATCGATACCGACATCACTCTATTCGTCACCCGTCCCTGGGCGATGTTTTTCTTCATCATCGCCGTTTTTTCGGCCGCCTTCCCCTATTTCCAGGCACAGCGTGAAAAGGGCGTCGCCTGGACCCGGTTCTACGCCCCTGCGATGCTGGCCAGCATCGCCCTGCCGCTGGTCCTGATGGGCGGATCGGTGCGCCCGGTGCTGGCCGGGCTCGCCCTTTTGACCGCTGGTTGGCTGACCTGGCGCGCGCTTTCTGCCCGCCCGGCCTGATTGGGTGCTGAGCCCTGAGATCATCGTTCTGGTGCTGGCCACCTTCTTTGTCGGCGGGCTGGTGAAAGGCTCGCTGGGGCTCGGCCTGCCAGTCGTGGTCCTGGCAGCGCTCGCCCTGGTTATGCCGTTGCGCGATGCGCTGGCGATCTTTCTGATCCCGGGCGTTTTGACCAATATCTGGCAGGCGAGCGACGGCCCCTATTTCCGCGCACTCATCACCCGGCTCTGGCCCTTTCTGCTCTCGGCCGCCATCGGGATCGGGGCGGGCGTGACCATCATGGCGGGGATCCGGTCCGAGGTGATGGCGGTCCTTCTGGGCGTGCTGCTGATCGCCTATTCCGCCTATGCGCTCACCGCCCCACGCCTGCCGGCCCCGGACCATCGCGAGGGCTGGATGGCCCCGCTGGCCGGCGGATCGGGAGGTGTGCTCTGCGGGATGACCGGGATCTTCATCGTGCCTGGGATCCTCTATCTCGAAGCGCTGCGCCTGCCGCGCGATCAATTCGTGCAGGCTCTGGGGATCACTTTCATCACCCTGACCGTCTCGCTCTCGGCTGCGATGACGTCGAACGCCCTGGTGACGCGCGAGCATGCGATCCTCTCGGCTCTCGGGCTGGTTCCAGTCTTCGCCGGGCTCGCCATCGGTAAACGGCTGCGCGGCAGGCTCTCGGAGGGCGGGTTCCGCCGCATCTTCTTCATCGCGCTGATCGTGCTCGGCGCCTATATGATCATGCGCAGCATCTGAGGGAGAGGACCGCATGCACTACACCGTCGCCATCGCCGGGCTCGGCGCCATCGGAATGCGGCTGGCACGCGGGCTCGATGCGGGCGAGATCCCAGGCATGACCCTCACCGCGATTTCGGCGAAGGACCGGACACGGGCTGCCGAGCGGGTCTCCGATTTCCAGACACCACCCGCTGTGACATCTGCCGAGGCCCTGGCGGCCGAGGCCGATATCATAGTCGAATGCGCACCCAAGGCGATTTTCGAGCCTCTCGCCCGATCGGCGGTCGAGGCGGGACGGATCTTCGTCCCCCTCTCGGTCGGTGCACTGTTGGATCATATGGATCTGGTCGACCGGGCGCGCGAGACCGGGGCGCAGATCATCGTTCCGACGGGAGCGATCATCGGCCTCGACACGATCCGCGCCATGGCCGTCGGCGAGATCTACGAGGTGACCCTGCAAACGCGCAAACCTCCGCGCGGGCTGGAAGGCGCACCGCATCTGGTCGAGCACAAAATCGACGTGATGGCCATGACCGAGCCGACCCGGGTCTTCCAGGGCAGTGCACGCGCCGCGGCGAAAGGCTTCCCCGCCAATGTGAATGTGGCGGCGGCGCTCTCGCTGGCGGGGTTCGGGCCGGATCGCACGACGGTCGAGGTCTGGGCCGATCCTGGTATCGACCGCAATATGCAATCGGTCCGCGTACGCTCGGACAGTGGCGAGGCCGAGATGACGATCCGCAACATCCCCTCCGAGGAGAACCCCCGCACCGGCAAGATCACCGCACTCAGCACCATTGCCTGCCTGAAACGCCTGACCGCGCCCCTGACCGCGGGAAGCTGAGCGCAGAAGTGCGCGCGCTATCCGATGCGGAGGATCTTACCCAGAGGCCCTGCCCAACGGGCATCATTCTCGGTCCTGCGCCAGGACAACCGCTAGCGCGCCGAGAATACCAGGACCAAGCCACCCCACTTGCCCGCTGACCCGCGATCCGCTAGGCACCCGGCAACGCGATCACACGGCAGATCCCATGGCGAAAAAGATCAAAAAGGCCCCGCGGCCCAAGGCCACCACGCCCCGCGGTTTCCGAGACTATTTCGGTGCGGAAGTCACCGAACGCACTGCAATGCTGGGCCGCATCTGCGAGATCTATCACGCCTATGGCTTCGATCCGCTGGAGACTTCTGCCGTCGAGACTGTGGAAGCGCTCGGCAAATTCCTCCCCGATGTCGACCGCCCGAACGAGGGTGTTTTCGGCTGGCAGGACGAGGACGAAACCTGGTTGGCGCTGCGCTATGATCTGACCGCGCCGCTCGCCCGCGTGGTGGCGCAGCATCGCGAGGCGCTTCCCAGCCCCTATCGCCGCTATGCCGTCGGCCCCGTCTGGCGCAACGAGAAACCGGGGCCGGGGCGATTTCGCCAGTTCTATCAATGCGATGCCGATACTGTCGGCACGCCAACCGTCGCCGCCGATGCCGAGATCTGCATGATGCTGGCCGATGCGTTGGAGGCAGTGGGGATCCAACAGAACGATGTGATCATCCGCATCAACAACCGCAAAGTGCTGAACGGGGTGATGGAGGCGGCGGGGCTGCTCCGCCCCGATGCGCCGGACGAGATGGCCGCCGAGCGCGGTATCGTGCTGCGCGCCATCGACAAGCTGGACCGGCTAGGGGAAGAAGGGGTCCGCGCCCTGCTCGGCACTGGCCGCAAGGACGAGTCGGGCGATTTCACCAAAGGTGCCGCCCTGTCGGCCGATCAATCGGATCTGGTCATGGGCTTTGTCTCCGCAGGCCGTGCGACCGGCGCTGAGACCTGCGCGCGGCTGTTGGAACTGGTGGGCACCTCCAGCACAGGCGCCGAAGGGGTGACGGAGCTGGAGACCATGGCCGAGCTGATGGAGGCACAGGGCTACGCTGCCCGGGCAATGATAGATCCCTCGGTCGTGCGCGGGCTCGGCTATTACACTGGCCCGGTCTTCGAGGCGGAATTGACCTTCGAGATCACCTATGAGGACGGCAACCGGCGGCAGTTCGGCTCGGTCGCGGGGGGCGGGCGCTATGACGATCTGGTCAAACGCTTCACCGGCCAGTCGGTGCCCGCCACCGGGATCTCGATCGGGGTCGATCGGCTGTTGACGGCTTTGCGCGAGACCGGACGGGCGGGACGGGGAGAGGCCGCCGGGCCAGTGGTCATCCTCGCCATGGACCGCTCAGAGATGGCGGCCTATCAGACCATCTGTGCCGAGCTGCGCAATGCGGGCATCCGCGCGGAGGTCTTCCTCGGCGGCGGTAACATGGCCAAGCAGCTCAAATATGCCGACAAGCGCGCGGCCCCGATCGCCGTGATCGAAGGCGGCGATGAGCGTGCCGCGGGGCAGGTCACACTGAAGGATCTCGCCCTCGGCGCGCGGCTGGCCGCCGAGATCGAGACGCGGGAAGAATGGGTCTCGCAACCAGCCCAGATCACCGTGGCCCGCGCCGATCTGGTGGCAGAGATCCGCGCCATGCTGGAGCGCCAGCAGACATGATCCGCCCGCTCCTGACCGAGGATGCGCTGGCGGAGATCGAAGGGATGCTGGCGACATTAGCGGGCATCTTTTCGGATGCCGGATATGCCCCGGTCGAGCCTGCGCATCTCTTCCCAGCCGAGACCCTCCTGGAACTCTACGGCGAGGATGTCCGCTCGCGGGCCTTTCTGTTCAACGATCCCGAACAGGGTGGAGAGCTTTGCCTTCGCCCGGATTTCACCGTGCCGGTCGCGCTCGCCCATGGCGATGGCGGATGGGAGCGGGCGCGGGGCTACGCCTATCACGGGCCGGTCTTTCGCCGGCAGGAGAGTGGCAGCAAACGGGCCGTGGAATATGTGCAGGCAGGGCTCGAGGATTTCGGCGCCGAGGACCGGGCGGCGGCGGATGCCCATGTCTTCGCGCTAACGCTGCATGGGCTGGACGCACTATCCGCGCCGGGGCAGCACGTAACAACCGGGGATCTGAGCATCATTTTCGGGCTGCTCGATGCGCTGGACCTGCCCGAGCACCGGGCCGGGCCGCTGCGCCGACATCTCTGGCGGCCAAAGCGGTTCCAGCGGCTGATCCAGCGGTTCTCGAGCCCGGCGGAGGCACCCTCTGCCAGCCGTTCCGGGCTGCTCAAGGCAGTGCGCGAGGGGCGTGTGGCCGAGCTGGCGATGGCGGCGGGCGAGCCGGTGGGGCGGCGCGCCTTGGCTGAGGTGACGGCCCGGGCCGAACGGCTCGCCGCGACCCAGGCAGAAGCGCCGATGCCGGGCGAGCAGGCCGAGCTGATCTCGGCTGTGCTCGCGGTCAAGGCGCCGATGGGCGAGGCGCTGGAGCAGCTGCGCGGGATCGCGGCGGCCGCGGGCGTGGCGCTTGCCCCCGTGCTCGACCGGTTCGAGGCGCGGATGGCGGCAATGGTCACGCGCGGACTGGCCCCCGAGAACCTGAATTTCGAGGCGGGTTTCGGGCGGAACCTCGAATATTATGACGGGTTCGTCTTTGAGGTTCTCGCAAAGGAAGGCACCGATCATCCGCCGCTGGCCGGTGGCGGGCGCTATGACAGCATCACAGCCCGGCTGGGCGCAGCCCGGCCGATCCCGGCGGTCGGGGCGATGATCCGGCCCGAGGCGGTCCAGGCCGCGATCCGGGGGCGGGCATGACCCAGACCTCTGCCATGACCCTGACCCTGGGCCTGCCGTCCAAGGGACGCTTGATGGCCGACACGATCGCCTGGTTCGCGGCGCGCGGCATTGCGATCGCCCAGGCTGGGGCCGAGCGCGAATACCGGGCCGAGGCCGCGGGGCTGCCGGGGCTGGAAGTGGTGATGCTCTCGGCCGGAGAGGTCCCGCGCGAGCTTGCCGCCGGGCGCATCCATCTGGGCGTCACGGGCGAGGATCTGATCCGCGAGCGGGTCCCGCAAGCCGGGCTGGAAAGCCTGGCCCAAATGGGGTTCGGCAAAGCCAATCTGGTGATCGCAGTCCCGGCCTTCTGGATCGATGTCGAGACAATGAGCGATCTCGACGCCGCCTGCGCTGATTTCCGCGAGACCCATGGCACGGCACTGCGCATCGCCACCAAATACCATGTGCTGACCCGCAGCTTCTTCCGCGAGCACGGGATCGCCGATTATCGGCTGGTCGACAGCCAAGGCGCCACGGAAGCAAGCCCGGCGAACCGGACCGCCGAGGCGATTTCGGACATCACCACCACCGGCGCCACGCTCAGGGCCAACCATCTGCGCGTTCTCGAGGATGGAGAGATCCTGAAGAGCCAGGCCAATCTGTGGCACAGCCCCTCCGCCCCCTGGTCGGAACCCGCCGAGCGGACCCTGGCCGAGCTTCGCGCCCGGCTCGATCAGTCGTAATTGTAGCCGAGGGCTTTCAACTCGTCGGCATAGACCATGGAGAAACGGGCAATCTGATCGGCGCTCAGATAGGTCTCGTAATTCTTCGAGGCGCGTTTCCAGAAGAATTTCCCGTCCTTCGCCGTGCGCTTGTCCGCATCGGCGAAGACCGCATCCATATCCGCATCCTTAATACCGATGAAATCCAGCATTGGGCCCACGGTTTCGGCGAAATTCTCCTTCAGATCCTCATAGCGGATCACATGCACCGGCTCCCCCCGGTCGCGCATCGCCATGAAGTTCTGGATATTGTCGAAATAGGAGCCATAGAGCTTGTTTTGCGGGAACAGCGTGGCGTGGGCGACCCAGCGCGAGAACAGCTTTTCCATCTGCGGCGGGGTCAGATCCTCGACCCGGCTGATTTCGAAGTCGAACTGCCGCTTGTTCTGATTGCCCGACACGTTCTTCGAGACGAAATTCACGTAGGAGAGAAAGACGTCCAGCGGATTGCGGAAGATGTACACCACTTTGTCGGTGCGGAAGACCTGCTCCTTATGCTCGGTCACGATCGCCTTGTGGTGGGATTTGTAGAAATACCAATCGGTGCCGCCATACTCCCAAGGGTTCGCGATGACCGGCGAGTAATGCATGTCGGTCACGTATTTATGCAGCATGCCCGGGCCTTGCGGCACTTTCGTCGCCGCGGCGATGATCGCGCGCAGCCACGTATTGCCGCATTTCGGAAAGGAATAGAGCCCGACGCAGACCGATCCCGGCGGGTTGGCCAGGCTGGCCGGCGCTGCGGGCGCAGGGTCCGGGGCCGGATCGCTTTTCTTCATGAACATGGCGTTTCCTCGTCGCGGAGCAGGGCCGACCGGGTCGCCCCGTCGTTACCATTTCGGGCGGTGAGATCAAATGTTCTTCGCATGACCTGCCCCTGTCGGTTCACACCCGGGCGCGCTCGATCACGCTGCGCATATAGGGCCAGGCCCATTTCGAGACCGGCTGGAAGGTCCGCCAGAACCAGGGCCAACTCGCCTGCGTCGAGTCGTAACTGCGCGCGACCCAGGTGAAGAACCGCGCGCGCGAGGGGAAGGGCAGGCGGCCGCGCTTCTCATCCTCGGCAATCTTGATGATCCGGCGGATATCGCCCGAGGGGTAGAAGCTGCTGAGAAGCTGGTGTTTGTATTCCAGCTTCACATAGTTTCGCGCCGCCGCATGCGGGTTCATGACCGAAAGCGTGCGGAACTTGTCCTGCTGGGCGCAATAGCAGATCAGCCGCTCTTGGATATGGGCCAGCCCGCCATCGACATGATGCGGCTCGGGGTTGAATTCCTCCCATTTCCACTTGCGCTCGAACATCCGGCGCAGCGCCTCGGGGCGGAACCAGTACATGGTGCCATAGGCGGCCACGGGGGTATGGGTGTCGAAGGGCACGGTCAGTCCCATCTCGGCGGCCAGACGGACAAGACCTGGGCGGTTGGCGAACCAGGAATGGCCGAGCGTGCCATAGGCGATATGCACCGTGGGCGGGATCACCACGCCGATATTCGGCTCGGCTTCGAGGATGTCGAACAACCGGTGCAGATAGCCGGGCGAGGGCGCCAGATTGTCGAGCAGATGATCTTTGAACGAAACGCCGATCTGCGCGCTCATCTGCGGGGTGCGTTTCGAGTGGAGCCTGAGGCAGAGCCCATACTCGCCGCTCAGCACCACATCGCGGAAGCTGATGAACAGCGAGGACATGTCGCGCCCGCGGTTCTGCTCGACCACCCGGATCTCGAGAAACCCCTCGAACCCCAACTCGCGCACCCGGCGTTCGATCTCGAGCTTATGTTCGACCTGGCTGGTCGTAGCATAAAAATCGGGATTGCCAGGGATCAGCAGAACCCGCTCGACAAACTCATCGGTCATCTCCGCGTAGAAGATATGGGCGAAAATCGCGATCTTGCCGAAGCTCCATTCGGTCTTGGGCGTGTCGGCCGGGCGGTCCTCGATCACCCTGACCTCTTCGAGATTGGTATGCAGCGTGCGCAACGGATAGCGGTCGATCAGCGCGTCCCAGATCAGGGTCGTATCGTAATCGGTATGCGCCTTCAGCCAGTCGAGGATCCGCCGCCCATCCATCGCTTGCATCTCCGAGACAATCGGGTCGAGCACGAAAGCGTTCTTGGCGACCAGGGGCGCGCCCTGTTCCAGTTGAGTGATGATCTCCATCATCGCAGGATCGGCGGTCTTGGTCGCCGCGGGGTCGATCGCATAGGCCGCTCTCAGGCCCTTATCCTCCAGCGCCTGGAAGAAGGTCATATCGTTTTCGACCATGTTTTCGAAGAAATTGGCCCGCGGCTGGGCTTTCTCCCAAAACTCAAAGAAGATCGGGTCGGCGGTGCAGCTTTTGCGGAAGACGATGAATTCCATCTTCGGCAGCAGTTTAGCGGTGAAGCGTTCGGCGATCCTGGGGTCGAGCTCTGGGCGGGTATGGTGCAGCGACCAGAGATCGCAATCGCGCCGGCCCATCTCCTCGAACAGGGTATCGACCGGCTGGACAGGACCGAAATTCGTCGAATCGCAGAGCAGAACCTCGTCATACGCGGCGACATTCTCGCGCCCGATGGCACGGATCGCGGCCTGGTGCCCGGCCAGGGTCGAGCTGATCCGGCTCTTCCCGGTGCGCACAAGATGGTCGGCCAGCGCGTTGATCCGGTCGAAATAGGGCGCTTCGGGCGTGATATCGGTGACCACGACCAGGTAATCGAGATGCGGTCTCAGCCCTTCCAGCAGAACCGGCACGTAATCAGCTTCGACCTGTGTCTCGACCGCGCCGAAGGTCGTGAAGATCCCAAGCCGTTTCATCCGCTACCCAACTCCCGTCGCCGTCCTGCAATGCCGGTCCCGCCACCGCGTGGATCGGGCGGCATCCCCGGCGGATTACCGCAGATTCTCGCCGATTGCATCCCCGATGATAGCGTCGGCAGGCGGGCTCAGGCCGCGCGAGCCCAGTCGAAGAACCGGGCAAGGCCTTGGGCGAAATCGACCTCGGGCGCAAAGCCCAGAACATCGCGCGCCCGGGCGATATCGCCAAGGGCATAGCGCACATCGCCTGCCCGGAAATCTCCCGAGATATCCCGCTCGCCCGGATCGCGGCCATAGAGCCTCAGCAACTCCTCGGCCATCTGCAAAATCGTCGTCGGCTGGCCATGGCCGATATTCACCGGCCCATGGGTCGGCCGATCCCCCAGCCCCGCCAGGGCAAAGGCGCGGGCGACATCGCCGACAAAGACGAAATCGCGCACGATCTGTCCGTCCTCATAGACGTTAAGCCGTTTACCCTGCTCGATCTGCTGGCTCATGATCGAGATCACGCCGGTATAGGGGTTCTTCAGCGACTGGCCGGGACCATAGACATTCTGCAGCCGCAGGATCGAGACTTCGACCTCCGTGCCATGGAAACACTGCTCGATCAGATATTCCTGCATCAGTTTCGAGGAGGCATAGACCGAGGCGGGCATCAGCCGGATATCCTCGGGCGTGGCAATTGGGGTCAGCGGGCGCCCCGCCTCGCAATAGAGCCCGAAATCGCCCGCCTTCATTCGCGCCATGTCGCGCGGAGGAGCGGTCACCACCCGGCCCTCGCCATCGCGGCAAGCTCCCTCGCCATAGACCGAGCGCGAGCCCGCCACCACCACTCGGCGAACGTTCGGGCCATGGGCGCGGATCGCCTCGATCAGATGGGTGGTGCCGATCACGTTCACATGGTTATAGCGGGTCGGCTCGTCATAGCTTTGCCCCGTGCCGGTCTCGGCGGCGAGGTGGAAGACAACTTCAGGGTCGGTCTCGGCGATTACCCTCTCCACCGCGGCGCGGTCGCCCACATCCCCCTCGATCAGCCGGTCCGCCCGGGCCTTCGCCTCGGCCCGGCTTTTCGCGGGATCCGCGCCATGCACCTGCGGGTGGAGGCTGTCGAACAAGACCACCTCGCACTCGTTGCGGATCAGATCGGTCAACCATGATCCGATGAACCCCGCACCGCCGGTGATCAGCACCTTGCGTTTGGACATATCCGTTCTCCCGCTGCGTCTGCATCGTCCCCCGCGCGCATTATTTCATCCCCCGGCAATCTTCACCAGATGCTTGCCATAGCCATTTTTCATCAGGGGTTTGGCAAGCTCCAGCACCGCGTCGCGGTCGATGAAACCCATGCGATAGGCCACTTCCTCGGGGCAGCCGACCTTAAGGCCCTGGCGCTTTTCGATGGTGCGGACGAACTCGCCCGCCTCGATCAGGCTGTCATGGGTTCCGGTGTCGAGCCAGGCGAAACCGCGGCCCATCAGCTCGACCGACAAAGTGCCCTCACGCAGATACATCTCGACCAGCGAGGTGATTTCCAGCTCGCCGCGGTCCGATGGGGTGACCTGCTTGGCCATCTCCGGCGCGCGCCCGTCGAAAAAGTAAAGCCCGGTCACCGCATAATCCGATTTCGGGATCGGCGGCTTTTCCTCGACCGAGACCGCCCGTCCGTCCCCATCGAACTCGACCACGCCATAGCGTTCGGGATCGGCTACCTGGTAGCCGAAGACCGTGCCGCCGCCCGCCATCTGATTGGCGCGGTCCAGCATTTCAGGCAGTCCGTGGCCATAGAAGATGTTATCGCCCAGGATCATCGCGGAGGGGCTGTTGGCCAGGAAATCCTCGGCCAGGATATAGGCCTGTGCCAGCCCGTCGGGAGAGGGCTGAACGATCCATTCGATGCTGAGCCCCAGGCTCGCACCATCGCCCAGCAGCCGCTGGAACTGCTGCTGATCCTCCTGCGTGGTGATGATCGCGATCTCGCGGATCCCGGTCAGCATCAGGACACTGAGCGGAAAGTAGATCATCGGTTTATCGTAGATCGGCAGCAGCTGTTTCGAGATGCCGATGGTGATCGGGTAGAGCCGGGTGCCCGACCCGCCCGCCAGAATGATGCCTTTGCGCGCGCTCATGCGGCCGCTCCCAGCTCTTGCAGAACCCCGGTCAAGGAACGGCGCCAATCGGGCCGGGGGATGCCGAAGGCGGTCTCAAGGCTGGTGCAATCCAGCCGAGAATTGGCGGGGCGCCGGGCCGGCGTGGGATAGGCGCTGGCCGGAATGTCCTCAACCGCACAGGAAAGCCCGCTCTGGGCGAAGATCTCCCGGGCGAAATCGGCCCAGGAGACATCCGGCGCGCCGCTGAAGTGGTAGATCCCGCTTTGGCCGGTCCCGGCCAGCACCGCCCGGGCCCTGGTGATCAGGG
>JBCDKL010000041.1:0-15379 GCA_038746695.1 Pseudomonadota bacterium | reverse complement strand
TTCCAGAACGTGGTCAGCGATGTCCAGTTCCGGGTCAATGACGTGGATACCGGGGTCTGGCAGGACCAAGTGCGGGTGACCGCCTTTGATGCGGACGGCAACCCGGTCCCGGTGGCGCTGACCGATGCGGCCCTGTTCGATTTGAGCGATACCGATCCGGGCGCTGTCGATAACGACACGGCGACCTCACTGGTCGATACCGATCCGAATGCCGCCAACACGAATCCGGGCAGCGGTACCGGGTCTCTACTGGTGTCGATCCAGGGGCCGATCTCGACCTTCACCATCGAATATCTGAACCTCGATACAGGTGCTCAGCGGATCGACGTCACGGATGTGTTCTTCACCAGTGTTCCGGTGACCTTCAACGACACTATCACCGGCGGCGAGGGCGATGACACGATCCTGGGCCAAGCCGGCGATGACAGTCTGCTGGGTGGCGACAATAACGACAGCATCGAAGGCGGCGTCGGCAGCGACACGATTGACGGCGAAGGCGGGGATGACCAGATCGCCGGTAATGAAGGCGCCGACAGCCTGGATGGCGGCGAAGGGGTCGACACGGTCGATTACAGCGACTCGAATGCGGGCGTCATCGTCAATTTGAACACCGGCAACGGGTTCGGCGGCGATGCGCAGGGCGATGATCTCGCGAACTTCGAGAACATTGTCGGCTCGGACAACAACGACGTCCTGCTGGGCGATGACGGTAGCAACTCGATCGATGGCGGGCTCGGCAACGACACGCTGTTTGGCGGCGGTGGCGGCGATACTCTGGTCGGCGGCGAAGGCAATGACAGTATCGACGGTGTCGATGGCGATGACAGCCTGATTGGCGGCATCGGCAATGACTCGCTGTTCGGCAATATCGGCTCGGACACGTTCGATGGCGGGATCGGCAACGACACGCTCTCGGGTGGTGGCGATCAGGATACGTTCCTCGGCGAAGTCGGAAACGAATCGATTATCGGTGGTGAGACCGGGATCGATCAGGATGCGGTGGATTACTCCGCTTCGACCGCCTCTGTATCCGTGGTCCTCACCGGTGACGAACAGGGCAGTGTGACCGGGGCCGCGACCGGCACTGACACGTTCTCGGAAATCGAGCAGTTCGATCTCAGCGATCAGAATGACACGGTGGACGCGACTGCGGATACCGGCGGGATCACGGTCAACGCCAATGCGGGCGACGATACGGTCGAGGGCGGCTCGGGCAACGATGTGCTCGATGGCGGCGCAGATATCGACACTTATGACACGTCGGCCGCCGCTGGTCCTGTCACCGTAGATTTGAACAATGAGACGGCCACCGGAACCGGCATCGGCAATGACACGGTCACGAATTTCGAGAACGTTGTCGGCACGGCTTCCGGAGACAATCTGACCGGCAATGATGGCGACAACACCATTGAAGGCGGCGGCGGTGGCGACACGATCTCAGGCGGCGGCGGACCGGGTGACGGCAACGATCTTCTGGTCGGTGGCGGCGGCAATGATGTGTTCGACATCAACCCCGATCTCGGTGACGACACGATCCCGGATTTCACCCTGGGTGAAGACATCTTCGATCCGGCCGATATCCCCTCCGAAAATCCGAATTTCCCCAACACCCCGGTGCGTCCGGGTGAAGTGGTCGTCACCAACAATCCAATAGACCCGACCGACCCGAACTTTACCAATGGCAGCCAGACCCTGACATTTCCGGATGGCTCTACCATCACCATCCCCCCGGGCACGATCCGCACGGATGATCCGGCCAACCAGATCGCAGATCTGATCACGGCTGGAATCGTCTGTTTTACCCGCGGCACGATGATCGCGACGCCTCGCGGAGAGGTGGCGATCGAGGACCTGAGCGTCGGAGACAAGGTGCTGACCCGCGACAATGGCGCCTTGCCGGTGCGCTGGATCGGCTCGCGCCGTTTGCCGGCGGTTGCGAATCTGGCGCCGATCATGATCAAGGCAGGGGCCATGGGCAATGACCGCGATCTGAAGGTCTCGCCCCAGCACCGGATGCTGATTTGCGACTGGCGGGCCGATCTGATGTTCGGCGAACCTGAGGTCTTGGTCGCCGCCAAGGATCTGATCAATGGCGACACGGTCTATCGAGCCGAGGGGGGCGAGGTCGAATACTGGCATATCCTGTTCGACAGCCACCAGATCGTCACCGCGAACGGCGCCCCGTCCGAGAGCTTCCATCCGGGCGAGCAAGCGCTGACCATTATGGATGATGCGTCCCGGGACGAACTGCTCGCGATCTTCCCCGAACTGCGTGCCGATGCCGCCAACGGCTATGGCAAGGCTGCGCGCCCGAGCCTGAAGGGTTGGGAGATCAAATATCTGACCAAGTAATCAGACAGGCGATGCAATGCGAAGGCCGGGGGGAAACCTCCGGCCTTTTTCTTCGCCGGGTCCTCATTCGTAGATCGGCGGTGAGATCAGCTCGGTGCCGTAGAGCGCGTCGAGATCCACCTCACCTTCCGGTGCCCAGCGTTTGATCGCGGCAATATCGGCGGTCAGTGCCGTGGCACGGCAGCGGGCGATGGCGGCGCCTTCTGCCGCTGTAACCGCCTGAAACCCGAACCGCTCTCCGGGGCCGAGACGGCCAAGTTTCGGCAAATCCGCAGTGATCACCGTGGCGATCTTTGGATAACCGCCCGAGGTCTGCCGGTCGACCAGCAGGACAATCGGCAACCCGTTTCCCGGTACTTGGATCGAGCCTGTGACGATGGCATCCGATGTGATGTTATAGCCCTGGCTATGCGCGAGTTCCGGGCCCGCGAGGCGCAAACCCATCCGATCTGCCTCCTGCGTCACCTGCCATTTGGCGGAAAGGAAGATCTCAACGACCTCTGATGTGAAGTAATCCTCCTGCGGACCCATCACGACGCGGATCCTGTCCGCGGGCTCTGGCGGGAATGGCGCGGTCAGCGTGAGGGTCTGCGGGGCAGGGGAAGCCTCTCCCATCGGCAGCAGATCTCCGGCGGCCAGAGCGCGACCGCGGAACCCGCCAAACGCCGCCTTGAGGAAGGTCGACCGGCTGCCCATCACCGGTGCCAGATCGAAACCGCCCGCGACCGCCAGGCAGGCCGAAGGTGCGTCGCGAAGCGGGCCACAGGTGACCAGGTCGCCGCGATTGACTTGGAAGCTCCGCCCGTCGGGGACCCTATCTTGCAGTTCGCCTCGATACAGCGCGATTTGCATCCTCGCCCCGACAACGGCCAGAGTTACAGCCTCAGCCTCCACTTCGAAGGAGGGGCCGATATAGCCGAGCTCGAGCACCGCCTGGTCCACCGGGGCGCCGACCAGAGCATTGGCCAGCGCCATCGCCTCGCGGTCGCGCACGCCGGAGACGGGGACGCCGAAGCGCTGCGCTCCGGTCCGGCCGAGATCCTGAACCGTGGTCTGCAATCCCGGCTCGATAATCCTGAGCGCTCTCACAGCATGGCCTCACGCTCGGCCAGCCACTCCCCGGCGGCGATGGCCGCACCGATTTCGGCATACCGTTCAGGCGCCACCGGGTCGAACTGCACCTGATCGCCGGGCGAGAGGAGGGCGGGGGCGGATTGGTTCGGCGCGAACAGTGGCACCGGGCAGCGGCCGAGCAGGTTCCAGCCACCGGGGCTCTCGACCGGGTAGATGACCGTCAACCCGACCGCGATGGCGACCGAACCCTGTGGCACCCGAACCCGCGGGTTCTGCCGTCGTGGAAGATCCAGCGGCGCAGGCATGTCGCCCATATAAGGCGCCCCGGGCAGAAAGCCGATCATATAGACATGGTGCCAGAGGCCCGAATGATCGGCGATCAGTGCATCGACCGATGTTCCTGCATGCTGGGCGACGTCTCTCAGGTCTGGCCCGAACTCGCCATGATAGCAGGCGGGCAGGCGCCATCTCCGCCCAATACCGGTTGCGGTCGTTGGGGTCGCATCCAACGCTCTGAGAGCCGTCTCGACCGCGGTGGCATCGGTGACCAGCGGATCGAACTGCACCAAAAGCGAGCGAAAGCTCGGCATCGTTTCGATCATTCCGGGCAGCGGTGCGGCGGCAAGAGCGGCGTCCAAAGCCATCACTTTCTCGGAGACAGTCCGGTCGATCTCGGTTCCGAACTCGACCACGAGCGCCCCATCGCCCGCAGGCAGATAGCGCCGCTCCTCCGATCTTCCGAGGCTGTCCATATGTCCTGCTTGATTGCGGCTCGCCCTGTTGAACCCTAGACTGAGACCGAACACCGTTCAATCTCAGCCGGGGAGCGACAGACCGGGATGGGCCGACGCATCAATATCAATGCCGATATGGCAGAGGGTTTCGGCGCCTACGATATCGGCGCGGATGAAACGCTGCTGGATATCGTGAAGACCGCGAACATCGCCTGCGGCATGCATGCGGGCGATCCCACGATCATGCGGCGGGTGGTGATGGCGGCGGCCGAGCGGGGGGTCTCAATTGGGGCGCATCCAGGCTTTGACGACCTTTGGGGATTTGGGCGGCGTCAAATACGGATGGCGCCGGATCAGTTGGAGTATCTGGTCGCCTATCAGATCGGCGCAATGCAGGCGATGGCGGGCTATGCAGGGATACCGGTCACCCATGTGAAAGCGCATGGTGCCTTGAACAACATGGCCTGTGTCGATGCGGGCTATGCCATGGCGATTGCGCGGGCCGTGAAAGCCGTGGACCCGGCCTTGATCCATCTGGTGATGCCGAAGACTGAGATGGAGCGGGCGACCCAGGAGCTAGACTTGCCGCTGGCACGCGAAGCCTTTGTCGACCGGACCTATGAGGATGACGGCACACTCACGCCGCGTTCGATCGCCGGATCGGTGCTGACCGATCCCGAAGCGGCGGCGGCGAGAGTGGTCGAGATGGTGCGCAGCGGACGGATCACCTCTCGCCATGGCACCGAGATGGAGATCGGCTTCGACAGCCTGTGCGTTCACGGTGATGAGCCCAGTTCGGTGGCCGTCGCCAGAGCAGCGAGAGACGCGCTGACGGCCGACGGGGTCGAGATCGTCCCGCTCCCGGCGATGCTCGAGGGATAGGGCGCCGGCTGGCGGACTTGCGCCAGTGTCGCTATATTGATGTGATGACTGATCAGACTGAGAAGCTTGAAGGCTCCGTCTTGCCGCCCGGTGCACCGGATCCTGACGCAAAAGATGTGACGCCCGGATGGATCGGCAGGCACCGCGCAACGATCGAGCGTGGGCGGATGATCAGCCGAGCCATGATCCCTCTTTCCCCACCGCCTGCGCGGCTTGCTCTGGCGGGGATTGGCGTGGCGGCGGATGCGCTGCTTTTGGCCGATGATCTCAAACGCCGTGGAGAGATGGCCGATCAAGGAGTGATCCGCGCTGGTGCTCTGGTGCTGGAAGGTGTGGCCCTGGCGGCGATGAGCCGCTACGCGCCTGCAAGGCTGGCGCAAAACTTGGCAGGTATCGAAGCGGCACGCACTGCGCTGGTTCGGTTGCGCACCCAACCCGGCTGAAGCCTGGTGTTGGGGGGTCGGCACACGAGTTCGCACTGGTGGCGGTTATCCAGAAAGCCTGTTCGATTCGAGGGTTGTGAGCGCTGAATCGCTGACGTCCATCGGATGGCCGCTGGGACCTTCTGGATGCTGGGCTCATGTTTGATATGAATGTACTCGATCCAGATTGAGCCGAAAGACATGCACGAAAATTGAAATATCGGACCGGGATCAATTGCATAGCCTGAATTATCGCAGGATATGCTGCGCCGCAGCATAATGCCTTGAAAATGCTTGAAATATCCGCTTCGTTGCAAAATACTACCCTGGGCTGAAAGCATGCTACTGCTGTGCCTGCCTAGACTGTCCGCTCCAGGTCACTGACCTGTCACGAAAGCGCGCTATCAGTCGATGGGCAGGCGGTGCAGCATCGCCAAGCTTTCTCGGCCCCCAGCCCTCCGATGAAGGGTTGCGGGAGAACCACAGGAACATAGATCAATCAAGACAGGAAACCCCATGAACCGCGCAACCCTTCTCGGCGCAGTCGCCGTGACTGCAGTCTCCGTGACCACCGCCCACTCAGCTCCGGTCGAAGTGAATTTCTGGCACGCCATGGGCGGTGCGCTCGGTGAGACGGTCGACAAAATGGCCGCTGATTTCAACTCGAGCCAGGAGAGCTACCAGATCAACACGATCTACAAGGGCAACTATACCGAGACCATGACCTCGGCCATCGCCGCCTTCCGCGCCGGCGAGCAGCCGCACATCGTGCAGGTCTTTGAGGTCGGCACCGCCACGATGATGGCTGCCGAGGACAAAGGGGCCGTCTATCCAGTCTATCAGCTCATGGAAGAGGCCGATGTTGCGTTCGATCAGAGCGCATATCTGCCCGCTGTGATCTCCTATTACACCGATATCGAGGGCAATCTTCTTTCGCTCCCCTTCAATTCCTCGACCCCGGTGCTTTGGTACAACAAGACCCTGTTCGATCAGGCAGATGTCGCCGTGCCAGGCACGTGGGACGAGGTAGAGGCCGCGGCAAAGGCGCTGAAAACAGCGGGTGTCGAGGCTCCGCTGTCCTTCGGCTGGCAATCCTGGACCCAGATCGAGAACTTTTCAGCCTGGCATAACCTGCCCATAGGCACCCAGGAGAACGGGTTCGCCGGCACCGATACCGAGTTCACCTTCAACAATCCAGCGGTAGTCAATCATATCCAGCGCATCGCCGATATGGGCAAGGAGGGTCTCTTCAAATATGGCGGCCGCCGCGGCGACAGCCGGGCGATGTTCGTCAATGGCGAAGCGGCGATGTGGATCAATTCCTCGGCCTATTATGGCGGCTTCAAGAAGGACATCACCGGGTTCGAGTTCGGCCAAACCATGTTGCCGACCGATAAGGCGGTGGCCGATGCCCCGCAGAACTCGATCATCGGCGGCGCCACGCTTTGGGTGCTGACCGGTCATGAGGCCGCCGAGTACAAAGGCGTGGCCGAGTTCTTCAAATTCCTCTCGGATGCCGAGCAGCAGGCCGCCTGGCACCAGAATACAGGCTATGTCCCGATCACCAGCGCCGCCTATACGCTGAGCCAGAGCCAGGGGTTCTACGAAACCGATCCGATGACCGACACTGCGATCAAGCAGCTCAGCCTGAATGAGCCGACCGCTGCTTCGAAGGGCCTCCGCTTCGGGAATTTCGTTCAGATTCGAGACATCATCAACGAAGAGCTCGAAGCGGTCTGGGCCGGAGATAAGGACGCGCAAACGGCGCTCGATGCTGCGGTCGACCGCGGCAACGCCTTGCTTCGTCGGTTTGAGGCCGCAAACTGATCCTGGCGCCAGAATAAGTCTTCACGCCTTCCCCTCCCCTCACGCGGGGAGGGGTGCTAAGAGAGGTGACCTACTCCGCCCCCAGACTGGCCTACGAATGTCTCGCAGATGATCAAACGCGCCCTGTTCCGCCATCGCTGGCTGCCCTATGCGCTCCTGGCCCCGCAAATCGCGGTGACCTTGATCTTCTTCATCTGGCCCGCGATTCAGGCGGTCGAGACGTCTTTCTATATCGAGGATGCCTTCGGCTTCTCACGAAGCTTCGTCGCCCTGCAGAACTACAAGGATCTGTTTCTCGATCCCGGCTATCGCCGTTCTTTCACCACGACGCTGATTTTCGGTCTTTCCGTCACCTTGCTGTCGATGAGCCTTGCCTTGATCCTCGCGCTTGCCGCGAACCGGGTGATACGAGCCGCCACTGCATACCGGACCTTCCTGATCTGGCCCTATGCCGTCGCCCCCGCGCTGGCCGGGGTGCTCTGGTACTTCCTGATGAACCCATCGCTTGGGATCGCCGCCTATTGGCTTCGTGGGCTGGGCGTCGATTGGAACCATTATGTCAATGGTGACCAGGCGCTTCTTATGGTGGTCATCGCCGCCGCCTGGAAACAGGTCAGCTACAATTTTCTGTTCTTTCTCGCCGGTCTGCAATCGATTCCGAAATCGCTGATCGAAGCCGCTGCGATCGACCGCGCAGGCCCCGCGCGACGGTTCTGGAGCATCACCTTCCCGCTGCTCTCGCCAACCACTTTCTTTCTGCTGGTGGTCAATCTCGTCTATGCCTTCTTCGACACGTTCTCGCTGATCCACGCCACCACGCAGGGTGGTCCCGCGGATGCAA
Source organism: Pseudomonadota bacterium (assembly GCA_038746695.1). Lineage (GTDB taxonomy): Bacteria > Pseudomonadota > Alphaproteobacteria > Rhodobacterales > Rhodobacteraceae > Thermohalobaculum. The sequence goes on along the minus strand of JBCDKL010000041.1, from coordinate 7,247 downwards.
CCTCGATCCTGGTCTTCCGGGTCTATAACACCGGCTTCATCGGCCAGGATTACGGCGCCTCCGCCGCGCAATCCGTGGTCCTTATGGGACTGGTGATCGTGATGACCGTGATCCAGTTCCGCTATGTCGAACGAAAGGTCACCTATTCATGAGCCGCTCGGCGCCGATCCCTCCCCCGGTCACGGGGGAGGCTAGGAGGGGGTCGAGGCGATCTTCATGCGGCGCAAGCCGCATTCCGCTTGGGACGAGGCGCTGATGGTCGAAAACCGCCCGCTACTGACCATCCTCACCCATGCCGCCCTGATCCTGGGAACGGCCTTTCTTTGTTTTCCGGTCTGGATGGCACTGGTCGCCTCGACACATCCGCCCGAAGCGCTCTCCGCCCGTCCGATCCCGCTCTGGTTCGGCCCGGATGCCGTGGACAACTATATCCAACTTCTCACTGCGGGTGTGCCCGAGGCGGGCGGCGCTCCGGTCGGGCGGATGATGCTCAATTCGCTGATCATGGCGCTGGGCATCACCATCGGGAAAATCGCGATCTCGCTGATCTCGGCCTTCGCCATCGTCTACTTCCGCTTTCCATTCCGCATGGGGTTCTTCTGGATGATCTTCCTCACGCTGATGCTGCCGGTGGAGGTCCGCATCCTGCCCACTTTCGACGTGATCACCCGGCTGGATCTGCTGAATTCCTATACCGGCCTGATCCTGCCGCTGATCGCCTCGGCGACTGCGACCTTTCTGTTCCGGCAATTCTTCCTCACCGTGCCGGACGAATTGGTCGAAGCCGCCCGGATCGATCGGGCGGGTCCGATGCGGTTCTTCTGGGATATCTTGCTGCCGCTCTCGCGCACCAATATCGCAGCGCTCTTCATCATCCTCTTCATCTTCGGCTGGAACCAATATCTCTGGCCACTCTTGATCATCACCGAGAACACCGATCTCAATACCGTGGTCATGGGCATTCAACGCATGGTCAATTCGGGCGAGAGCCTGCCGGTCTGGCATTTCATCATGGGCACCGCCATCCTCGGCATGCTGCCCCCGGTTCTGGTCGTGGTCGCGATGCAAAAGCTCTTCGTCAAAGGTCTGGTCGAGCAGGAGAAATAATGGCCGGTCTCACTCTCTCCCAGGTCACCAAGACCTATCCAGGCGCAGTCACTGCGGTCGACAGCGCGTCCTTCGAGGTGGCGGATGGCGAGTTCATCGTCCTGGTCGGCCCGTCCGGCTGCGGCAAATCCACCTTGCTGCGGATGATCGCCGGGCTCGAGACCGTGACCTCCGGCGATGTCCTGATCGACGGCGCCCGCGTCAATGAGATGGAGCCGGGAGACCGCGACATCGCCATGGTCTTCCAGAATTATGCGCTCTATCCGCATATGTCGGTCTTCGACAACATGGCCTATGGGCTGCGCAACCAGGGCATGAAGCGTGGCGAGATCTCCGCCCAGATCGACAAGGCCGCCGAGACGCTGCAACTCTCGGATTATTTGAAGCGCAAACCCCGGCAATTGTCGGGCGGGCAACGCCAGAGGGTCGCCATGGGCCGTGCCATCGTGCGGGAACCCAAGGTCTTCTTGTTCGACGAGCCCCTGTCCAATCTCGACGCCAAGCTGCGCACCCATATGCGCAGCGAGCTGAAGGATCTCCACCGCCGCCTCAGCGGCACCTTCATTTTCGTCACCCATGACCAGGTCGAGGCAATGTCGCTGGCCGACCGGATCGTGATACTCAACCAGGGACGGGTCGAGCAGATCGGTCCACCGATGGCGCTTTATCAACGCCCGGCAAGCCTGTTCGTGGCCGAATTCATCGGCTCGCCGCCGATGAACCTGATCCCGGTCACCTCGCCTCTCGGGCAGCGGATCACCGGCGGGATGGGTCTGCCCTCCGGTGCGGCGACACTGGGCCTGAGACCCGAAGCCCTGACCACCGGCCCGGCCGAGGACGCGCCGCTCGCAGGCCGTATCAGTTTACGCGAGGCGCTCGGTGCTGAGACACTGCTCCATGTCGATATCCCCGCCGACAATGGCCGCCTGACCGCCCGCAGCGGCGGAGAGACGGGTCTCGCCGAGGGCGACATGGTCGGCCTCTATCTTCGCGAAACCGCCACGCCCTGCTGGTTTGACGCTGATGGTCGTCTGCTGGAAGCCTGATGCCGCCATTCTTACGCCGGTTTTTCGATCTTTAACCAAAGGTTGAAATAGGGATAGACCGAGAGCACCCCTCGGCCCGAGGCAGACAGAAAGTCGAACCGCATGAGCAAGACCGCGCTGATCACCGGGGTGACCGGGCAGGACGGAGCCTATCTGGCCGAAATCCTCCTGGCCAAAGGCTACCATGTGCATGGCATCAAACGCCGGTCCTCGAGCTTCAACTCGGCCCGGATCGACCATCTTTATCAGGACCCGCACGACGGCGATCTGCGTTTTCGACTGCATTATGGGGACATGACCGACAGCACCAATCTGATCCGTATCGTGCAGGAGGTGCAGCCCGACGAGATCTACAATCTCGCCGCCCAATCCCATGTGATGGTGTCGTTCGAGACCCCGGAATACACTGCCAATTCCGACGCGCTGGGCACCTTGCGCCTGCTCGAAGCGATCCGGATCCTCGGGATGGAGAAGACGGCGAAATTCTATCAGGCTTCAACTTCAGAACTCTACGGCCTGGTCCAAGAGGTGCCGCAGCGTGAAACGACGCCTTTCTATCCTCGCTCTCCCTATGGCGCCGCGAAGCTCTATGCCTACTGGATCACGGTCAACTATCGCGAAGCCTACGGCATGTTCGCCTGCAACGGGATCTTGTTCAATCACGAGAGCCCGCTGCGCGGCGAGACCTTCGTCACCCGTAAGATCACCCGGGCGGCGGCGGCGATCCATCTGGGCCTGCAGGATTGCGTCTATCTCGGCAATCTCGATGCTAAGCGCGACTGGGGCCATGCCCGCGATTATGCTGAGGGAATGTGGCGGATCCTCCAGCAGGATGAGCCCGAGGATTTCGTATTGGCGACCGGAGAGACCCATTCCGTCCGCAGCTTTGTCGAAAAGGCATTCGCATCCACCGGCCGTGCCATCACCTGGGAAGGGCAGGGGATCGAGGAGATCGGCCGCGACGCCGAGGGCGTGATCCGGGTCAAAGTCGATCCCCGCTACTTCCGCCCGACCGAAGTCGACCTTCTGATCGGCGACCCCTCGAAAGCGCATCAAAAACTGGGCTGGCGGCACAGCACCGGGCTTGATGAAATGGTCGCCGAGATGGTTGCCGCCGATCTCGACACCGTGGCGATGGAGCATGACCGGATGAGCCGGCATGACTGAGTACAGCCTTTCGGGCAAAAGGGTCTGGGTGGCCGGTCATCGCGGGATGGTCGGATCCGCGCTTTGCCGCCGCCTCGGCCGCGAGGGCTGCGAGATCCTGACCGTGCCCCGCACGGATTGCGATCTGACACGGCAGGACCAGGTTGAAAGCTGGATGGCCGCGGCCCGTCCCGATGCTATCTTCATCCCTGCCGCCAAAGTGGGCGGTATTCTGGCCAATGACAGCTATCCGGCGGAGTTCCTCTACGAAAACCTGATGATCGAGGCCAATATCATCCATGCGGCGCATCGCTTCGGCGTGCAAAAACTGCTGTTCCTCGGCTCTTCCTGCATCTACCCGAAATTCGCCGAGCAGCCGATCGCGGAGGAGGCGCTGCTGACCGGTCCGTTGGAGCCAACAAATGAATGGTATGCGGTCGCCAAGATCGCTGGGATCAAACTCTGCCAAGCCTACCGCAAACAGCATGGCTCAGATTTTATCTCGGCGATGCCAACCAATCTCTACGGACCTGGCGATAACTTCGATCTGAAGAGCTCTCACGTTCTCCCCGCCCTAATCCGCAAGGCGCATGAGGCCAAGATCTCCGGCGCAAGCAGTATGGAGATTTGGGGCACAGGCGCGCCGCGGCGCGAGTTTCTGCATGTCGACGATTGCGCCGATGCGCTGGTACATCTGATGAAGGGCTATTCCGGCGACGGCCATATCAATGTCGGCTCCGGCGAGGATATCGCGATTGCCGATCTCGCCGGGATGGTCATGGAGGCGGTGGGTTTCGAGGGCATGCTGACCCATGATCTCGACAAACCGGATGGAACGCCGCGCAAGCTGATGAGCGCCGAGCGCCTGCGCGCGATGGGCTGGGCGCCTTCGATCCCGCTGGAGCGCGGCATCGCCGAGGTTTATGTCTGGGCCCAGCAGCCCGGCCACCCTCTGGCCGCCTGAGGAGACTGCCATGCCGCTCGAGAAACTCAGCGCCGAAGACGCAGTCGCCAGGGCCTCGGACAACCGGTTGCGGATCTATCCCAAAGAGTCGAATGGGCGCGCGCGGCTGATGCCCTTTGCCCGCCCCTCGACGCAGGCGGGCTTCACCTTCGACGAGCAAGCGAGCATCTTCGCCACCGGCTCCTGTTTCGCACGCAATGTCGAGAAGTCTCTGAGGTTCAGCAAGTTCAATGTGATCTCCAGCCCGCTGATCGATGTGCCGGGGAAGACCGATGATCAAGCAAGCTTCTACAACAAGTACACCATCCACTCGATCCTGAACGAGGTTCGCTGGGCCACCGGTTCGGCCCCGCACGACCCCGAGTCGCTGGTTTTGGACGGTCCTAAGGGCAAGAGCTACGACCTCCAGATCTCCGCATCGATCAATGGGTCACGTTCAGAAATGCTGGCCTTCCGCGCGGCCTATAATGCCAGTTTCGCGCAGGCGGCGGAGGCGGATGTGGTGATCGTCACGCTCGGCCTGATCGAGTGCTGGTTCGACACGGTACCAGGCGTCTATCTGAACGCGGCCCCGCCGCAGCCTCTGATCAAGGCCTATCCGGGACGGTTCGAGTTCCACTTGCTCGATTACCATGATGTGCTCCAAGGCTTGACTGAACTTCACGCGTTGCTTTTGGAAAATCGAAGCAAGCCACTGAAATTCCTGGTGACTGTCTCGCCGGTTGGTCTCGTTGCGACTTTCCGCGAGCATGATGTGCTGGTCGCCAATTGTTACTCCAAATCGGTGCAACGCGCGGCGGTCGAGGCGTTCTGTGCGACCCATGACGCGCATTACTTCCCGTCTTATGAATATGTCACCCTGACTGACCGAAAATTCGCCTGGGCCGACAAGGATTTCCGACATGTCCGGGCCGAGACGGTCGACCGGATCATGGCCGATGTGCTGAAGGAATATGTGGGCGAAAGCGCGGGGCAAAGCCTGCTCGACACCCGCGGTCGGGCCACGGCGCATTTCGAGAATGAGGAGTTTTTGACCGCAATTGAGCTCATCGAGGCCCATTTCGCCCGCTGGGGCGAGGATGGCGATCTCATGTGGCTCCTCGCCCGGGCATTGCGCAAGGAACGGCGTTTCGCCGACGCGCTGGCCGCATGCCGTCGGGTGATCGCGCTCGACAGCATCTTCATCCGCTCTGCCGCGCGCGCCGCCATCGCCACAGCCCGGCAAATCGGAGACGATCTGGCAGCCGATCAAGTCTTTGCCTGGTATCAGCGCAGGTATCCCGACGAGGACCATGAACCGCTGCGACCCGAAATGGAGGAGGACATCCCAGACGGTCTCGAGCGCGACCGCGACCATGCCCACAAACTCTTTGCCGAACAGCGTTATGTGGACGCGGTGGACGCGGTGGAAGCAGCGCTCGAACGCCATGGCGACGACGAGGATCTGCTCTGGGTTCTGGTACGTAGCCTTCGCGCCGAGAATCGCCTTGAAGATCTGCTCGCCACCTCGCGCAAAGTCATCCAAATCGGTGGCAAACGCGCAAAGATGGCCGGGAGGATCGGGATCAAGACCGCACTCCAGATCGGCGACCATGACGCTGAGGCCGAACTGCGCGTTCTGCATAGCGAGCGTTTTCCCGAGGACGTTGTCTGAACCTTTGCTCTTCCTCGAGCTTTGATTCCAGTTTTTCTGGAGCGGCCGAAGGGAATCGAACCCTCCTCGCCAGAATGGGAATCTGGTGCATTACCACTATGCTACGGCCGCGTAGGAGTGTGTTAGCTTGGGGGCGGCGAGGGGGCAAGCCTGCATCGCCAGGGCACACAGTCAGGCATCAACGCGCCCCGCGCTTGTCGCTCATCCTTCAATCGAGGTCGATTGAGGAGCTTCTTCCCGGCTGTCTCTAAGACGCCGCGATGCGCTTCCCGGGGCCTCTTTCAGTCCAAGGCTTCAAGTCGCTCAAACACAACGCGATTTTGTGATCTCTCGCATGGTGACCGTTGCACAAACAGGCGTTGACAGAGCGGCCCGCAACGCTCCAGATGAAGTTAACGGCGGCGAGCATGGAGCGCGTATGTCACCCCAGGATCTTGCTGGAGGCTTCACGCCGGCGCCGGACAGCGCCGAAAAATTCTCCGACCCAGAAGTAACCGCCACTGGCGAGCCGCGCGCAAAGGTTCCGCTCACCGGGCTCGACACGCTCTGGTTCAATACTGGCACGCTCTGCAACATTGAGTGTGCGAATTGCTATATCTTCTCAAGTCCGAAGAATGACGCGCTGGTCTATCTGACCCGGGCGGAGGTTGAGGTCTATCTCGACGAGATTGCCACGCTGGGCTGGCAGGTGCGTGAGATCGGCTTCACGGGCGGTGAGCCTTTCATGAACCCTGAGATGATCGGCATGGCCGAGGCGGCACTGGAGCGCGGTTTCGAGGTGCTGATCCTGACCAATGCGATGCGCCCGATGATGCGCCCCCGCATCAAGGCCGGGCTCGAGCGGCTGGCGCAAGCGTATCGGACGCGGCTGACGCTGCGCGTATCGCTCGATCATTACACGGCCGAGCATCACGAGGCCGAGCGCGGCAAGGGGAGTTTCGAAGTCACCCTGGCGGGCATGCGGTTTATGCGCGACATCGGGATCCGGATGGCCGTGGCCGGGCGGACAATCTGGGGCGAGACCGAGGCAGAGTCGCGTGCCGGTTTCGCCGATCTGATCGCCCGCGAGGGTTTCGAAATCGATGCGGCCAATCCCGCCGAATGCGTGCTGTTCCCTGAGTTGGATGAGCATGTCGAGGTGCCCGAGATCACCACCGCCTGCTGGGATATCTTGGGCAAACGGCCCTCGGAGGTGATGTGCGCCAGCTCTCGCATGGTGGTCAAGCGGCGGGGTGCGGAGCGTCCGGCGGTGCTGTCCTGCACGCTTCTCGCCTATGAGAAACAGTTCGAGTTGGGCGCAACCCTGGCCGAGGCGGATCGGGCGGTGCCG
>JBCDKL010000040.1:0-15571 GCA_038746695.1 Pseudomonadota bacterium | reverse complement strand
CCTATCACGAGGGCGCCGCACCGTTGAACGCAGTCGAAGGTTACATAAGGCAGATCAGTGGTTGGCGGGACTTTGTGCGGGGGATTTATTGGTTGAAAATGCCGGGCTATACCGAAGAGAATTTCTTCGCCGCCGAGCGGGCATTGCCGGAGTTTTACTGGAGCGGAGAGACCGGGATGGCCTGCGTCTCCGCCGCGGTCGAGCAGACCCGCGAGGACGCTTACGCCCATCATATCCAGCGGCTGATGGTGACCGGGAACTTCGCGCTGATTGCCGGGCTTGATCCGCAACAAGTGCATGAATGGTATCTCTCGGTCTATTCGGACGCGTATGAATGGGTCGAGGCGCCGAATACGATCGGCATGGCGCTGTTCGCCGATGGCGGGCTGTTGGGCTCAAAACCCTATGCGGCGAGCGGGAATTACATCAACAAGATGTCGGATTACTGCCGCGGCTGCCGCTATGATGTGAAGATCAAGACCGGCGAGGGGGCCTGCCCGTTCAACCCGCTCTATTGGGACTTTCTTCTGCGCAATCGACAGCTTCTTGGCCGAAATCCCAGGCTGGCGCAGGTTTACCGGACATGGGACCGGATGGGCGAGGAGAAGAAGACCGCCTATCGCGCGAGCGCTGCGGCGATCCTTGCGGATCTGGATGCGCTTTGAACAAACTGGGGCGGGGGAGCCAGAACGCATGCGGGCAAGCCCGCATACGTCTTGTGTTGCGCGCCGCCTCCGGCGCCGCTCGTGGCTCTGTCGGCACGGATGCCGTGTTTGATCAACCGGCGAGTGAGAGGTTGCGCAGGATCTGCGGGATCTTTTGTTTGAGCGCGAAGAAGCCTTTTGTGGCATGGGGCCAGGCGAGATCGTCGTAATCGCGGCGGATCTGGCGAAGCGTGAGGCCAGCTTCTGCGAGCTTCGGTTGCGTCTCGGCCAGGTGGGTGGCCACCGGTCCGATCGGTGCATACGCGGTGGCGATCTGTTTCACGCCGGCTAAGTTGGCGGCGTCGATCAATGCTCCGGACCAATCGCGGCTGTCTGAGAACTGGGTTTTGGCCTGCCACCTCTCGCTGGCGCGAAGCAGCGCGTCGGAGAGAGCGGCTTCAGCGAACTCTAGAACCGGGGCGCCGATCTCTAGTGGAGAGCGATCGGAGGTCGAGAGTAGACCGATGACAGCGTCCGGACTGGGGAAGATCTCCTCCGCCCGGCAATCCTCTTCGGTGACGAGCAGAAGATAGGGTGCATCCGGCATCGCATCGGCCATCTGGATTGGCCGTTTTGGGTGATCCTGCTCTTCGGTCAGGGGTAAGGCCTCATTGGCGAGTTGGTATTCCGGGCGGAACCGACCTTCAGTGTATTTGGAGATGTTCGATACCCGGGCCTGATAGGTCTTGCCTTTGGTGTGCAGCCCCGCAACCCAGCGCCAACTCAACGTGTTCGAAGCAGGATCACCGTCGAGCAGGTGGCGCAGAAAGAAATCCGCGCCCAATTCCCAGGGCAGGCGCAGAGTGAAGATCCAGATCGAGGCGAACCACATCCTTGCATGATTGTGGAGATAGCCGGTTTCCACCAGCTCGCGCGCCCATTGGTCGAATCCGTCGATCCCGGTCTCGCCCGCAATGGCGGCTCGGTAGTCCATGGCCATAGCGCGGTCTTTCTCCAGCACCTCCAGCGCCCGGTCGCGGCCTTCGCAATAGGCCGTCCAGACACTGGGGCGGTGCTCCAGCCAACCTTTGAAATAGGTGCGCCAGAACACCTCCTGGATGAACTTCTCTGCCGTCGACGGAGCAAATTTGGAGAGCGTGGCGCGCAGCACCTCCTCTTCGGTGATCAGACGGTGGCGGATCCAGGGAGAGAGAGCAGAGACATTGCTGCGCCGGGCAGGCCCGTAATCATAGTTGCGCTGACCGGCGTAATGCTTGCCCATCCGCGGAGCGAAGGCTGAAAGTCGCGCCAGCCCTGCCTCGCGGGTTGGTGTAAAGGCGACGGTCTCCTCGGGGCTCTCAAACCCCGGCAAGCGGTCGTCAGGCATGGGTCTTGTCCTTTTTCGGGCGCTGGCCGCGGCAGCGGTCGGAGCAATATTTGACCTCCGCCCAGACCGTCTCCCATTTCTTTCGCCAAGCGAAGGGGCGGCCACAAGTGGCGCAAGTCTTCTGCGGCAGATCGGCTTTGCGGCGCATCTTCATGTCATACCTAGGGTCATGGCGCATCCAGCGGCAGGTCGAACTGGTCGACCGGTTTTGCAGCGCGGCGGCCGCGATTGGGAATGCCACTTTTGCGGCTGCCATGGCGGTCTTGAATTGCGCCTGCCTCACTGCGAAAGGCGGGGCCGCGGCGGACTGACCAGATCCGGTCGCGGGCGGCACGGGCTGCCTCGAGATGATCGACGATCCTGTGCGGATAGGCGCGGCCAAGCACTCGGTCGGCATTGTCGGCCTTCCACGGCTCTTGCAGATGGTCGTCGGCAATATCGGCCAATTCCGGCACCCAGCGGCGGGTGAAAGCACCGGTTGGGTCCTGGTCATGGCCCTGCTTCACAGGGTTGTAGATCCTGACCGTGTTGATCCCCGTAGTGCCCGATTGCATTTGGGTTTGCGGCCAATGGATGCCCGGCTCGTAATCAGTGAACTGGCGGGCGAGATGCAGCCCTGGCGCGCGCCAGTCGAGCCAGAGGTGATAGCTCGCCACCGCCATCACCATGGCGCGCATTCGAAAATTCAGCCAGCCGGTGGCGGCGAGGCTGCGCATGCAGGCATCGACAAAGGGCAGGCCGGTCTCGCCCCGCGCCCAGGCCTCAAGGCGGGTGCGGTCGGGTTCGGACGGGCGGATGCCGTCATAGGCGCGGTGGAGATTACGATGTTCGATCGCGGGGGCGTCTTCGAGTTTCTGCATAAAATGGCAATGCCAGTGGAGGCGGCCCGAGAAGCTGTTCATCGCGCCGCGCCAGGCTTTGGTGGCGGCGGTCTGAGGGTCGGCCTTGAGGATCCTCTGACGCCCCCATGTTGCCTGCGCCGCTTCGCGCATCGAGACCGTGCCCCAGGCGAGATGCGGGGAGAGGCGCGAGCAAGCCTCGGCACCGTGAAGCGGGCTGGACATGGCCTTGCGATAGGGTTGGCCGCGTTGGTGAAGGAAGCTGTCGAGCCGTTCGAGCCCATGACTGCGACCGCCCGATTGGCGCCCATCGCATTGGTCGGAGGCAAGATCCAGATCCGCGGCATCGGGAATCGCGCCTAGGTCGAGATCCAGAGGGGCCAAGATGGGTGCCTTAGTGACCGGCTCGGCCATCAGCATATCCCAGCGTTTCGCCCAGCCATTCCGGGTTTGGATTTGGCGAACGACGCCATGCATTGGGATCTCGTGCCAGGGCAGCCCTTCGGCCCGGCACCAGGCGGCAACCTGGCGATCGCGGGCGAAGGTCCAGGCATTGCCGGTTTCCTGGTGGCTCCAGAGGGCGGCGATCGGATGGGTTTGTCGGAGAGCCGACATAACCTCGGTCACCCGCCCGATGCGCACCACGAGAGGCTGGCCAAGTGCCGCGAGATCGGCGCGCAGCTCCGCCAGGCTCTCGGCGGCGAAGGCCCATTGCCGGGCAGACATATCCGGCTCGGCCCAGAGCTCGGGCTCGACCACGAAAAGCGGCAAGACGGGGCCTGCCTCGGCCGCGTAGGCCAATGCCCGATGATCGGCAACCCTCAGGTCGCGCTTGAACCAGACCAGATGCACCGGCGTATTGTTCGGATTTCGCGCCATCGCGGCGAGAGGTAGCGCAGAGCTACGCACCGTGAAGGGTGCCCATCATCATGGGCGCTTATTTCGGCATCAGCACCCAATAGTCGAAATCGAGCACCACGCCCTCGGCCAGCTTGCCATCGGGGCTGCGCAGCGGATGATCTCCTGCTGGGCGGTTCTTCACACCGACCAGGCGCAGACGCAGCGCACCGATGCCGGGCGACGCGGTATCGGCCTTGTCGAGCACTTCGGACCACGCATAGAGCGTATCACCCGCGAAACAGGGTGCCGTGTGAGCACCGCCATTGATCGCTGCCACCATCTGGGCATTCGCCAGCCCGTTGAAGCTGAGCGCCCGAGCCAGGCTGATGATATGCCCGCCATAGATCAACCGTGGCTCGCCGCCCCGCGCGGCGGTCGAGAAATGCACTTTGGCGGTGTTCTGCCAGAGCCTTGTCGCCATCATGTGTTCGGCTTCTTCCAGCATCATGGCATCGACATGGTCGATCGTCTCGCCGATCTCGTAATCGCCCCAGCGATGCGCGGAGCCGGAGAGCGCCGTGTCATAACCGCTGAAATCCAGCCCTTCAGGCACCACCAGATCGGCGGCATCGACGGCCTGGGCGAGCTCGGGCACCACCGGCGTGGGCGTGGGCGACGCTGGGTCGCGTTTGCGCACCATGACCCAGCGCTTGTAGTCGATCACCGCCATGCCCTGCTGGTTCACGCCGGTGGAATGGACCCAGACGACCCCGGTCTTGCCGTTCGAGTTCTGCTTAAGCCCGATCACTTTGGAACTGGTCGAGAGCGTATCCCCCGGCCAGACCGGCGCCAAAAACCGCCCCTCGGCATAGCCGAGATTGGCCACCGCATTCAGCGAGATATCCGGCACGGTCTTACCAAACACGACATGGAAGGCCGCCAGATCCTCGATCGGACTGGCACGCAGGCCACAGCTCTGCGCGAAAGCGTCCGAGGAATAGAGCGCGAAACGGGTCGGATAGAGCGCGTGGTAAAGCGCGCGATCGCCCGCGGTCACGGTGCGCGGAATCGCATGGGTGAGGGTTTCGCCGACCGTGTAATCCTCGAAAAACCGGCCCGGATCGGTCTTGGTCATCAAAGCTCCGACAGGTTGAGGTCGGGAGAGTACTTGCCCTCGACTTCCTTGGTCACCGCCTGGCCGCAACGCATCTTTCCGGCTGCGGCGTCGAACGCGTAGATCGGTTCGCCATAAAGCGTCCAACCGTTCGACAGGGCCTGAGACACCTTGTGGCAGAAGGTGGCGTCATCCTCGCCCGAGAGAAAACGATAAGCGATCATACCGGTGGGCTCCCCGCAAAAGGCCAAACGCCGAGATAGTTATGCGCGAGCGCCACGGCGAAGACCATTACCAGGCTGACCACGCCATGGGCCAGGGTGCGGGCACGCGTGCTCTGCGGCACCAATGGCGGTTTGCCGTCGCGCTTGTTGATCCCGATCATCGCCACCACCGCCCAGGCCAGCATCGATCCGAACAGCAGGATCGAGGCCAGATCTCCATTCACCAGAAGATGCGCCAGCGCCCAAACCTTCACCCCGGCCAATTGCGGGTGGCGCAGCGCGTCGGCCAGTTTGCTCTTGAACCCGCCCGCGATGAAGAGAGCGACAGCCGCCACCATCAGCAGATTGTTGACATGGGTCAGATAGCTCGGCGGGTACCAGACGGCGATGTAGTCCGCCTCCTGATACCCAACGACGATCAAAGTCACGGAACCCAGCAGGGCCAGCGCCACCAGCCCCTTCACCGCGCCCTCTCCCATTTTGTGGGATACCTGTGCGCGTTTGCGCGGTGCGTGGATCTTCAGCCCATGGGCCAGCCAGAAGAGAAGAATACCTGTCGCCAAGAGCAGCATGGTCGATACCTCCCCAGCGGCGCTTAAGCCGCCGCAGTTTCCAGGTCACGGATCGCCGCGTCGAGGCCGAGCAGGCGTTTGGCATTCTCGACATGCAAGTTCTCGACGATCCTCCCATTGACGACGGTCACGCCCTCACCCGCCGCCTGTGCGGTCTCGTAGGCGGAGAGGTACAGCCGCGCCTCCTCCAGCTCAGCCTCATCCGGGGCAAAGACCTGGTTGGCAGTGGCGATCTGTGCTGGGTGGATCAGTGTCTTGCCGTCCATCCCCAGCGCCTTGCCCTGTTCGCATGCCAGGCGCAGCCCGCGTTCGTCGCGAAAGGCGTTATAGACGCCATCGACGATCCCGATCCCATGGGCCCGCGCGGCCAGCAGGCAAAGGCCAAGCGCCGTCATCACCGGTTGACGTTCCGGCGTATGTGTAGCGTGAAGCTCGTTGACCAGATCGTTGGTGCCGAGGATCATCACATCGAGCCGCGGCGTGGCGGCGGCGATCTCGGCGGAGTTCAGCGCGGCGAGGGGGGTCTCCATCATAGCCCAGATCGCCAGACCCTCGTGTGCGCCCAGTGCATCGATCCGGGCCGCGATCTCGCGCAATTGCACACCACTCTCAACCTTGGGGATCAGGATCGCGTCAGGTCCGGCGGCGGCGGCGGCGGCAATATCCTCGGCACCCCACTCCGTATCCAGCCCGTTGACGCGGATCGCCACTTCGCGGGAGCCATAGCGGCGCTCTGCCATCGCCGCGGCGACCAGGCCGCGCGCCTTCACCTTCTCCGCCGGGGCCACAGCATCTTCCAGATCGAGGATCAGTGCATCAGCCGCCAGACCGGCCGCTTTCTGCAAGGCCCGTTCATTCGAGCCCGGCATGTAGAGCACCGAACGGCGCGGTCGGTTGGCTGTTGTCATTGAAAGAATCTCGACAGTTGCTGGTCGCGCGCGAAACTATGTTGCGCCGCACCAGCGATCAAGGGTTTTGTAATGCGCCTGCGAGAACGCTCCCAGGGAAAAGCTATCCGCGTTAATCATTCGTCCACCATAACTTCACCCGGTCTTAAACTCTCACGCTCAATCTTATCCCCAGACGACCCGAACGGCCCGGCAAAGTACGGGCAGGGAGCGGCGGGGCAGCGCCTGAATGGCGCCTCCCGCGGCCTGAAACGGCGAGGCAGTGATCCCGAAGCGATTGGTGAACTGAACTCAAATCCGAAATCCTTTTCAGGCGCTCCTGTTGTGACACTCGATGGCCTGAAGGCCTGGAAAGGAGACTGAAATGCAGAGCATATCCAAAGCAGCCAGTTTCGCCGCATTGACCGGTGTTCTGGCCGCCGCCCTGCCGGCAGCCGTCCCGGCCCCGGCCCAGGCGCAGTCACAAACCCAAGTGCGCTCTCCGCAAATGATTTGCGGCAAACGTCAGAACATCATCCAGCAGCTCGAACGAAAGTATGGCGAGACGGCCAGGGTGATGGGTTTCAGCCAGGGTGCCGGCGTGGTCGAGGTCTATGCCAATACCGAATCGGGCAGTTGGACCATCCTGGTGACCAACCCTTCTGGCACCTCATGCCTGATGGCCGCAGGCGAGGCTTTCGAGGCGATGGACGTGAAACTGGGCGACGCCCCGGCCTGATCGCTGACGGGAGCATTTCTGCTCCCAAGCTCAAAGGGCTGGCGCGCTCTCTGCCGCGCGCCGCAGCCATCTGGCGGGGCCGAACCCGCCGATACCTCTCAGCGCCCCTGCTGACGCGCGATCCGATGCGCGCGCCTGGCGCACTTGCCTTTGCCCTCGGGATCGGGCTATCCCGCGCTGCGTCAAAGCGCAACTGAGCCGCCTGAGCGCGGCAGGGAAACCAACCTCCGAGGGGATTTCACGCATGGCCAGAAGCAAAATCGCGCTGATCGGCGCCGGTCAGATCGGCGGCACGCTCGCACATCTCGCAGGGCTGAAGGAGATGGGCGATATCGTGCTTTGCGACATTGCCGAGGGGATCCCTCAAGGCAAAGCGCTGGATCTCGCAGAATCGAGCCCGGTGGACGGCTTCGATGCTGGCCTGAGCGGTCTGACCACAGAACCCGCAGACAGTGACAGTTATGCCCCAATCGAAGGCGCGGATGTGGTGATCGTCACCGCAGGCGTGCCGCGCAAACCGGGCATGAGCCGCGATGACCTGTTGGGTATCAATCTCAAAGTGATGAAATCGGTTGGCGAGGGTTTGGGAAAATACGCCCCGAACGCCTTTGTCATCTGCATCACCAACCCGCTCGATGCGATGGTCTGGGCCTTGCAGAAATTCTCGGGCCTGCCGACGCAGAAGGTCTGCGGGATGGCGGGTGTGCTCGACTCGGCACGGTTCCGGTATTTCCTGGCCGAGGAGTTCAAGGTCTCGGTCAAGGATGTCTCAGCCTTCGTGCTGGGCGGGCATGGCGACACGATGGTGCCATTGACCCGCTACTCGACTGTCGCCGGAATACCTCTGCCGGATCTGGTGAAAATGGGCTGGACCAGCCAAGAGAAGCTCGATGAGATCGTGCAGCGCACCCGCGATGGAGGGGCCGAGATCGTTGGGCTCCTGAAAACCGGCTCGGCGTTCTACGCGCCCGCAGCCTCCGCAATCCAAATGGCAGAGAGCTACTTGAAGGATCAAAAACGCGTTCTGCCCTGCGCGGCGCATCTGACCGGGCAGTACGGGCTCGACGATATGTATGTCGGCGTGCCGACCGTCATCGGGGCAGCGGGCATCGAAAAGATCATCGAGATCGAACTCGACAAAGCCGAACGCGGAATGCTCGACAAATCGATCGACGCGGTGAAGGGTCTGGTCGAGGCGTGTCAGGCGATCGACGGCGACCTTTCCTAATCAGGATCCAAGGGCGCCACGGCGCCCACCTGCCCTTATTTCCGCCGCCGCAACGTGACGCAGTTGAACTCCCCCGGGGTGCGCGCTAAGCGGGGGTCGATCGGGCGGAGATCTCTGCCCCCGGCGCGCTGCGCCACGACCCAAGGCCCGGCCCAGGGGCCAGAACCGGGAGAACGCTGTCATGAACATCCATGAGTATCAGGCCAAGGCATTGCTGAAGAGCTATGGCGCGCCCGTGGCCGATGGCGTCCCGGTCCTGGCCAGAGAAGATGCAACGAAAGCGGTCGCAGGGCTGCCCGGACCAGTCTGGGTGGTGAAGGCGCAGATCCATGCCGGAGGCCGCGGCAAAGGCAGCTTCAAGGAGGCCGAGGCAGGCGAGAAAGGCGGGGTGCGCATCGCCAAGGGTGAAGACGAAGCGATCGCCTTCGCTGAGCAGATGTTGGGTCACACCCTGGTCACCCATCAGACCGGCCCGAGCGGCAAGCAGGTCAATCGTGTCTATATCGAGGATGGCGCAGCGATCGCCAGCGAGTTCTATCTGTCGCTGCTGGTCGACCGCGAAACCTCTCGGATCTCGTTTATCGTCTCGACCGAAGGCGGGATGGATATCGAGGAAGTGGCCGCCGAGACGCCCGAGAAAATCCTGACTTTCAGCGTCGACCCGGCCACCGGGGTGATGCCGCTGCATGGCCGAAAGGTTGCGTTCGCGCTCGGGCTCTCGGGCAAGGCGGCCAAGCAATGCGGGCAGCTCGTCAACACGCTCTACAAGCTGTTTTCCGAGAAAGATGCCAGCCTGATCGAGATCAACCCGCTGATCCTGACCGAGGAGGGCGATATCCGCTGCCTCGACTGCAAGATGAATTTCGACAGCAACGCGCTCTACCGCCATCCCGAGATCATGGAGCTTCAGGACGAGACCGAGGAAGACGCCGCCGAACTGGCCGCCGAAAAACACGGGCTGAATTACATCACTCTGGATGGCGAGATCGGCTGCATGGTCAATGGCGCTGGCCTGGCCATGGCGACCATGGATATCATCAAGCTGTACGGCTCCGAGCCCGCCAATTTCCTTGATGTCGGCGGCGGCGCGACGAAGGAGAAGGTGACCGAGGCGTTCAAGATCATCACCTCGGACGACAAGGTGAAGGGTATCCTGGTCAATATCTTCGGCGGCATCATGCGCTGCGACGTGATCGCGGAAGGCGTGATCGCCGCGGTCAAAGAGGTTGGGCTTCAAGTCCCTCTGGTGGTCCGGCTGGAAGGCACGAATGTCGAGCTCGGCAAGCAAATCATCAACGATTCCGGCCTGGCTGTAATCGCCGCCGACAACCTGGCCGATGCGGCTGAGAAAGTGGTCAAAGCGGTCCGAGGGTGAGACGGCAGGGGAGCGCGCGATGCGGTCCGCAGCCCTCGCGCTGGTGATGTTGGCCGCGTGCGACGGCGGAGCCGGACTCGACCGGACGGATCTCAGGGCCGAAGATGTGCAAGCGGCAATGCTGAATATCTTTGACGAGATGTGTCTCGACCAGATGCCAGCAATGGCGGAGGTACGCACGGCTATGGCGGAGATCGCTGAACGGGATCTCCGGGTAACGCCGAGCCTCGACCGCGAAGCCTATTCTGTCGTTGCCAGCCGCCGGGGAGGGATCATTCTGACCCGCGGCACGCCGGCCTGGCCCGCTTTCGAAGGCGAGCATCGCTGCGAGGTATCTGCCGCCGCGATCCCACTCGCTGAGACGACCGAGGCCGCATTGGCGCTGTTCGCCGAGGACGGCCGCGCAGCCTATACCCTTGCCGAAGCCCGCCCCGACCATGTGGGCGAGCGCCGCGCCTGGGCAGTTGCGGGCGCCCAACCCGGCATGAGATTCGAAGTGGCAGCAGGCGCGTCTGCGGAAGGGGGCACCCGGCAGACCATCCTGCGCCTTGTTTGGAGGAACTAGAATGGCCGTACTCGTCGATGAAAACACCAAGGTGATCTGCCAGGGGCTGACCGGCAGCCAAGGCACGTTTCACTCCGAGCAGGCGATTGCCTATGGTACGCAGATGGTCGGCGGGGTGACCCCGGGCAAAGGCGGGGGCGAGCATATCGGCCTTCCAGTCTTCAACTCGGTCTCCGAGGCTGTCGCCAAAACCGGGGCGAATGCCAGCGCGATCTATGTGCCGCCCCCCTTCGCCGCCGATGCGATCCTGGAGGCGATCGATGCCGAAATCGAACTGATCGTCTGCATCACCGAGGGCATCCCGGTGATGGATATGATGAAAGTGAAACGTGCGCTGGAAGGCGCGTCCAGCCGCTTGATTGGGCCAAATTGCCCGGGCGTGATCACACCCGATGCCTGCAAGATCGGGATCATGCCGGGGCATATCCATAAACGCGGCTCGGTCGGCGTGGTCAGCCGCTCGGGGACCCTGACCTACGAGGCCGTGGGCCAGACAACGGCGGCGGGGCTCGGCCAGTCCACCTGCATCGGTATCGGCGGCGACCCGATCAAAGGCACCGAGTTCATCGACGCGCTGGAGCTTTTCCTGGGCGATGACGAAACCCAATCGATCATCATGATCGGCGAGATCGGCGGATCGGCCGAGGAGGATGCCGCGCAATTCCTGGTCGACGAAGCAAAGAAGGGCCGCAAGAAACCAGTGGCCGGCTTCATCGCTGGACGCACCGCCCCGCCGGGTCGGCGTATGGGCCATGCGGGTGCCATCATCTCTGGCGGCAAGGGCGGGGCAGAGGACAAGATCGCCGCCATGAAAGACGCCGGGATCGTCGTGGCCGAGAGCCCGGCGCATTTGGGCGAGGCCTTGTTGACGGCCATCGGCTGAACCCTGATGGCGGGTGGCGCGGCGCTGCGTCACCGCCACGCAGAGGCCGCGGAGGCGCGAGGGCTTGGTGAAGGTTTCCTTAAGCCATGCAGGCGTTATAGTGATTGCCGCGGTTCGCAATTGAACCGCTTGATTCCCGTAGCGTCCTGTCCACAGGGCGAAATCCAGAAGGGACAGGGGGGCCGCAATGCCCCTCCGAAACCAGATGAGTGATCCGAACGCTCCTGCCGACAGCGCCAACGAGCCATTCCACGCCTCCTCCTTCCTGCAAGGCCATAACGCCGAATATGTCGAACAGCTCTATGCCCGCTTCATGCGCGATCCCCATTCGGTGGATCCGAGCTGGGCGGAGTATTTCCGCAGTCTCGGCGACGATCTTGGTCAAGTGGTCGATGAAGCCGCCGGGGCCCCCTGGGCCCGGGCCGATTGGCCGCCGACCCGGCCATCCGAGGAGCTCGCCGCCCTCGACGGCAATTGGGATGCTCTGCCCGATCCGAAAAAGCTCGCCAAGAAGATCAATGGCCGGGCCGAGGCGAAGGGCGAGACGATCAGCCCCGAACGGCTGAAACAGGCCACGCTCGACAGTATCCGTGCGATCAACTTCATCCGAAGCTATCGCATCCGCGGCCATCATGCCGCCGATCTCGATCCGCTCGGCATAGCTGGCGGTGAGCGGCATCCCGAGTTGGATCCGGCCTTCTATGGCTTCACCGATGACGATATGGACCGGCCGATCTTCATCGACAATTTGCTGGGGCTGACCGAGGCTCCCCTGCGCGAGATCGAGGCGCTGCTCAAACGCACCTATGCCTCGACCTTTGCGCTGCAATACATGCATCTCGACGATCCTGTCGCGAAACGCTGGCTGCAGGAGCGGATCGAGGGCTATGGCAAGGAGGTCGCCTTCACAGCCGAGGGGCGCAAGGCGATCCTCAACAAGCTGGTCGAGGCAGAAGGCTTCGAGAAGTTCCTGCATATCAAATACATGGGTACGAAGCGCTTCGGCCTGGACGGCGGCGAGGCGGCGATCCCCGCGCTGGAGCAGATCATCAAGCGCGGTGGCAATCTCGGTGCCAAGGAGATCGTGATCGGCATGCCCCACCGGGGCAGACTCAACATCCTGGCCAATGTCATGGCCAAACCGTTCCGGGCAATCTTTAACGAATTCCAGGGGGGCAGTTTCAAGCCCGAGGATGTCGATGGCTCCGGCGATGTGAAATACCATCTCGGCGCCTCGTCCGACCGGCAGTTCGACGGTAACAAGATTCATCTCAGCCTCACCGCCAATCCCAGCCATTTGGAGGCGGTGAACCCGGTGGTCCTGGGCAAGTGCCGCGCAAAGCTGGAGATGCACGGCAATGATCCAACCGCGGTGATCCCGCTTCTGCTCCATGGAGATGCGGCCTTCGCGGGCCAGGGCGTCGTGGCTGAGTGTTTCGGGCTTTCCGGTCTAAAGGGCCATTCGACCGGCGGCACGATCCCTCTGATCGTCAACAATCAGATCGGCTTTACCACCGCTCCGCATTACAGCCGGTCGAGCCCCTATCCGACCGATATCGCGAAGATGGTCGACTGTCCGATCTTCCATGTGAACGGAGACGATCCCGAGGCCGTTGTCCACGCCGCTAAGGTCGCCACCGAGTACCGGCAGAAGTTCCAGAAGGATGTGGTGATCGACATCTTCTGCTATCGCCGCTTCGGCCATAACGAGGGTGACGAGCCGATGTTCACCCAACCGAAGATGTATAAGGCGATCAAAAAGCATAAAACGGTGATCCAGCTCTACTCCGACCGTCTGGTCGCGGATGGTCTGATCTCGGCCGAGGAGGTCGATCAAAACCGGGTCAACTTCCAGAATTTCCTGGCTGAGGAGTTCGAATCCGGGCGCACCTATCGCCCGAACAAAGCCGATTGGTTGGATGGCCGCTGGTCGGATCTCGAACGTTCCGAAGGCGAATATCAGCGCGGGCAGACGGCAATCTCGGATGCGCTGTTCTCCGAAGTTGGCACTTCTCTGACCAGGTTACCGGACGGCTTCAATGCTCACCGCACGGTGGGCCGCTTGCTCGAGACTAAGAAAGAGATGATCGAGAGCGGCGCAGGCATCGACTGGGCCACAGCCGAGGCGCTGGCCTTCGGATCGCTGATTTGCGACGGCTATAAGGTGCGGCTCTCGGGCCAGGATTGCACCCGCGGCACCTTCAGCCAGCGCCATTCCGGCATCACCGATCAGGAGACGGAGGAGCGATATTATCCGCTCAACCATATCCGCGAGGGGCAGCGACAATACGAAGTCATCGACTCGATGCTCTCGGAATATGCGGTGCTCGGCTATGAATACGGGTATTCGCTGGCCGAACCGAACGCGCTGACACTGTGGGAGGCACAGTTCGGCGATTTCGCCAATGGCGCGCAGATCATGTTCGATCAGTTCATCTGCTCGGGCGAGCGCAAATGGCTGCGGATGTCGGGCCTAGTGATGCTGCTGCCGCATGGGTTCGAAGGCCAGGGGCCCGAGCACAGCTCGGCGCGGATCGAGCGGTTCTTGCAGCTCAGCGCCGAGGATAACTGGATCGTCGCCAATTGCACGACACCGGCGAACTATTTCCACATCCTGCGCCGCCAGCTCCACCGCAGCTTCCGCAAACCCCTAGTGCTTTTCACTCCGAAGAGCCTGCTTCGGCATAAGCTTTGCATCTCGAACCGGGCAGATTTCACCGAAGGCTCCAGCTTCCACCGGGTGCTGTGGGACGATGCCCAACTGGGCACTTCCGAGACCAAACTGAAGCCCGACGATCAGATCAAACGGGTCGTCCTCTGCTCCGGCAAAGTCTATTTCGACTTGCTCGAACGGCGCGATGCCGAGGGGATCGACGATGTTTATCTGATGCGGCTCGAGCAGTTCTATCCCTTCCCCGCCCTGTCGATCACCCGCGAGTTGGGCCGGTTCAAGAATGCCGATGTGATATGGTGCCAGGAGGAGCCGAAGAACCAGGGCGGCTGGTTCTTCGTCGAGCCCAATCTGGAATGGGTGCTGAACCGGCTGGACGGCAAGGCGACACGGGCCCGCTTTGCCGGGCGGGCGGCCTCGGCCTCACCAGCCACGGGTCTGGCCGAGCAACATAGATACGAGCAGAACGCGCTGGTCGAATCCGCGCTGGATCTGGAAGGAGACGCGTGATGGCAACCGAAGTGCGTGTGCCGACCCTGGGCGAGTCGGTTACCGAGGCAACCATCGCTACCTGGTTCAAGCAGCCGGGCGATGCGGTTGCAGTGGATGAGATGCTCTGCGAGCTCGAGACCGACAAGGTGACGGTCGAGGTGCCCTCGCCCGCCGATGGGGTAATGGTCGAACACGTGGCCAAAGAGGGCGACACGGTCGGCGTCGACGCCCTGCTCGCCACGATCGAAGCGGGGGCGGCGGCCGCAGCCGCTGCGCCGAAGCCCGCCGCGGCCGAGGCACCAGCCCCGGCACCTGCGCCAACCCAAGCTCCAGCGGCGGCGCATGCCGGCGGAAATGGCTCAGCACCTGTAGCTCCCTCGGCGGCCAGGATGATGGCCGAGAAGGGAATCGATCCGGCCTCGATCACCGGCACCGGCAAGGATGGCCGGGTGATGAAGGAGGATGTGCAGCGCGCAGCTTCCGGCCGCCCGGCACCGGTGGCCGCCAAGGCGCCCGCCGTAGACGAAACCGCCCGCGAAAAACGGGTCAAGATGACCCGCCTGCGCCAGACCATCGCCCGGCGCCTGAAGGACGCGCAGAACACCGCGGCCATGCTGACCACCTATAATGAGGTGGACATGTCGGGCATCATGGCCCTGCGCAACGAGTTCAAGGAAGAGTTCGTCAAGAAGCACGGCGTGAAGCTGGGCTTCATGAGTTTCTTCGTCAAAGCCTGCTGCCATGCCCTGCACGAGATCCCGGCGGTGAACGCCGAGATCGACGGGGCGGAACTGGTCTATAAGAATTACTACCATGTGGGCGTTGCAGTCGGCACGCCGACGGGCCTCGTCGTGCCGGTGGTGCGCAATGCCGATCAAATGGGTTTCTCCGAAATCGAGAAGACCATTGCGGGCCTGGGCGAGAAGGCCCGCGACGGCAAGCTGACCATGGCCGATATGCAGGGCGGCACCTTCACGATCTCGAATGGCGGGGTCTATGGCTCGCTGATGTCGAGCCCGATCCTGAACCCGCCGCAATCGGGGATCCTGGGCATGCATAAGATCCAGGAGCGGCCGATGGTCGTCGGCGGCCAGATCGTGGCCCGTCCCAT
>JBCDKL010000039.1:0-15636 GCA_038746695.1 Pseudomonadota bacterium | reverse complement strand
CCAGAGCGCGGTTGGCGCGCCGAAACTGATGGTCCCGGTCGAGAAGTCGAGGCTAATTGCGAACATCATCGGGGTCAGCCCCGCCATTGTGGTGATCGTCGTCAAAAGAACGGGGCGGATCCGCGCCTCGGCGGTTTGTACAATCGCCTCAAGCCTGTCCATCCTGCGTGAGAATTCTTGGAACGTGTCGATCAGCACGATGTTATTGTTCACCACGATCCCGGCCAGCGCCACGATCCCGGTCCCGGTCATGATGATCGAGAAGGTCTGGCCCATAACCAGCATCCCGATCAGCACGCCGGCCACCGACATGACTACAGCGCTCAGAACCAAAAGCGCGTTGTAGATCGAGTTGAACTGCGCCAGCAGGATCACGAACATCAGCCCCAACGCGCCGGCAAACGCTTTTGCCAGGAAAGCCTGGCTGTCCTGCTGTTCTTGCCAATCGCCGACGAAGCGGGCCGAGACACTGGCCGGCAGGGCGGCGTCCTTGACCCATTCCTGCAATTCGAGGATTTTTTCGTTCTCGGACACGCCCGGGCTCACATCGGCGCGGACGAGAATGAAACGTTCAGTGTCGCGCCGGCTGATTTCGGAGAGTTTTGGCACCGGCTTGCGCTCGATGAAATTCGACAGGGGGACCAAGCCGCGATCGGTCGGGATGCGCAATTGATCCAAGGTCGAGAGGACCCGGTCGTCTTCGGGGAAGCGCGCACGGATATCGATTTCCTCGTCCAGATCGTCTGGCCGTGTGGTGTCGAGCACCGCCCCTCTGGTCACGAATTGCACCATAGGGCCGACAGTTGCGATATCGGCGCCGTAGCGACCTGCCGTGGCGCGGTCGACGGTAATCTGCCACTCGATCCCTGGCAGCGGGCTTGTGTCGTCGATCTCAACCAGCCCTTCCGTTGCCTCGAGCCGGGCACGGGCGATCGCCGCCCCTTCGAGCAGTTCCGACCAGTTGTTCGAGCGCAGTTCCAATTGTATCGGCTTGCCCTGCTGCGGTCCGTCCTCCTGGATCAGGACCTCGGTCTTGATGCCCGGCAGATCGGACACCCGTTCGCGCACCAAATTCAGGATATTGTCGCCCGGGCCGCGCTGGCGCCAATTCACCAGTTCGAACTGGATCTGGCCGACCGCATCGCGCGGGCCTTCCTCCCCGCCGCTGGAAAGCCCGCCCTCGCCGGTGAAGGCGAAGACGCTGGAGATGCCGGGCACGCTCAACACCCGGTTCTCGACCATGCGCACCAATTGATCGTCCTGCTCCAGCGAGCTGTTGCCGCGGGCGCGGACATAGACGATCACGCGGGTCGGATCGGTCTTCACGAAGAACTCGGTCCCGTTATTGTTCTGGCCGTAAAAGGAGAAGACACCTATGACACTGGCCACTGCCAGGCCAATCGCAACCAACGGGCCGATAGGGTTCTTGACGATCAGCGCGACGAGAGAGCCAAACCTACTCCGGCGATATACCGGCTGAGATTCGCGCTCCTCGCGGATCGGTTTGAAGGCCTGCCAAGCGGTCAGAAGCAAGAGTGCAACCGGCACTGCCGCGAGGGGCGCCAGTGGGGGCGGTAGAGGTATCGAAATCAAGACCGCAGCGACCCCAGCCATCGCCACAAGAACGATCAGGCGCAGGTGGAGCGGAGCAACCCTGAGACCAGCCACCATGCGATCCCAGGCGCGGGTCAGCCGCCCGGTCATCCCGCCCAATACGGGCAGATAAATCAGGGCCACGATCAGCGACGCAGTCAGCACGAAAATCAAAGTGATCGGCAGTTGCCCCATGAACTCGCCCGGCATGCCCGGCCAGAAGACCATAGGGAGGAAGGCGCAGAGGGTCGTCGCGGTCGAAGCGGTGATCGGCCAAAACATCCGCTTGGCTGCGCCGGCATAGGCGCGCATCGGGCCCTCGCCCGCTTTGATCCGCTTGTCGGCATATTCGACCACTACGATGGCGCCATCGACCAGCATGCCAACGGCCAGGATCAGGCCAAACATGGTCATGTTGTTGATGCCCATGCCCAAGGCGCCCATCAGCCCGAAGCTGAGCAGGAACGAGCAGGGCACCGCCACCCCGACCAGAAGTGCCGAGCGGAAGCCGAGTGCCGCCAGAACCACCAGCATCACCAGGATGACCGCCGTCATCACTGAGCTTTCGAGCTGTTGCACCATGTCGCGCACTTCGGCGCTCTGATCCATGGCGATCGAGAGGGTCACCGCATCGGCCAACGGTGCTGGCCAGCGCGCCGTCTCGCGATCGACCACCTCGCGAACCGAATCCACCGTTTCGATGATGTTTTCGCCAATCCGTTTCGAGATCTGCAGCGAGATCGATTTGGTGCCGTTATAGCGGGCAAACCCCTCGGCATCCTCGAAGGTCCGGCGGATGGTCGCCACATCTTTCAGCCGAACGATCCGGTCTCCGGAGACCTTGATCGGCAGGTTGTTCACATCCGCGATGGTCTCGAAGGCGCCGGGGACCGAGACTGAAAAGCTCGCCGTTCCGCTTTCGACCGCGCCTGCCGGGACGAGGATATTGTTGCGGTCGACCACTTGCAGCAGATCGGCGGTGGTGACGTTATAGCTTTCCAGCCTCAGCGGATCGATAATGACCTCGATCATCTCGTCGCGATGCCCGGTCAGATCGACCTCCAGCACGCTCGGCACCGCTTCAATCTCGCGTTGCAAGTCTTTGGCAAGCTTGACCAATGTACGCTCGGGCGCCGACCCCGAAAGGCTGACCGTGACAACCGGGAACTGGCTGAGATTGACCTCGAATACCCTGGCTTCCTCGGCATCGTCTGGGAATTCCGCCTCGGCCCGGTCGACCTTGTCGCGGACATCGGCCAGTACGGCGGCCTTGTCCCAGCCGAAATCGAACTCGAGCAGGATCGAGGCATGGCCCTCGGTCGCGATGCCGGTCATCTCTTTGACGCCCTCGACCCCTCGCATTTCGGTCTCGAGCGGTTTGACGATCAGCCGTTCGGCATCCTGAGCCGAGATCCCAGGCAGCGGCACCGAGATGTAAAGCACCGGAATATCGATATTCGGCGCGCCTTCCTTAGGCAGGGAGATGTACGAGACGAACCCTGCGGTGACCGAGATCACCACAAAGGCCAGAACCATACGCGCCCGCCCGGCGCACCAATCGATCAGGCCGGTCATCCGAGATCCTCGCGTTTGATCGGCACCGGCATTATTGCCCGCCCGTCTCGAACGAATTCCTGCCCGACCACGATCACCCGTGCGGTTTCGGGCAGGCCGGACACCCAGATCCCCTCGACCGTGTCGCGGATTGGGGTGACGGGAATAAAGCGGGCCTGTCCGGCCTCGGCCAGGCGCACACCCATGCGTCCGTTATCGTCCAGGGTCAGCGCCGATTGCGGCAGCAGATGCGCGGTCACCGGGGGTAAATCGATCAGCAGTTCCGCCGTCATCCCATCGCGCAGGGTATCCCCTTGGTTGGTCAGCGTCACTTCGACCAGATAGGTCCGGGTATCCTCATCGGCCATGCGGCTAACAAAGGTGATCTGACCGGGCGCCTCGCGGCCATTGATCATCCTCGCGGTGGCCTCACCGCCCAGATCGACCCCATCGACATTCTCCTCGCCGACATAGCCAACCACTTTGACGACCGAGAGGTCGATCACCGTGGCACAGGTCTCG
Source organism: Pseudomonadota bacterium (assembly GCA_038746695.1). Lineage (GTDB taxonomy): Bacteria > Pseudomonadota > Alphaproteobacteria > Rhodobacterales > Rhodobacteraceae > Thermohalobaculum. The sequence continues at coordinate 11,967 of JBCDKL010000039.1, read as the reverse complement.
CCTGGGGCCAGACGAGCGCCCAGTTCGGACGTGTCGCTTTCCAGGACGCCGTCGAAGGGCGCGCGGATCACCAGCTTCTCGATATCCCATTCGATCAGATCGACCGCTGCCTCGGCAGCTTGCAGCTCGGCCCTGCGCGCGTTTCGGGTGGTCTCGGCGCCGAACCCGCGCTCGCTCAACCGGTCGGCGGCGGCAAAATCGGCCTGGGCGCGAGCAAGCTGTGCCTCGGCTTCGCTTAGTTGCGCTTGGCGCGTGCCGGACGAGAGTTGGCAAAGCACCTGCCCTTCAGCAACCTCGGCCCCGCGACGCAAGGGCTGGCTGACCATGATGCCGGTGGTCTCGGCCGGCACATGCACGGTGCGGTTGGCCTCGGTGCGCCCGCGGACCACCAGTCTCTGACGGGTCTCGCTCGCGGCCACTTCAAGAACCATGACAGAAACCGGACGCAACGCCTCCTCCTGGCCCTCGATCATCGGCAGGTCCTCCGGGTCGGGTGCGACCGTCTCGCCCCCGGCCCTTGCGATCAGGGCGGCGCGCTGATCGGGGTCGCGATAGCCAAACCAATAGGCCAGGCCCGCCACCAGCGCCAATGCCAGCACGATCGATCCAATACGCATTTATCGCTTCCATCTCCGCTCGATAGGCCGGGTATTACGACCCAATATAGCGACTTCCGTCCGTCAACAAAACGTGACGCTTGGTTGGGTTGCAAATCTGGGCGTGCATACCGGCTTTGCTTGCCGGGCAAGACCGTCTAGCCTTTGCGGAAAACCGCTCCGGAGGAGCCCCCATGTCCACCCGTTCCACGATCTCAAAACGCGCCGCCATCGCCGAGCCCGATGTCAAACCGCGCAAACGCATGACAGTGCCCGATTTCACGGCCCGCAAAGGGAGCGAACCGCTGGTTTGTCTCACTTCCTACACCGCCCATGTGGCCGCGATCTGTGACGAGGTCTGCGATCTGCTGTTGGTGGGGGACAGTCTGGGCATGGTGATCCATGGCATGCCGAACACGCTGGGCGTGACGTTGGAGCATATGATCATGCATGGCCAGGCAACGATGCGCGGCGCCGATAAGGCATTGGTGGTGGTCGACATGCCCTTTGGCAGTTTCGAGGAGAGCCCGGAAGTCGCCTTCCGAAACGCCAGCCGCGTGATCAAGGAGACCGGGTGCCATGCGGTGAAACTCGAGGGAGGGACCGAGATGGCGCCCACGATCCGCCACCTGACCCGCCGCGGGATCCCGGTGATGGCACATATCGGCCTGATGCCCCAGGCGATGAACACGGCGGGCGGCTTCAAGGCGGTACGCGACGAGGCGGCGTTTGACGGTGTTGTGGCCGATGCGCGGGCGGTGGAAGAGGCGGGCGCGTTTTCAGTGGTGGTCGAGGGCGTGGCAGTCAGCCTGGCCGAGCGGATCACCGCCGAGCTTGTCATCCCCACCATCGGCATCGGTGCGGGCCGCGAATGCGACGGGCAGATCCTGGTCTTCGAGGACATGGTCGGCCTGCTGCCTCGGGTTCCGACTTTCGTCAAACGCTATGGCACCATGCAGGAGATGATGCAGGACAGCGTCCGGATGTATGCTGAGGAAGTCCGTGCGAAAAGCTTCCCAGGCGACGAGCATACCTATCGCAAGAAGGATTAGTCCCTCGACGTTCTGACGCCACCAGGCTCGAAGGAACAGGAGGGTAAAACCTCGTGGCTAGAGGGCTCTAATCGAATTGAACTGCGTTGGTCTCTGATTCTCGAACGTGCGACTGCAAGTTTTAGAACGCGATTTTCCGCCTATTGTCTGGAATCGTTTTACGCCGCCCTGGGGCCGAAGATTGCCCACTCTAGCGGCGAGCATATGATCCCAAGCCCTAGCACCACTCAATCCTGCCTCGGTTCGTTCGTCTCCGATTGGAAGGCGAATCGTCGGGCAAGTCTGTGCCGGAGCCTGCAGCCGTATTGGTGCCGCGCCTTCGGTGACCGCCGCTGCGCCAGGCGGTCAGGAACAATTGTAAAGTAAATTGTACAGCATTATATGTCATCTTTTATTGACGATCATCCCAGAAAGTGGAATTGTGGTGCCTGCTTTGCAGCCCAGCTTGACAGGGTCTCGAAAGGCGCAGCCGCGCTCGAATGAGTGTCGTCTGCACCGGCCCGGGAGGGGCGGTCGGCAGGGCGGATGATGCAAGACAATGGAGGAGTGCGATGGCTGACTCACCATCTCCGGCGATGAACCGGACGGGTCTCACCGACGACGAATGCAAGGAGGTCCACGACTATATCTGCCGTGGCATGATCATCTGGGGCGGCGCGGCGTTCGTTGCCCATGTGCTGGTCTATTCCTGGCTGCCTTGGTTCCCGTGATCGGAGGAGACTGACATGAACGATATCTGGAAAATCTGGCGCGCGGTCTTCCCGGCCGAGGGCGTGATTGGCGGCTTTCTGATCGTCATCATCGGCAGCTTCGCAATCCATATGATGGTGATGCTGGCCAGCGACCGTTATGTGACCGGCCTTCTGGGCTGATCAACGGCGCATCGATTTGATCGCGGGCGGCGGCCTATCCGGCGCCCGCGACCCATCTGCGGCCCCTATCGGGCGCGTCTTTTCGGTCAATTCGTAAAACTCTTTCCCCCCGAGGCGCTCGGCTCTATGGTCGCGCGCCAACGGGACGGAGGGCGTTTGTGAGCGAAAGCGATTCATTTATCCGCGAGGTCAGCGAAGAGGTCGATCGCGACCGGATGAACCGGCAGCTCAAGCGCTGGGGCCCTTGGGTTGGCCTGGGCGCTCTGGCGCTGGTGGGGCTCGCAGCCCTTTGGCAATGGCAGCAGGACCAGGATCAAGCGGCGGCCGAGGCGATCGGAGAAATCCTGCTCAGCTCCGATCTCTCCGACCGCGAGCGGGCAGAAGAGGCACGCGGCCTTCTGGCCGGACCACCCGCTGCCTTGGCCGATTTCCGCAGGGCAGAGGCAGCGCTGGTGGCCGAGGATCCCGCCGCGGCAGCCCAGATCTATCGAGAAATCTCGACCCGCGCCGATATCGCCACTGCCTTCACTGATCTCGCCCGGCTGCGGGCGCTGAGGATCGAGGCGATGACCGCCGATCCCGCCGGGGTGATGCGCGAGCTCGAAGCGCTGATGGCCCCGGGCCGCCCCTACCGGCTGCTGGCGCGCGAGTTGCGCGCAGTTCTGATGCTCAATCTCGGTGATCTGGCGGGCGGGCAACAGGAATTGCAGGCACTTCTGGCCGATCCCGAATTGCCGCGGGGGCTGCAGGCGCGGGCGATCGATCTGCTCCGCGCCACCGGGGCGATGGACGAGACCAGCGCCGGGGGCACGCAATGACCGATCTGACCCTTCTTCGCCCGCTTCGGATCGCAACCCTTGCTGTGTCAGTGCTCTTCCTGGCGGGCTGTGGGCTTTTCGACGATGATGAAGATCGCCTCGAGGGCGAGCGGATCAAACTGCGTCTCCAGGACAATGTGGATCAGGCGAGCGAGACCATCCGCCAACCCCTGCCGGTGCCCCAGCCCCTACAGAACTGGACCCAGACCAATGGCCGCGCCAATCATAATAGCGGCAATATCGCCGGGCCGGTCAGCCTGACCACTGCCTGGCGCGCCGATGCGGGCCAGGGCAATTCTGATGACAGCTGGATCACGTCGCCGCCTATCTCGGTAGGAGGGGTCGTCTTTACCCTGGACGCAGCCGCCGAGATCCGCGCCTTCGACGGGTCGACTGGGGCCGAGCGCTGGCGCACCGAATTGGCGCCCGAGGGTGAGGATGGTGAGGAAGGCTTTGGCGGCGGTCTGGCGATCGAAGGCAACCGGATGTTCGCTGCCACCGGGTTTGGCGAGGTTCTTGCGCTGGACTTGAACTCCGGCGAGATCCTTTGGCGCCAGCGCTTCAACGCGCCGTTCCGGGCACCGCCCGCCGTCGCCAACAATCTGGTGGTCGCCGTGACCCGCGACAATCAGAGCTTTGCGCTGTCAACCGGTGACGGCCAGGTGATCTGGCGCCATCAGGGGATCACCTCCGAGGCGGGTCTGCTGGGCGGGGCCAGCCCGGCGATGGCTGGCGGCCTGGCGCTGCTGCCCTATTCCTCGGGCGAGCTTCTGGGGGTCGATATCCGCTCGGGAAACCCGGTTTGGAGCGCGGTGATGTCCGGTGGGCGACGCGGGTTGGCCCGCGCCTCGATCACCGATCTCTCTGGGGATCCTGTGATTGCCGGCCCCCTGGTCGTGACGGCCAATCAAAGCGGACGGCTGGTAGCACTTGACGGGCGCAGCGGCTCGCGGGTCTGGACCCGTGGCATCGGCGCGATCCGCCCGCCCTGGCCGGTGGGAGAGACGCTGTTCCTGATGAGCGATCTGGCCGAGTTGATCCGGCTTGACCTGCGCGGCGGAGTGATCCTTTGGAGAACCCAGCTCCCGGAATGGGAGGATGAAGAGGACGAGGAAGACCCGATTACCTATTCCGGCCCGATCCTGGTCGGAGGCCAGGCTCTGGTGACCGACAGCCTTGGAAATCTCTGGTCCTTCGATGGCGAGACCGGCGAAGGCGAGGTGATCGCCGAAATCCCCGGCGGCTCGCGCACCGGGGCGATCTCGGCCGGAGGCACTGTCTATGTGCTCGGCGATGACGGCGATCTGATCGCGCTGCGCTAGAGATGTCGGGCGTGGCACCGGCGCCTGGAGGGATTTTGTCGGACCGGGTAGCACTGGTCCTGATCATCCTGGGCAGCGCAGAGGCGTTGGCGATCGGTCTCCATCTCTGGGCGATCTGGGGCCAGGTTCATTGGCCGGTGATTTTCTTCCCCATGGGAGCGGCAATGGTCATCGCCGCCGTGCTGGTCTGCCGGGGCCTGTTCGCAGAATTCAACGAGGAATGTGGCGAGATCTTCCGCTCGGCCGAGCCTGACAGAACACCGGGATTCGGCTTTGGAGATGTCCGTGAGGGGTTTAGCCTGCCGCTCTGGGCACTGGGTCTCTCGCTGATCTTCGCGTTCGGCGTTACCTCGGTCTACCGCGTTGCCGGATTTTTGCCCGAGGAGGTGCCACCCCTTGCGCGGCAGAGCGGCGATCTGGCGATCTTTCTGGCCGCTGCCATGGCCGGGATCGCGCTCATCATCCTGCTACGTGTCGGGACCGGGCTCTACCGTTTCGGCCTCTTTCATCGCTTCGAGCTCCCGTTCCACGATTTCAGCGTGCTGCGGCTGGGTCGGCTTTTGCATCGCTGTTTTCTGCTGATCCTGCTGACGCTGCTTCCCTACCAACTCACCGGTCTTTTCGTTGGCGGCGTCACCCCTTCGGTGGCCGCACTCTCCTCCGAAGTGATGCTCTATATCGGCTATCCGGTGGTTCTGTTCGTGCTGGCCATGTTCGTCATCGTGCAATGGCCCTATCACCTCCGTCTGGTGCGGATGAAACGCGCGAGGCTCGGCGAATTGGGGCGGCAATTGGCAGGGCTCGAGGCGTTGGAGCAGGCCGGGCAGCGCAGCAATCTCTTCGCCGAGATCGACCGGATCCAGCGCCTGCCGGATTGGCCGACCACAACTCTGCGGTTCTTTCAGGCGGCAGGGACATCGGCGCTGATCCCGCTCTTGCCGCTTTTGATCGACAAGACGCTGTTCAGCGGCTGAGTGGCCGCGGCTGGTGTTTCCAGCGGTGTTCTGTTATCCATAATCCATGCTCACTCTCTGGGAAATCATCGCCGTACTCAGCACATTCTTGGGCCTCGTTACCGGGCTCGACTGGGTCTATGGAAAACTGACCGAGCAGCGCGGGCGCCTAACGCGTCTCGTCTCCGTTGTCGCTGGCTGGTTGGGCCGACAAACGGGGCGCAGAGCGAAGTCCGCGACTAAGCCCGCGGCCCAGCGCCAGGCAGCCCCTGCGAAGTCACAGCGCCGCAGGCCCCGGCGGCCGCGCCGCCCGCGCAGGCAGGCCGCCGCCTAATCAGCCTTCCAACTGCTTGCCAACAAGGCCGCATCGGTGCATATCGCGGCGATGCGCTTTTCCGTTGCCATCGTCGGCCGCCCCAATGTGGGAAAATCTACGCTTTTCAACCGGTTGGTGGGAAAACGTCTCGCCCTGGTCGATGATCAGCCCGGGGTGACCCGTGATCTGCGTGAGGGCGAGGCGCGGCTAGGAGATCTTGCCTTCACCGTGATCGACACGGCGGGGCTGGAGGAGATCACGGATCAGAGCCTGCCCGGCCGCATGCGCAAACTGACCGAGCGGGCGGTGGCGATGGCCGATCTCTGTCTTTTCGTCATAGATGCCCGCGCCGGTGTGACCCCGACCGATCAGGCCCTGGCGGAGCTCCTGCGCCGTCAAGGCGGTGAGGTGATCCTGGCCGCCAACAAATCCGAAGGTTCGGCGGCCGAGGCGGGGATATATGAGGCATATTCCCTGGGTCTCGGCGATCCGATTGGCCTTTCGGCGGAGCATGGCGAGGGGATGGGAGAACTCTACGCAGCGCTGATGCCGCATGCCGACCGCTTTGCCGCGCGGGATCGGGAGGAAGCGTTCGACCCGGACAGCGATGCAGATGCGCTGGCCCAGAACCGCCCGCTTCAGATCGCTGTCGTGGGCCGTCCGAATGCGGGCAAATCGACCCTGATCAACACGATCCTAGGCGAGGACCGCCTGCTGACGGGCCCGGAAGCCGGGATCACCCGCGATGCGATCGGGTTAGAGACCCTATGGGAGGGCCGCCGCTTTCGCATTTTCGACACGGCCGGTCTGCGCAAACGCGCCAAAGTGCAGGAGAAACTCGAGCGGCTCTCCACCTCCGACGCCACCCGCGCGATCCGCTTCGCCGAGGTGGTCGTGGTGTTGATGGACGAGACCACTGCCTTCGAGACCCAGGATCTGCGCATCGCGGATCTGGCCGAGCGTGAGGGGCGGGCGGTGGTGTTAGCGATCTCAAAATGGGATCTGGCCGAGGATCGCGACAGCCGGACCAAGGAATTGCGCGAGATGGCGGGGCGGCTTTTGCCGCAGCTCTCCGGCGCGCCGCTGGTGACCTTGTCGGGGCTCACGGGGCGGGGTCTCAACCGGCTGAAGACGTCTATTGAGGAGATGCATGGCCTCTGGAACACCCGGATCTCGACCAACAAGCTGAACACTTGGCTCGCCGAGCAGATTGCCCAACACCCGCCTCCGGCACCTGGCGGGCGGAGGATCAAGATCCGCTATATCACTCAGGTGAAGGCCCGCCCGCCGACTTTCGTGGCGATGTGCCAGCGTGCTGACGAGATGCCCGCGAGCTATACCCGGTTCCTCGTCAACGGTCTGAGACGGGATTTTGGCCTCTGGGGCACCCCGATCCGCTTGATCCTGCGCAAGGGCGAAAACCCCTATGACAAGGGTTGAGTGCAGCGGAAGCGGCCCACTTGTTTCGGCGACAGCACCCTATACTCTCCCCGAGCGGGCGCATGAGCGACACCGGTCAAGCCTCTGATGCATCCACGACACTTAGCCCCTGCTTCGACGCGTAGGCGCAAGGCGCCCTTAAGGGCCTTGCACGGTTCTCGCCGTTAGAGGTCAGAGCAGGATCCGCTCACCTGGCGCGATGCGGCTGTCGAGCCGCGCGATTAGCCGCTCCGCGACCTCGGCGGGCTCGGTCAGCGTTCTGCGGTCCTCTCCGGGAAAAAAACGGGCGCGGGTGGCTGTGGGCATCGGTGGGGGGATGATCTCTGCCACGGTGATCTTCGCTGCAGCCTCGGCGGCCCAGGCCTGGGTCAATGCGGATTGAGCGGCTTTGCTGGCCCGATAGGCGCCGAAAAACTTTGAGCCGACTTCATCCTCGGCTGTGATCAGCGCATGTGGGGCGGAGGCGAAACGCAAGAGCGGGTCGACCACCCGGATCAGACGCTGGAAGGCGCGGACATTTACGGCGATTGTCTTGTCGAGATCCTTGGCATCGACATGCTCCGCCGGGCTGAGCGGCGGTGCATGCACTGCAGTGTGCAGCCAGAGATCCACCCGCCCGAACCGGCCATGCAGGGCTGCGCCCATCCGTTCGAGCCCCGGATCGTCGGTGATATCCAGCGGCACCAACACCGTCTGGCCGCCGGCGGTTTGGACGGCATCGTCCAACTCCTCCAACCCACCGACTGTGCGGGCCACGGCCACCACATGCCAGCCCGCCAGGCCCAGGGCCCGGGCAGCGGCGAATCCAAACCCTCGCGAGGCGCCGGTGACGAGTGCGATCTTCTCCGTCATCCGGGTTCTCTAGCAACCCGATCCTATGGCTGGCCAGGGGCATATGGGGTCGCAGATCATTCGCATTGGCAAAGAGCCTGTGCAGGCATCGCATTCGAACGTTCTATCACCACGCTCTTGTCGGCGCGCAGGCCGCTTCGAAGCGATCGTAATGCAACTTCGGAGAGGGCGTCTCTCTTACTCCGCCGCCACGTCCAGGATGCCGTTGGCGCGGGCGTCGGAGGGTTCGATGGGATAGTCGCCCGTGAAACAGGCATCGCAAAATCTCGGCTTTGCGGCGTCGCGGCCCTGGGGCAAGCCGCAGGCGCGGTAGAGACCATCGATGCTAACAAATCGCAGACTGTCGACCCCCAGCGCCTCCTCCATCTCGGCCTCATTCATGCTGGCGGCCATCAGCTTGTCGCGATCCGGCGTATCGACACCGTAAAAGCAAGGCCAACGGGTGGGGGGAGAGGCGATGCGGAAATGCACCTCGGCAGCACCCGCCTCGCGCACCATATCCTTGATCTTCCGGCTGGTCGTGCCGCGCACCACCGAGTCGTCCACCAGGATCACTCTCTTGCCCTTGATCAGCGCCCGGTTCACGTTGAGTTTCAGACGGACCCCCATATCGCGAATCTCGTCGGTCGGCTCGATGAAGGTCCGCCCGGTATAGGAGTTGCGGATGATCCCCATCGCATAGGGGATCGCGCTTTCCTTGGCATAGCCTATCGCGGCGGGTGTGCCGCTGTCGGGCACCGGGCAGACCAGATCGGCCTCGATCGGCGCTTCGCGCGCCAGTTCCATACCGATCCGCTCACGCGCGGTATAGACCGAGAGCCCGTCGATCACGGAGTCGGGGCGTGAAAAATAGACGTGTTCGAACACGCAGAACCGGCTTTGTGCGGGTTCGAAGGGGAAGAAACTGTCCAGACCCTTATGCGAGGCGATCACCATCTCGCCCGGCTCCACCTCGCGTTCGAACTCGGCGCCAATGATGTCCAGCGCACAGGTTTCGGAGGCGAAGACCCAAGCCTCGCCCAATCGACCTAGGACCAAGGGGCGCACGCCGTTGGGGTCGCGCACGCCGATCATCTTGGTGCGAGTCATGGCGACCACGCTGAACGCGCCCTCGACCAGGCGCAGCGCGTCCTTCATGCGGTCTGGGATCGTTTTTTGGATCGACCGGGCCATTAGATGAATGATGCATTCCGTGTCCGAGGCGCTCTGAAAAATCGAACCGCGTTCGATCAGTTGCTCGCGCAGCGCCTTGGCGTTGGTCAGGTTGCCGTTATGGGCGACCGCGCAGCCGCCCATCGCGAAATCGGCATAAAGCGGTTGAGTGTCGCGGAGTGCTGCGCCCTTCGAACCTGCCGTGGAATAGCGCGTATGACCCAGTGCCAGTCGCCCCGGCAACAGGTCCATGACCGGCTGTTTGGTGAAATTATCCCGGACATAGCCGATTCTGCGGACCGTGTTGAAGCTGGTCGCCGGGTGGTAGGAGCAGATCCCCGCCGCCTCCTGCCCGCGATGTTGCAGCGCGTGGAGCCCGAGAGCCACATAGGTAGCGGCCTGGTCGAGGCCAAACACACCGAACACGCCGCATTCCTCGTGCAGCTTGTCGTCCGATAGATCGGGGGAAGACGTCGGATCAAAAGGATGCCTTGGCCAGGCACGCTCGCCATCCTCTTCGGCTTCTGGATCGGCAATAGAGGTACCGTGCCCGGGACTGCACCCTGTCGAAGCCATCCACGCTCTCCACGCCCCGTTGCAGTGCACCAGGCCAGATCGAGTCGGACCGAGTCGGCGCACTTCGCAGGCGCGTTATACCGGAGCGCCATGGGGAGTGTCATCACTCCTTCATGAAACATCCCCGGCATTATCCGCTGGGTGAGAGCCATTCTTGTGTCGAGAGGGGTTGCACAGCCCGCTTCGCGCACCTAGCGTCTCGTTCGATGGCGCGTGCTTGGACATATCCGCGGGGCGTTACCGGCCACGCGGCTTGCGACAGGAACCGCGAGTCCGAGCAAGAAGATATCGCGCCGGGCCGGGCACCGGTGGGGTCCCGGCGGGCAGAGAGCCCAATCCACGAGATCCAGACAGGCTGAGATCCAAAAACCGATCAAACGATAACGGTCAAACAAGAACGATCAGAGAGAAACGGGAGTATTCCATGACAGACGAAAATCTCATCGACCGCATGCTAGCCGATCCAAAGACCACGCGGCGGCAATTCATCGTCGGCGCGGTGGCGACCGGCATGACTGCTACCGTGGCTGGTGGCATTTGGGATCAGGCCCAGGCGGCCACTCCGAAGCGCGGCGGCCATCTGAAATGTGGCCTCAACGACATGAACACAGGCGACAGCCTGGATCCGGCGACCTTCAACGCCACCGGCATGATCGTGGTCTCGCGCGCCTTCCGCGACAGCCTGGTCGAAGTCGGCCAGGACAACAGCGCCCAGCCGGGCCTGGCAGAGAGCTGGGAGGCCAGCTCCGATGCTAAGACCTGGCGGTTCAAGCTGCGTGCCGGTGTCGAGTTCTCGAATGGCAAAAGCCTGACCACCGAGGACGTGATCAACTCGATCAATGTCCACCGGGGCGAAGAATCCACCTCGGGCGCCAAAGGGGTCTTTGCCGGGATCGAGGATGTGACCGCCGATGGCACTGATACCGTGGTCGTCACTCTATCGGGCGGGAATGCCGATTTCCCCTTCCTGATGACCGACTACCACATGAACATTCTGCCGACCAAAGACGGCAAGGCGGATGTGCTCTCAAGCGTCGGCACGGGGCTTTACCTGCTGGACAGTTTTGATCCAGGTATCCGGGTCGAGCTGAGCCGCAACCCGAATGCCTGGCAGCAGGATCAGTTCGGCTATGTCGATAGCTGCGAGATCACCGCGATCCTGGATGACAGCGCGCGGCAGAACGCGCTGATGACCGGACAGGTGGATGTGATCAACCGCCCGGCCCTGTCGACCATCCATCTGCTGACCCGCAACCCGGCGATCAAGATCCAGGCGGTGCCGTCGAACCTGATGTTCACCATGCCGATGCATGTCGATACCGCACCGTTCGACAGCCTGGAACTGCGCATGGCGCTGAAGCATGCGATGAACCGCGAGGCGTTTGTCGAGAAGATCCTGTTCGGTTACGGCGTGGTCGGCAATGACCAACCGATTGGCCCGGGCTTCCAGTATCACGACCCGGATGTCGAGCAGAACGACTTCGACCTCGACAAGGCCAAAGCCATGCTGGTCAAGGCTGGGATGGAAGGCGCCACCGTGCCCTACCATGTCGCCGACACGGCCTTTGGCGGGGCGCTGGACGCGGCGCAGCTGTTCCAGGCGGATCTCGCCAAGATCGGCGTCAATCTGGACATCATCCGTGAGCCGAAGGACGGTTACTGGAACAATGTCTGGAACAAGAAGCCGTTCTGTGCGTGCTATTGGGGACCGCGCCCGGTCGAAGATATGATCCTGTCGATCGCCTATACTTCCGAGGCGCCCTGGAACGACAGCCGGATCAACATCGCCCGGGTGGATGAGTTGGTCACCGGCGCCCGCGCCGAGCTCGACCCTGCCAAACGCCGCGAGATGTATTCTGAGGTTCAGATGCTCATCTCGAAACAGGGCGGCACGATCATCCCCGCCTTCGGCCAGGATGTGGCGGGCCTCAACAAGAAGGTCCTGCATGGCGATCTCGGCGGCGGCTGGGAGATGGATGGCGGACACTTCATCAAGCGCTGGTGGCTCGACGCCTGAT